>JACQEN010000117.1 GCA_016200585.1 Deltaproteobacteria bacterium
CAGCAGCAACAGCAACAACACGACGCTCGCACCCAAAAGGACGCAGATCTCGGCGCCTCCGGCAGTACGTTTGAAAGCCACGGCCGCGGACCAATGCCAGCGCGGATCGGTAATCAAGCGTACGCTGAGATGATGGAGAACGGTGGCGACAAGCAGACGGTCGGATACGAATCGAACAGCCGCGTTGCAGCGCCGACACAGGGAACGTTCAAACGGAATCCAGCCGAGCAACAGATAGAAGAGCGCGGCGCCCGCACAACCGGCGATCATGTAGGCGGACGTCGCCGCGTTTTTCTCGGCGATGAAGCGTAAACCAAAGGGATCCTGCGGAGCCTCGAAGACGCTCTTCGCGGTTGCCGCGGCAACCGCCGCGGCAAGTCCAAGCACAATGCCTGTCCGCCGCCATCGGATTGGAAACTCAATTCCCGCACCGACGCCGAGCAGCACCGGAACAATCCATGGAATTGGGAAGAACGGCCCGTATTGTAGCCAGGCATCCGGAGTGGCAGCGCTGGTCGGGCTCAATGGCACGACGGCATTCGCCACCAACAGAAGCGCTGCGACGATCACACAGTGGCGCGTAGATGCCCCGACGCCGCGGCCCAGGGCGATCGAACACATCGCAACCCATAGACACATGAAGAATTCCCAGTGCATCGAAAACCACATGTGGTAGCTGTGCCAGACGGCGACCAGGCCGAACCACCCGAGTCGCTCGACCTGTACGGCCGGAGGCGAAGCGACGAGCCGGTTGCTGGTCATCCCCAGAGCGAAGAAGAAGGGAAATGGAGCGGCTTCACCGATCGTGGTGAGGACGCCGTCCAGCCCGTCCCAGCCCATGAATGACCGCGCTGTATGGATGAAGACCATCAACAGTAGGGCACCGACACGCAAGTAGTCCAAGGGACGGTTGAAGCCTGCCGTAGACGTCGGAATCCCTGAAGAGGGAACGGAAGCGACAGAAGGCGGCTGGCTGGCATCCATATGGGCGGCTCGGGAAGACGGCCATAGCAGAGCCCGCCAAGCCGGTGGAAGATCGGCTGAACGGTTCGGACTTGACGGTCCGACCGACATTTATGCACACCATGACGGTGCATCCGGGGCCTGCGCTCACTTGGGATGGGTATGGTAGGTCCTGGCACCCACCTTGCTGCAGGCAGTGAGCCACGACGCAAGGAGGGTGACATGTCACGCGGTCCGCTACTTTCAACTGAAACGAAGCCTAGGGCCTTGGAGGCGGAGGAGATGCTGTTGCTGGCGGTGTTGGAACAGGCCGTCGCGGATCTCGACCACTCCTGTCCGGCAGTACGTGCCGACGCAGATGCTTACGTTTTTTCGTACAGCAGCGACTACAGCATCTTCAGTTTCGACTCGGTGTGCGCGTACTTCAAGCTATCGCCATCTGCCGTCCGCGAGCAACTGCGGAAGCGCGTCAAACGCAGTCGGTCGCGCGTGTCTGAGTTGAAGACGGCCGCCTGAAATCAGGCCCTCAAGAAAGTTTCCGTCAACAGCCCCACCAACCGGTTGGGCTGCGGCCGGAGTCGTGGATCCCGTTGCCAGGCGACCAAGCGACGAAAACGACGTCGGGCGGGCGAGGGGTTGCTAGTCCCCGACCGAGTCCCGTTTCAGCAGTTGCATCCACGCGTCGTGTAGCTTGTGGCGTAAACTATCCAGCGAGGCGTCGTTTTCGATGACCACGTCAGCTTGGCGACGGCGTGTCGGATCGTCGAGCTGAGCCGCGATGCGTGCTTCGATGTCTGCGGTCGTCACGCCGCGTTGCGCGCGCAGGCGTTGAACCACTGCTGCTTTGCCGGCAACGAGAAGCCACACCTCATCGACGAGCGGCTGCCAATTTGCTTCGATCAGAATCGCCGCTTCAACCACGATCGGCAAGCGAAAGCCCGATGCGCGCAGGGCCGCGATACGGCGCTTCACCTCGTCTGAAATCAATGGGTGCACAATTGCGTTCAACCGCTTGAGCGCTGCCGGATCGGCAAAGACAATCGCGCCGAGCTTCTTGCGATCGATTGAGCCATCGGCGGCGACGATCCCCGAACCGAAGGCATCGGAAACTTTCTTCCAACCGTCGGTGCCCGGACGATAGATGTCATGCCCGACACTGTCGGCATTGATCACCGCTGCGCCAAATTCTGCGAGAATCTCTGTGGCGCTACTCTTTCCCGAGCCGATGCCGCCGGTAAGACCAATTGTCTTCATACGAAACGTTCTGAATTCGAACAGTCCGGAAAAAAGGAACGGCCCTGATCGTCGCACGATCAAGGCCGTTTAGAGCTCGTCAATCAACCCTCAGCCGGCAACAACCGACAGTAGCTCCCTCGGAGATTTCGCCAGATCGGTGGACCGTTCGGGGGTCGTCGCGTGTCGCCGCCAAGCCTTGACTCCACGGCGAAGATAATCCGGATTGATCTCGAGAGTTTCGCAGATGTTCTCAAACGAGAAGTACCAATCTCGGTCCGGGCAGCTTATCCAGCCCTCGGCTTCATTGAACAGCTGCCGGCCGTGCCCGTCCTTCGAGCAGGCGTACTTTTGATAACAGTCCAGAGCGTCTTGAAGGACCGCAAGCATCAATTTCTTCTCACCGCGGACCGCCGACCCGCCACGAAATGCTGCATAGAACTGGGCGGGCAACAACGCATCGGGCTCGAATAGTCCGAAGGACCGGTCAGTCATGGTTCCCCCCACACATCCCCTTGCATCGCTAGCCCCACGCGCTTTGCGTCAAAGCACCGTCGAGCCGACCTGCTACCTCTTCTCCACGCCTGCTGCCCACCGCCACGGAAGGCAGACCCGCCTGAACCGAACCAGCTCCCGACGACCAGGTCGGGAACCGAATTACTTCTTGCCGCCGAGGACCGCCTCTTTGAACGTCTTGGCAACAGAGAAGCGGACCTTCTTGCGTGCCGGAATCTTGATGGCTTCGCCGGTTTGAGGATTTCGTCCCATGCGAGCCTTTGTCTGCACCTTCCTGAACGTGCCCAATCCCGGAATCTTTACCGGATCGCCTTTGCGTACTGAACCAACCGTCAGCTCTACCAGCGCCTGCAGCACACTGTCCGCCTGCTTCTTGCTGATCTCTGAGCCTTCCGCCAACTTTTGAACAAGCTGCGATTTCGTCATTTGCCCTTCTCCTCCCCTCGGAATCTGAGTTCGGTACGCCGAGCGACCTGCTGGCGAGCCGCGTAGTGCTCGTATAACTGCAACGACAAGGCTGTCCGTGTCAAGAAATTTGTCCGCGAAAATCCCGGTGCAACTTGCACCTCAATCGTAGTACTCAAGCCCAAGATGCGTGATCAGATCCTCGCCTCGCAAGAAGCGCAGTGTGTTCTTGAGCTTCATGAGTTGGATAAAAAGATCATGCTCCGGATAGAGGCCCGGCGCGGTTTGCGGGCTCTTGAAATAGAATGACAGCCACTCCTGGATACCCTTCATCCCGGCGCGACCGGCCAAGTCGAGAAAGAGAGCCAAGTCGAGCACCAGCGGCGCCGCCAGAATGGAATCGCGGCAAAGAAAGTTCACCTTGATCTGCATCGGGTAACCGAGCCAGCCAAAGATGTCGATGTTGTCCCAGCCTTCCTTGTTGTCGCCGCGCGGTGGGTAGTAGTGGATACTCACCTGGTGAGCGTAGTTGGCGTAGAGCTCCGGGTGGCGTTCTTTGTTCAGGATGACGTCAAGGACGGAGAGCTTGCTCTCCTCCTTGGTCTTGAAGGACGCGGGCTCATCGAGAACCTCGCCATCGCGGTTGCCGAGAATGTTCGTCGAGAACCAGCCCGTCAGGCCCAGCATGCGCGCCTTGAAGCCCGGCGCGAGAATCGTCTTCATCAACGTCTGGCCGGTCTTGAAGTCCTTGCCGCAGATTGGCACGCGGCGTTGCTGAGCCAAATCGAGAAGCGCCGGAATGTCTACCGTGAGATTGGGCGCGCCGTTCGCGAACGGGATGCCGAGAGTCAGCGCCGCATAGGCGTAGATCATGCTCGGTGCGATGTCCGCATCGTTGGCCCGCAAGCCTGCCTCGAAGGCATCGAGTGACGCGTGCACCGCGGTCGGCCGCAGATAACTTTCGGTGCTGCCGCACCACAACACCACCAGTCGCGAAGCACCTGAGGTTTCACGAAAGCGTTCGATGTCGCGACGTACCTGCTGAGCTAGATCCCATTTCGAAGGGCCCTGCTTTACATGCTTACCGCGTAAGCGGCGCACATAGTTTGAGTCGAACACGCCAGGCATCGGCCGAATGGCGGACAGCGGCTCGCGAACCTGCTCAAGCTGCGACGCGTCGAGTACTCCGGCACGGACGGCAGCTTGATACGCATCATCCGGAAAGATGTCCCAGGCACCGAAAACCAGATCGTCCAGATCCGCCAGGGGAACGAAATCACGAATCAGAGGTTCACGCCGCTCCGTACGCTTGCCCAGACGGATCGTGCCCAGTTGCGTCAGCGATCCGATCGCTTGACCCATTCCACGGCGAATGAGCTCGACACCGGCAATGAATGTACTACTCACGGCACCCAATCCCACGAGCAGGATGCCAAGTTTACCGTCGGGAGGAGCGATATCAGTCGGGGCTGTACGCATGCAGCCCATCTACTGAACGAGCTTCGGTACCGCAAGACGGTGTGGGGACAGCCGGCGTTCGTAACCGCGCGACGACAGCCCGTACGAATCAGCTCAAGGAAGACAGATCAAATCGATGAGGTCGCCGTCGTGAAAACCCACCGCGGGGAAGAACCGCACGCGGAAGCGCTGGCGGTTCTTCATGAGCTGCGTGCCGCGTTTTGTGAGACCGACTCGAAGAAAGAACGCGTCGGAACAGACATTCGCCGTGAGGGCGGGCGTGAACGAAAATGTTCGCACCGGACAGAAGCCATCACCGAAGCCAGGCGAACTGTCGCAATCACTGGACAGCGAGCACGAATGCCCGTCGTTGGGCCCGACACAGGTCCCCTGCGACGAGGCGCCGACGCTGCGCATCATTCGGATCAGCGAGTCGCGATTCGACTTGTCGATCCGGCTCGTTCGTTTGATGCCGGGACGATTGATCTCACCGCGCACGACGTTGTTCGGCGAAATACACGGAAAGCGCTTGTCCGGCACGTTAAAGCACAGGGACAATTGGAAGGCGCACACGTCGTCACCCAGCGAATGATCACAGGTCGGATCATTATTTCTGCATTCGAGTCGGCGACTCGGAAGTCCGCGTGAGTTTTTTTCCGGAGAGATCTGGGTACACCACTCGTGCAAACAGTCGTTGACCTCGGAGTTGCAGTAGCCGGGGTTCAAGTCGGGGGAATTGCCCGAGCAGCGCGTCGGCGCCGGTGTAAAGGTCTGAGTCGGCGTGCCCGTGTGCGTAGGGGTTCTGGTTTGCGTCGGACTCGGCGTGCGCGACGGCGTCGAAGTGATGGTTGGAGTGAAGGTGGGCGTGGGAGTTGGCAGGCGGCATTGACTGTCGCACCCGTCACCGTTGATCCGGTTGCCGTCGTCACATTGCTCAGGGGGCGTAAGAATCCCGTTCCCGCAACCGGTCGGCGTGCAGTTGTTGTCACAGCCATCGCCGTTGACGCGGTTCCCATCGTCGCACTGTTCGGGTGCGGTGACGATACCGTTGCCGCAAGCAGTGAAAGTGCAGTTGTTGTCGCAGCCGTCGCCGTTGACGCGATTGCCGTCGTCACACTGTTCGGGTGCCGTAACGATTCCGTTGCCACAAGCGGTGAAAGTGCAGTTGTTGTCGCAGCCATCGCCGTTGACGCGATTGCCGTCGTCACACTGTTCGCCGGTGTTCAACATACCGTTTCCACAAGGCAGCGGCGTGACCGTGGGGGAAGAAGTCGGAGTCGACGTCGTCGTACTGGTCGGACTGATGGTCGGTGTACCTGTGGGCGTCGGTGTATTGGAGGCTGTGCCGGTTGCGGTTGGCGTAAAGATGGTGATCGGCGGGGGGGCGCTAGGCGCCTGCCCATCTGCGGTGATGATTCGATTGGCCACGCCGCACAAACCGGCATCGAGGTCGACACCGAATCCGGAGACGCCGTACGAGAATCCGCTCATCCCGAGGCTGTGGTTATAGATGAAAACCACCGCCTGCCCTTTGCCGACGGTGAAGCCGTCAACCGGCGGCATCGCACAAACCGTGGTGTTGGTCGTCGGTTTCCCACTGCAGTTCGGCGGATCCCCCGTAGCGGAAAGGCCAAAAGCAAGGGTGCTCAGCATCGCGGAACCCGAGCAAGTCGAGGTCACGGTGTTGGCAATGCAAGCAGCTGGAACGCCCCCGCCGCTGGTAGATAGATCGAAGACTCCAGCATCGCCGGCACCGCCGGCGCAATCGGAAAGATTGCGACAAACTTCGATCGCGCCGGCGCCTGTGCCGAGGGTCAAGCGGCCGCCGTTGGATGGGTCGAAGCCAACCGTCAGGTTGTTCGGGCTCAAGACACCGGTGCGAGTGATCGAGTGATAGTCGTGGAGAACAGCCGGAATCAAAGGATCCGTTCCGGATGAAGCAGTCATCGGCTGGCCGGCCGCGGAGCCGCCGCTTGAACACGCCAGGACGCTGTTGACGCTCCCGGCGATCGTCGTAACCCGCATCTGATCGGCCCCGCCAAACAGTGGGCTATTGTTTACCGCAACTACCTCGTAGACGGTGCCATCGAGTGCCCTCTGTCCCAGACTCAGATTGAACTGCGCATTTGCTTGGGCAACCGAGATCAGAATCACAACCGCAACGAATGCGAGCGTCCTGCACCCCTGGCTGACGAGCCGCTCGTCTTCGCACATCAAACTACCCTTCCAATCCACCGAGGAATCACCTTCAATTTCAGCTGCGTACCTACCGATCTTCGCAATCGCGAGTCGGCCCGAGTTGCCTTTCGTGTGCGACAGACAAGGCCGTAGTCCTGGATAATCCAGATTGAAGCACATCGTCAAGGAAGAAGTGCACCAGGAGGGGGGCGCGACAACGACGCAGACGCCGGCGTACAGCCAACACCGATTGACCGATCCGGTTTCGATGACGGATGTGATTGCGGACAACATGCACACGGTCTAGAGAGGCGCGGAAGCGACGCGAGCATACCTACATGACACCGGAAGCAGGCGCATGACGGACCTATCCTGCGACGTCGTTATCGTTGGTGCGGGCATAGTCGGGCTAGCCACGGGACTGGCACTCAGCGAACGCCTCCCCGGCCGCCGTTTCGCCATCATCGAGAAGGAGACCGCAATTGCCCGACATCAAACGGGCCACAACAGCGGCGTCATCCACGCCGGAATCTACTATCGACCGGGCTCCCGGAAGGCCAAATTGTGCGTCGAGGGTGTCCGCCTGCTGAAGACCTTTTGCGAGGAAAACGCTGTACCTTTTGAAAACTGCGGTAAGCTGATCGTGGCCACGACGGAAGCGCAGCTGCCGCCGCTACAGACTTTGCTCGAACGCGGCACTGCCAACGGTGTACCCGGGCTCGTTGCATGCGGCAGCGAACGTTTGCGCGAGATCGAACCGCATGTTCGCGCTCTACGCGCCATCCATTCACCCGAAACCGCAATCGTCGACTATGGCGCGGTAAGCCAGGCAATGGCCCGCCAGTTGTCAGCCCGTGGCGTCCAAATCGTCACGAGCGCCAGACTGCTAGCTGCACGTGAGTCGAACAGCGAGTTGCATTTGACGACGACCGGCGGCGAAGTCAAAGCGCGCTGGCTGGTGAACTGCGGTGGTTTGCATGCCGACAGCGTCTCACGATTGTTGGGCGTCGTTCCCGACGTACAGATCATCCCGTTCCGCGGCGAGTATTACACGCTGCGTCGCGAACAGAATGTCGTACGGGGACTGATCTACCCGGTTCCCGATCCGGAGTTTCCGTTCCTCGGTGTGCATTTCACCAAACGCATCCACGGCGATATCGAGGCCGGGCCAAACGCCGTACTGGCTTTTGCGCGTGAGGGCTATCGCATGCCGATTGTGCGTTGGAGCGAATTGCTGGCAATGCTCGCTTACCGTGGCTTTTGGTCGATGGTCGCGCGCTATTGGCGAACTGGAATTTTCGAGATGTATCGCTCGCTCAGCAAGTCGGCCTTCCTCCGCGCACTGCAAACGCTGGTTCCCGATTTGCGACTGGAGGACATGCGGCCGGGAGGTTCGGGAGTACGAGCCCAAGCCGTCGGCCGCGATGGATCACTCGTCGACGACTTCTCGATCATCGCCGCGGCACGCGCCATTCACGTCCTCAACGCACCGTCACCGGGTGCAACGGCTTCGCTCGCCATCGGAAAACACATCGCCGGGCTGGCAATCGAAAACTTCGAGCTGAAGTAGAGACAGCGGCGGGAACGGCCCTACCTCAGTGGACAGTCGGCAGGACTTCCACGGGCCGAGCCGAAATGTCCTCAACCAGACGCGCCGCGATGGCGCGATAGGCCATGCTATCGGCGTGCTCGGGATGGGCCACCACCAATGGCGTGCCGGCATCGCCCGCTTCACGCACGGCACGCACCAACGGCAACTCGCCAAGAAACGGCACGCCGAACTGTTCGGCCATCCGGGAGCCGCCGCCATGCCCGAAGGGTTCGCCACGCTCACCGCAGCCGATGCAGATGTGGTAGCTCATATTCTCGATCACACCCAGGACCGGCGTTTTGACTTGTTGAAACATCGCAATGCCGCGTTTGACGTCTTCGAGGGCTACGTCTTGAGGCGTCGTTACGATCACACCGCCGGTCAAAGGTACCTGTTGGGTGATGGTCAACTGCGCATCCCCGGTCCCCGGTGGCAGATCGAGAATCAGGAAGTCGAGCTCTCCCCAGTCGACTTCCCGAAAAAATTGGGTCAGCAGCTTATTGATCATCGGGCCGCGCCAGATCACCGGCGTTCGATCGGCAACGAACAACCCCAGCGAGATGACTTTGAGCCCATAGCAATCGATCGGGATCAGGCGCTTGTCGTTCGTGGCTTGTGGTCGATCGTGCAAACCCAGCATCTTCGGCACGCTTGGCCCGTACACGTCGGCGTCGACCAATCCGACGCGATGCCCTAATTTCACGAGCGATAGTGCAAGGTTGACCGCAACGGTCGATTTCCCAACGCCACCCTTGCCGCTCGCCACGGCAAGCACATGCGCGACGCCGGGAATCCCCGCAGGTCCCGACTGCATGCGGCGCGCCGGTTGTGGCGGGTCACTCAGCGAAACCTCGACCTTAGGCACGCCAGCCAGCTTTCCGACGACTTCGATCACCATGGAGCGGATTTCCTCGATCACTTCGTCGCGCGCGGTGGTTGGGGCGAGTACTACGTTGACGCCAAGCGACCCCACTTCGACGTCCTTGATCAGCCCGAAGGACACAATGTCCCGGCTGAAACCCGGATATTTGACTTTTTTCAGCTCGGTCAGGATCTGCTGTGGCGTTACCATCCTCTACAACTCCCCGGTTTCGAGGGTTAGAAGCTAGCCCGCCCCTGGCAGCGATGCGAGGGATCGACATGACGAATATCAAATAAGCTCGCGTTGACGGGGTGTGTCTAATTGATGTAACAGGTTAGGGTGCCGGTGCTTGTGTGGGGTAGGAAAAGGGCGGGCGAGTTCCGGTCATCTATAAACGTGGAGGTGTTAGAGTCATGTGTGGAACGAAGAACTTACGAACCTGTGCCAGATCGGTAACCAAGACCTTCTCGTTTTCCCTCCTCGCCCTGATCGCGCTTCCCCTTGCGACCAATCCTACATGGGCCGTCAGCTCAAATTGCTGCCAGGTGAGCGGAATGATCCCTACCTGCGGCCCCGTACCCATGGGAGGCTGTGGGTCTGCGACTCTCGTCACCAACGCCATATGCAACGGCGCCACCGGGATGTGCGATCTGATCGACCTGTGCGTCGGCGGCACGCCGAATGGCAGCCTCGAGTCCGGTGAGATCTGCGACGGCGGCACCGGCGTTACGACCGACTGCTGTAGCGAGCTCTGCCAATACGAGACATCGAGCTACACCTGCCGCGCTTCCGCCGACGTTTGTGACGTCGCCGAGAACTGTACCGGTTCAAGCGCCACTTGTCCGGCCAACTCCTTTCAAGCATCGACGACTGTTTGCCGCGCCTCCGCTGGATCGTGCGACGTTGTCGAGAATTGCACCGGCAGCACCGCCGCTTGCCCTGCGGATACCGTCCAATCCACAAGCACCGTTTGCCGATCGGCCGCCGGGGTTTGCGATACGCCTGAATCGTGTGACGGAACAAGTGCTACTTGCCCCTCGGATACGTTGCTCTCGTCAAGCACCGTCTGCCGGTCCGCCGCCGGCCCGTGCGACGTCACGGAGGACTGCACCGGCAGCAGTGCAGCTTGCCCCGCCAACACGTTCCAATCATCGAGCACCGTTTGTCGATCGGCGGTCGGCGTCTGTGACGCGGCCGAGAACTGCACCGGAGCCGGCGCCGCTTGCCCCGCAGACGCCAAGCTGCCAACGACCACCGTCTGCCGCAGTTCTGCCGGTGTCTGCGACGTCGCCGATCACTGCGACGGCAGCACCGATGCGTGTCCGGCAGACGCCGTCGCTCCGACTACAACCATTTGCCGAGCCTCGGCTGGGGTCTGCGACGTTCTCGAACGCTGCGACGGGATCACGACCGCCTGTCCGAGCGACACGTTCCAATCGTCGAGCACCGTTTGCCGCGCCGCGGCTGGATCTTGTGATACGCCCGAATCGTGTACCGGGACGAGTGCCAGCTGCCCAAGCGACACCGTCCTTTCATCGAGCACCGTCTGCCGGTCCGCCGCCGGCTCGTGCGACGTCGCCGAAAATTGCAACGGCAGCACTGCTGCCTGTCCCGCCGACACCTTCCTGACGTCGAGCACGGTTTGCCGTGCTGCGGCTGACGTCTGCGACCTGGCCGAACGCTGCACCGGTGCAGGCGCGAGCTGCCCGTCCGATGCCAAGCAGCCTACGACGTTCGTCTGCCGCTCGGCCTCCGGTGCGTGTGACGTGGCCGACCGTTGCGACGGCGTGAACGATGCCTGTCCGGCTGACAGCGTCGCAGCTACGAACGTCGTTTGCCGACCCGCCGTCGGCCCGTGCGATGCGGTGGAAGACTGCGACGGAACCAACAAAACGTGCCCAGCCGATACGCTGCAATCGTCATCGACGGTCTGTCGCGCTGCGGCGGGCTCTTGCGACACCCCCGAAAACTGCAGTGGGTCGAGCACGAGCTGTCCTGCCGACACCTTCCTGCCTTCTTCCACCGTCTGCCGTGCCGCAGTCAACATCTGCGACATTTCTGAAAGCTGCACGGGCTTGGGGCCGAACTGCCCGAGTAATTCGATGCATATCCCTTGCGACCCAACCGTCGGTGACCCCACCGCCCAAGGGTCGCTCATCGTGAGCGGATCCGCCCTGCCCGGCCTGGGCAACACTTGCATTCAGATCTTGGATTGTGGACCGGATCGCATTTGCGACTCTGGCAACCCGGGCAACTTAGACGACACGGTGATCGGCACCGGCGGGACCAACGCCAACGGACAGTTCGCGATCACCGTACCGGCTCTCGGTTGCCATGAGTTGATCTACGCCCAGGACATCTGCAACTCATTGATCGGCCCCGCCTTCCTGGTACCGTGTACTGCCCCGGTGCCAGTGATGTCCGGCAAGACGATTGCGCTGCTCGTCGGAGTCCTGTCCCTGCTCGGTTTCGTCAGCCTGCGGCGACTGCGCACCAACAGCTGATCCAGCGCGCGCTCCAGCGTTCCAGCAGAACGGGCCTTGGGAGGATTCCTCTCAAGGCCCGCTGTTTTTTGCGCGATCACACCGACAAGTCGGCTACCGTAACACCAGCACCGCCATGCTGCGGATCGGCGCCACGAAAGCTGCTGCAGTATGGCGAGGTGGAGAGATAGTCGGCAACCGCCTTGCGCAACGCTCCGCTGCCGATACCGTGAATGATGCGGACGCTCGCGAGACGTGCTTGCGCCGCTCGGTCGAGGAAATGCTGCAGCTCCGCGATCGCATCCTTGACGCGCAATCCGAGCAAGCTGAGCTCAGGCGAAGTCTCTTCGGCTTGGAACGGAAGGCGCACATCGACGCGCGGCGCCGTTCCCTTGCCCTCGATGCCCCGTAGTGCGGCGCTCGGTACTTCGAAACGCATGCTGCCACGTTGAATCCAGGCGCGGTCACCTTCCACCGATAAGAGTTGCCCGCGGATGGCCTGGCCGATGACTTCGACCTGGTCGCCAACCTGGGGTGCGCGGCCCGTCGGTTGAGGTGCTTCGATGGCGATTTCTCGATGCGCCGCAACCGCGACCTCCTGCTCATCGAGGAACTCGCGCAGACGCCGCCGGTCTGCTGCACCACGTTCGATGGCGGCGAGAAGCTCAGCGCCGCGCTGCTTGAGCGTCCGCAGGAATTCGCGCGCCTCCTCGAGCTCCGAGGCCCAACGTTGCTTGCGCTTGGCCTGCAACTCGGCGAGCAGCTTCGCGGCCTGCTCTTCCGACTGCTTCACCGACAGGTCGCGTGCCTCGACCTCGGCAAGCCGCTCTTCATAACGCCGTCGGGTCTCTTCCAGTCGCTCCATTGCCGTTTCCAGCGCGCGCGATTGCGTCGAGCGCGCCGCTTGGGCTGCATCGATCACGTCCTCCGGTAAACCCAAACGCCGGGCGATGGGCAACGCCAGACTTTCACCCACGGACTGATAGACGAGGCGATACTTGGGAGTCAGCGAGGCAAGATCGAAATCGACGGCGGCGATCACGCAAGCGTCGTCGCCAAGCGCAAACACTTTGATCGCCGCATAGTGAGTCGTCACCGCGACCCGAACCCCGCGCGCTTCGAGCAAACGAATCATGCCGATCCCCAGCGCGGCGCCTTCCTCCGGATCGGTACCGACGCCGGGCTCGTCGAGGAGTACGATCGCCGGTCGCTGCCGGTGGGACAGGATATCGGTCAAATTGGCGATGTGCGCCGAGAACGTCGACAGGTTGCGCGTGATGCTCTGCTCATCGCCGACATCGGCAAACACCGCCGCGAAGCAGGGTAGACAGCTTCCTTCCGCCGCCGGAATCAGCAACCCGCTCTGCGCCATCAGCGCCAGCAAGCCGAGAGTCTTGAGCGCAACGGTCTTGCCGCCCGTATTCGGACCGGTGACGACCAACACCTGCTTGCCGCGCGGCAGCAGCACGTCAATCGGCGTGATCGCTCCCTCGCCGAACAAGAGAATCGGATGGCGGGCGGCGCGCAAGAGGATCTCGTCATCGTCGAGGCGTGGCTGCGTACAGCGGTAGTGCAACGAAAAGCGAGCGCGCGCGGCGAGCGCATCGACCTCTGTCAACGCAGCGAACGTTTCAAGTAAGGGCACGTGCTCGGCGCGCACCAGCTCGGTCAAGTCCGCCAGAATGCGGCGCACCAACCGCTCCTCTTCTTTTGCCGCCATGAGGAGCCGGTTGTTGAGCTCGACGGCAAACAGCGGCTCGATGAACATCGTCTCGCCGGAAACGGAACGGTCCTGCACCACACCTTCGAATTGCGACGCCCACACGGTCTTGATCGGCAAGACAAAGCGGTTGTTGCGAACCGTGACGTACTGATCGGAGATCAGATCGGCCATGCCCGGACGTGTCAGCATATCCTCGAGCTTGCGTTGTAGGCGCTGGCGCAGATGCCGCAACTCGCGACGCACGGCCGCCAGCTCGTCGCTGGCGTCATCACTCACGTCGCCGTTGTCGTCGAGGGCACGACGCAACGTCGCGTGCAACTCGCGTTGCGGATCGATCCGTTCCGGAAGAGGCGTCAGCTGTGGGAACGGTGCGACGTGCTGTTTGAGGAAGGATCGCGTCGCCACGGCGGCATCGAGTACCGACCGAATCTCAACCAGGGCCTTGCCGTCGAGGACAAAACCTTCGTGGGTCGCGGTGCGAATCGCGGCGCGCACGTCGGGAAACTCGCCCAACGGTAGGTCGCCGCACGTCTCCAACAGACGCGTGCACTGATACGTCGCTTCGAGTGCCGATTGAACGACCGCTCGCTCGTTGCTGGGCTGCAGCTGCCGGCAGGCTTGCTTGCCGGTCGGCGAATGGGCGAAGTCAGCGACGCGCTGGCGGACCGGATCGAGCTCGAGAGCGACGAGGTCGCGGGCTCGCACGCCTACTTCACTCGAGCGCGCAAGCGCGCGGCGGCCGCGGCAAACGACGTCACCTTGTCCGAAACCGCAAGAGCACCGGCCGTGACGTACTCGTGCGGCTTGGCCATACGCGCCGAAACCGGTCTCGCCGGGTGTCGCAGGATGACTTCCGCCTCACGAACTGAAATCGGCCGGCCGAACAGATAGACGGTGCGGCCGTCCTCGCGATAGGTGTTTGCCCAAGCCGCGAGCTCCTCCGGCGACGGATCATGGCCAATGGCGTTGGCACAGCGCCGCACGACGAAGCCCAACATCATCTTCGGCGGCAATTTGGACAGCGTCGACATCGGGCTGCTACATCGCGCAAAACGTGGCCAACGTCCAGCCAAAATTTCTCCCGGCTGGCCCGGCCGAACGCACCGCCGCTGTGGCAATCATGCGGCAACGTGACCGTCGCGCTGGGCGATCAGCGCGTCGAGCTCCTGGCGTAAACGCACCAGAACCTGTTCGTAGCTGAAGTTACCGACCTTCTCGCCGCGGCGCTTCAAGTTGACCGTCGACGGTCCACACCACAAACCGAGATCCGCGTCGTCGGTTTCGCCCGGACCATTCACGCGGCATCCCATGACAGCAATGGTAATGCGATGTTGCGCGGCATAGCGGGTCAGCTCGCGCACCTGCTGCGCCAGTTCGACGAACGCTTCGTTCTCGACACGCGAGCAGCTCGGGCAGGAAATGATGTTCAGGCCCTTGCCGAAGTCCGGCGCCGAAATAAATCGGCCCGCGGCCACATCTTCAACGATCTGCTGGCCAACCTCGACCTCTTCATGCTTGCGCTCATTGGGCAAGGTCAGCGACACACGAATCGTATCGCCGATGCCGTTGGCCAAGAGCTTTTCGAACGCTAGTCGCGATTTGATGATGCCGTCCGGCGGCATACCCGCTTCGGTCACTCCAAGATGAAGCGGAACCTGCGGCCGCGTTGCCGCGAAGCGCGAATTGGCTTCGACGACTTTCGCCGGCTCCGAGTCCTTCAACGACACGACGAAGCGCTCGAACCCGAGCTCTTCCATCAAATCGCAGTGATACGCCGCCGATTGGACGATGGCTTCGAGTTGATCACCAGGAAAGCGCTCGAGGAATTCGGGTGCCACCGAGCCGCAGTTGACGCCGATGCGGAGCGCACAATCGGTGTCGCGCGCCACGTCGACCAGCCAGGCGACTTTGTCGCGCACCGACTTGTGGCGTTCGACGTGATGCAGATGCCCGGGGTTGTAGCGGATCTTGTCGACATACGGGCCGACTTTCACGGCCAAGCGGTAGTTTTCCTGCAGATCGACGGCGAGTGTCGCTGTCGATTGCCGGCGGATCTCCTTCAGCGCTTCGACTTCGAGATCGTTGTCGACGGCAATACGGACGATGGCAGCGCCGGCGCAGCGCAGCTGCTCTACTTGCTGAACCGTGGCGTCGATGTCACGCGTTTTGGTCGCGCACATGCTCTGCACGGCGATCGCCGCACCACCGCCGACCGGCACGGAGCCGATTCGAACCGTACGCGTCGTTCGCGGAGATTGCGCAGCATTCGCCATACGCGGCGGAAGCTAGCCGAGGCGTTCCGGAGAGACAAGGCAAAGCAAAGATCGACGCCCCCGCAGCGGTGCAAACGCCCCGATCGCGATTAGCGTCCAGCGGATTTTTCGTAGAAAATCGAGCATCGCACGACGTCATTTTCGATCTTGACTCGACTGAGGCGCCCCCGCAAGTTGTTCCATCGCTTTCCGGAGGACCGCCATGAACCATCCGCCGCTTCGAATCCTACTCCCCTTCGTCCTTATTGCACTGAACCCAGGACTCGCTTCGGCCTACGCCACGGGCATCAACGGCTACTCGGGAAAGAGCCGCGGCGTCATCTGTAACTCCTGCCACACGGATGAAACGGCAACCGCGCCGATCGTGCACTTCGAAGGCCCGACGTCGGTCGCGCCCGACGCTACTGCCACCTTCCAGTTCGTCGTCCAGTCGCAATCCTCCACGCAAACCTTTTCCGGCTTCGACGTCGCGGCGACCGGTGGGACACTGGCCGCGGTCGCCGGGCAAGGTGAATTCCTGCTCGCCAAGGAAATCACTCACACGGCACCCAAGGCGAATGACTCGAGCGGCACAGCGATGTTCGAGCTCTCGTGGCAGGCCCCGAGCACTCCCGGTTCCTACACCCTCTATGGTGCCGGCAACAGCGTCAACGGCGACGGCAGCGAGCGGGTCGGCGATCACGCCGCGGCGGCGACGATCGCCATTCAAGTTGGAGCAGCGGAAGCCACGCCCACGCCGACGATGGTTCCCACGTCGTCGGCGAGTCCGACCGCGCCGCTGCCGGCGTGCGTCGGTGATTGCAACGGCGACGTCGAGGTCACCGTCGACGAGCTCATTCTCGGCGTCAACATGGCTGCGGGAACCGGCTTGATCTCTGCGTGCCCGGTCTTCGATGCCAATGGTGATGGTGAAGTGACGATCGACGAGCTGCTGCTCGCGGTCAATGCCGCTTTGAACGGCTGCCCCATGTAGCAAAGCCAGATCGCGCAAGTGCGCGGAACAGGTTGGCTCGTCGGCGGGGATGCAATAGACTCCGCCCGCCATGCTTCGCCCCGGTCGACGTGTTGAGCTACTGGTGTTCGCCCTCAGCTGGCTCGGCGTCGCCTACTTTCATCAAGGCGGAGGATGGAATCAAAACAGCCGCTTCGCTCTGGTCCGCGCAATCGTCGAAGAGCGGAGCTTCTTCATCGACTCGTTCTTGCTCTACGGGCTTGCGCCGGGCGATGGTACGGCCGACGAGCTGCTGCGCTATCCGGTCCGTAATGCCACCTTCGAACGCAACGGCGCTCACTACGCGCTGGCCTGGCGGGATGCGCGAGGCGCGCTGACGCCAATCGATCCTGACACGGCTGCGGGACGAGCTCTGGTGGCCGTCGATGACGTTGCGGCATCGGGCGATGTCGCCTATTTCCGCGGCCACTTTCATCCGAACAAGGCACCCGGCACTTCCTTTCTCGCGGTGCCGGCATACGCGGTAATCCGCGGCGTCGAATCGCTGCTCTCCGTGCCTGCCGACGGATGGTGGGTTCTCACCTGCAACGTTTGGCTTGTCTCAATCTTCAGTGTCGGCTTGGTGACAGCGCTCGGAGCCGTGGTCATGCTCCGGCTAGCGCGCCGACTGGCTTGCGAATGGGCCGCGGCGGCCACCGCCTTGGCATTTGTGTTCGGAACCATGACGTGGCCTTTCGGCACGTTTCTCATCGAGCACAATGTCGCTGGCGTTGCGTTGCTGGCTGCGTTCTATTGCATCGAACGGGCACGCGATTACACCCTCCAAGGCACAAGGAGTCCGTCGCAACAGCGAGTCCAGCAATACCTCGTTGCAGCCGGGCTTTGCGCTGGCTACGCGGCGGTCAACAACTACACGCTGGCGCCACTGGTGGCTGCGCTCTGCGTCACCGCGCGCCTGCGCGTTCGCTGGAACCCCGGACCCCTATGGTTCGGGGTCGGTGTCATCGGGCCGTTGCTGCTTCTCTGTGCCTACAATCAGACCTGCTTCACGACACCATTCACGACGAACTACGCCTACGAGAATCCGCTCTTCATTGCCCAGAGTCGAACCCTCGGCGTTTTCACCGCACCACGACTCGATGTCCTCCTGGCCCTTCTGTTCTCGCCCTGTCGCGGACTCTTCTTCACGTCGCCCCTGCTGCTCCTCGGAGTTGCCGGCCTCGTCCTCATCCTGCGCGGTCGCGGCCCGGTCGTCTGGGGTTGGTTGATCGGGACCGTCGCTGCCTTCCTGCTGCTGGTCAATGCGAGCTTCAACGGCTGGGATGGAGGGTGGACGGCCGTGCCTCGTTATCTCAGCCCGGCGGTCCCGTTCCTCGCACTGCCACTTGCCCTGGCATGGGAGCGATGGCCGAAGACGACCGGGTTTTTTGCTGCCGTTTCCGTCGCAATTCAATTGTTGCTCACCGCCGTCGATCCGCAAGTTCCGATCGGCGATTTCGGCGTAACCGGCGTGCCCGTAAGATCCGTCGCTTGGGTCAGTCCGCTGACACGTTACGTGCTGCCGCTGTTCTTGCGCGGGCGACCGTGGCCGCTGCTCGATGAGCTTGTCGATCAGACCGTTGCACTGTCCGAACGCCAGGCAAGAAATCGAGGCACTCCGGCTGCCGAGCTCGCACCGCGAGCCGCGCAGCAACGGACCGACCTGCACAATCGCATCGAGTCCGGCAAACAGACGCCCTTTCCTCTGGCCGGCGTGACCGGACCGGTATCGGCAAACCCCATTGGGATCTACGAAGGAACCTATTTCCATCTGTTTCCGGCAGACAGCCAAATTGCGACGTACAACTCGTTCAACCTGGGTGAGATGCTGTTTCCGCAGCAGCGGCTCAGTCTCGTTCCGCTGATTCTCTTGGGAGGATTTATTGCAGGCCGCGTCTTCAGGAACGCCGTGGCCTCACCATCAGGGACGGGCCGCAGCGAATAAGAGATGGGTTACGGTGCCGGCGCGGTGCCGGTAACGCGCGCAATGTCCTCGGCGCTGATGTCGAAGATGTAGATCGAGTCGCCCACCCGATCGACTGGCTGGAACTTGTCGAACCACGCCCAAACACCGGGGTGCACGCCAGGTAGATTGTCGCCGGCGTAGGTGACCGTGTATGCGGCACCGGCCAGGAAGTTCGCACTGACGGCACAGCGGCCAGGCACCATCTTGCCCGTAGAGGGAAACGCAAAATCGATTCCGTACAAGTACGGGTCGACGTGCCCGAAGTAGCCGAGGCAGATGCGTCGTATACCTTGCGCGTCCAAGTACTCCTTCAGGCGGCCGAGATCCTGTCCCCAGTCGAGATTCGAATCGATCAGCAAGCGCCGTGCATGATCGGGACCGCCAGCCAGCTCGTTGAAGTAGGCGAGATGGTGCGGCGACGTGAGCGCACAGGCAGCCGCCTGCCAGGCGAGCAGCGCACCGACCAGTGCCACACCCTTCGTGCCGAAGCGCAACAACGCATCCGTGCCGCGTCCGGCGAGCAAAATCATGAACGGAAAGGCCGGGAGCATGTAACGTACGCCGTAATCCTTCCCGTAATGGAACGACAATACGTAGAGGAGGAACGTCGGCGGAAGAACGATCCAGAGGTTGCGGGTTGCCCGTCGCCCGTCGCGCACAACCGCAGCCACTCCCGCGGCAAGTAGCAGCAACGTCGGAATCGGCGTCTTCAGCCCCAACGCAACCACGTGATAGTACCACCAGCCCGTCGCCGACCACTTACCGTTGAAGAACGATGGCAGCTCGGCGAGAGCGCTTTGAGCCATCTGAAAGCGCACGCTCTCGATCAACGCAGCGGGCAATGGAAAGCCGGAAAATCCATAGCCGGCCTGAATCGCGAACCACGCGCCTGCGGCCATCATGCCCGCCCCATCAACGAGCTGGCGCACCCCCTTAGCGTCCCACTCCCGCCAGTCGACTGCGACCAGCAGCGGCACAAGAGGCAGAAACAACGCGGCGACACCTTTGACGACAAAGGCCAACCCCAACAGCACGCCGGCAAACGCCGCG
>JACQEN010000118.1 GCA_016200585.1 Deltaproteobacteria bacterium
CGTCACGGTCAACGCCATCTCGCCGGTTGCGGCGACGCGCATGACTCTCACCGACGAGTTCCTCAAAGCGCGCGAGATCCGCCGCCAGCAGGGCATCATTCGCGAAGAGCGCGCGCTGGCACAGCTCGAGGACCTGAAACCGGAGGACGTCGCTCCGATGGTCGTCTTTCTGGCCAGCGATCATGCCGTCAACGTCAACGGCCAGTTCTTCCTGTGCGCCGGCGGTTCGATCTCGCTGGTCTCGCAACCGCGCGCGATCAAGACGATCTTCAAGGCGGACGCGGCGTGGACGCTCGATGAGCTCGACGAAGTGGTTCCGCTGACGTTGGCCGAGGGCTTGGTGAATCCGGCGCCGCCAAAGACGACGGGAGCGTAGAATCGAATGGGAACACGATTGAAGGATAGAGTCGCCATCGTCACGGGTGCCGGACGTGGCATCGGACGCGGGGTGGCATTGTTGTTGGCATCCGAAGGTGCGGCGGTCGTCGTCAACGACCTCGGCGGCAACATCGACGGCAGCGGACAGTCGTCGGGCCCCGCCGACGAAGTGGTTGCCGAAATCAAGGCGAAGGGTGGCCGCGCCGTCTCCAACGCCGACAGTGTTGCCGACTTCAAGGCGGCGGCAAACATCGTGGATACGGCTGTCAAAGAATTCGGACGCGTCGACGTGCTCGTCAACGTCGCCGGCATCTTGCGCGACCGCATGGTGTTCAACTTGAGCGAGGAGGACTGGGACTCGGTGATTGCCGTCCACTTGAAGGGCACCTTCAATACCTGCCGTCACGCCTCGGCCAGGATGCGTGAGCAGAAGTTCGGACGCATCGTCAACTTCAGCTCGACCTCCGGTTTGTACGGCAACTCGGGACAAGCCAACTACGGCGCCGCGAAAGATGGAATCGCCGGACTGACACGCGTCATCTCACGCGATCTGGGCAAGTATTCCATCACCGTGAATGCCATCGCGCCGGTTGCGGCAACGCGCATGACCGCGACAGTCGGCCAGGTGGCTCGCGAAGCACGCGCCAAACGCGGCATCACCGCCGGAGCGCCGGCAACCGCCTTACGCATGGAGCCGGAAGATGTTGCTCCGATGGTCGCTTATCTGGCCACCGATGCGGCCCGCAACATTAACGGACAGACATTCCTGGTGCGCGGCGGTGTGATCTCGCTGCTGAACTACCCAGCGCCGGCCCGCACCATCACCAAGCTCGGCCGCTGGACACCGGAAGAGATCGTGGCACTGTTCCCGTCGACGTTCGGTCTCGACCTGGTAAACCCGGCGCCGGCTCAAGAACCACGCCGCTGATGGGCTTGGTATCGTTCCCGGTGCGGCTTCGGGTCAGCTCGACGTGAGCCAGCAACCCGGCCGGAAGCGAGCCGTGCCACCGCCCGACACAAACGATCGGCGCGGTCCAACCACTCTTGTTCCTGCGAGCGCAGCTGCGGCGGTGGCAGTCGTCGCCGCTTCCGTCGTTTATCTTCCGGCCTTGCGCAACGGTTTTCTGTGGGATGATCCGTTCGTTCTGCAGCAGCTACGCGCCATCCGATCGTGGACCGACCTCGTCGTCCTGCCGGCGGTCGTACCGAAGTTCTACTACCGTCCCATCGTCTTCGTCAGCTACCTGTTCGATCGTAGCCTGGGAGGCGAAGCGCCGTTCTGGTTTCATTTCTCGGTCGTGGCGCTCCACGTCGCCAACACGGCGCTGGTTTTCTTACTTGCGCAGCGGCTGTGGAACGACGCACTGGTTGCCGGACTCGCGGCGTTGTTGTTTGCGGTCTACCCGACGCACGTCGAATCCGTCGCCTGGATGGCCGGCCGTTCCGATGTCATCGTTGCCACCTTCATCCTGGTCGCCATGCTGCTGTTCTCGAAGCGCGACGCGGCCTGGAGCGCATGGCTCGGCGGTGCAGCGTACTTGCTCGGCCTGCTGTCGAAAGAGATGGCTTTGGCGGTCGTCCTCTTGGTACCGCTTGCCGACTGGCTCGTCGTCGAACGTCTTCTGTATTGGCGCTACGTCCCGCTGATTGCCGCAACCGTGCTGTATTTCTTGCTGCGGCAATCGAGCCTTGGGACGCCCGTCGGAGGCATGGCGACGGCGCAGTCCTTGTCGCAACAGGGGCTCGACCTCATCCGCGCTCTGGGCTTCTACGCCCGGCAATCGGTCTTCCCCTTCCAGCTCTCGGGATACGTACCGCAGATTCCTGAAGGAGCGGTGTTTGTGATCGCCGGTGTGGCGTTGCTGGTCGCCGGCGCAATCGCATTCGTCTACGCACGACAGCGCCGGCAATCCGGAATTGCACTGCTGGTCGCCTGGTATTTTCTGACCTTAGCACCGTCGCTGACGGTCATTCTGCGTCGCAGCGCCTCGGCCGTCGTCGCCGATCGCTATCTCTACGTTCCAAGCATTGCCCTTTGTATGGTCGCCGCATGGGCGCTCGCGCGTACCGGCGCGCGGCGATCAGTGCCGGCCGCAGCGCTCGCTGCCGGCGCGGCTCTGAGCTTGGTGTTCGCGGTTAAGACCTGGACATATTCCCAAGTCTGGCGCGACAATCTGAGCTTCTGGAGCGACGTGGCTGCCAAAGTGCCGGGCGACGCGCTGCCACAACGGGAAGTTGGAATCGCCTTGCTCGAGCGCGGACGCACCGGTGAGGCCGAGGTCGCCTTGCGGCACGCGCTCGATCTCCCCTCCGATACGGAAGGGCGAGTCATGGCCCTCAGCAACCTCGGGAACGTCTATCGACGAACCGGTCGAACGGACGAGGCCATCGACGCGTTCGAGTCGGCGTTGCAGGCCGGCCCGCACCCGGCGCTGTACCACAACCTCGGTCTGACGCTGATCTCGAAGATCGAAAAAGAGCAACGCGCCGGCGATCAGGACGGAGTGCGGCGCGACATCGTCAAAGCCCGCCAGGCGTTCGAATCGGCGTTGACGTTCGAAGACAAGCCGGGCGCGTCCGCGTTCCTGCAGCAATGGTCGCCGGCAAAATCGCATTCCCTGCTCGGCCAGGTCTTATTTTCTCTGGGCGATGTTGCCGGCGCACGCCAGCATCTGGAAGCTGCATTGCGGCTGGAACCGACGGGACCGGTTGCCGACCTGACACGGCAGTACATGTCGCGTTTGAAGTGAGAACGATTGCGTCTCGTACCGTCAGACCTTGCCACCGCATTCTCGGCTATCTTGCCAACGTCCGTCTGCCTTCTCGACCCCGAAGAGGCGCAGCTTGCGAAATTGCGCTGCACGTTGCGCGCACTGGGACCCGCCTGCGACACCTGTTGCGCGGCGTGCCCGACCGATCGATCGCCTGTTGGATGCTAGGGCGCATGGGTTTTCCATCGCGGCCCTATCCTCGAACCGTCGCGGGTGAGCTGCCGCCGCTGCTCCCATTCTGGTACGCAACGCGTGCTTTGCGCTATCTTCGGGGGCGCATCCGACAGAGCAAGCAGGCGATGACATGAGCCACGCGAAGGTCCTTATCGTCAGCAGCCTGGAACAACGCGAGCAGGCATTTGAAATTCGCCGGCGTGTGTTTCGCAACGAGCAGCATGTCCCCGAAGAAGAGGAGTTCGATTCCGACGACGAGATCGCAACCCACGCGCTGGCGCTCGTCGGAGGTCAACCGGCGGGAACCGGTCGTCTGGTCATGCATCCCGACTATGCCAAGATCGGCCGCATGGCTGTGCTGCCAGAGTTCCGCGGCAGCGGCGTCGGCCTGGCAATTCTTCACACGCTGATGGACCTTGCTACGCAACGCGGGGCCAAACTGCTGATGTTGCATGCGCAGGTTCAGGCGATTCCGTTCTACCGCAAAGCGGGATTCGCCGTGAGCAGCGAGGAGTTCGAAGAAGCCGGGATCCCGCATCGACGCATGGAACGCCCGACTGAGGCCAAAAGGCAGCCGTAGGAAGGTTGCCGACGCTGCTTCGCTTCTCGTTTTACCCGGCTGCGCATGCGGTTACGCCGATGGCGGCTCGTCATTGTGACAAAGGTCACGGTGCGTCCGCTTCACGCATGAGACAGGGCGTTGAAAGCATTTGACAGTGACGTGCGCAAAGTCTAATTGAAAATGAGTTTCAAAATCGGATGAGGTCGATGAACAACGCGTCGAGGGTCGGACATCGCACGATTTGCCTGCTGGCGGCACTTCTCGCCAACGTCGTCAGCATTGCCGCAGTCGCCGCAGCAACTCGCGACGAGCAAGCGCAGCGCCTGCTGACGCTGCTTTCCGCCGTCGGGGAGGAATACCGCGAAGGCGTGCGTGACGGGGCCGTGGTGCGCCCCATCGAATTCGACGAGTCGCGCTCCTTTCTTGCCGACGCCAGCGACTTGTTCAACGCCGTCGGCGCCGGCGGCGAGTCCAAGGAACGGGTGCAAGCGCAGTTCCTGGCGATCGCCAAAGCCATCGACGACCACAACGACACTGAGCGCGTCGCCGAGGCGCTGGCAAGTTTGCGGCAGCAGGTGATCAGCCTCACGGGTGTCAGCGAGGAGATCTATCCGCCGGTCGCGCCGTCGGCGGCACGTGGCAGCCAACGATTCGGTGAGTACTGCAGCAGCTGTCACGGTGAGCGCGGCAACGGCAAGGGTCCCGACGCGACCGCGCTCAATCCGCCGCCGGCCAACTTCACGGACCCCCAGTTCATGCGCGGCGAGACACCGTACGACTTCGTCCACGTCATCAGCCTGGGAAAGCGCGGCACGGCAATGCCGGCCTGGGACGACGTACTGAGTCTGCAGGATCGCTGGGACGTCATCAGCTATCTGTGGACTCTACGCCACGCCCCGGCACAGCTCGCCGAAGGCCAGGGGATCTTTCTCGCACAGTGCGCCAGCTGTCACGGCCCCAACGGTAACGGGCAAGGGACCTTCAATGAGGTCCTCGTCTCCAAGGCGTCCGACCTGACACAAACACAATCCATCGCCAAGCGCTCCGACAGCGAGCTCTTCAAGATCACCAGTGACGGAGTTGCCGGCACGCCGATGCCGTCGTTTGCACGGACTCTGAGTGACGACGAGCGCTGGAAAGCCGTAGCGTATCTGCGTGCCTTGTCGCTGGGTGGACTGCCGCCGACCGACGTCAACGAAACATCCGGTGGCGCCGCCAATCCGCAACGCAGCCGCGGCATGCTGCGCCTGTTGTCGAGGAGCTATAGCCAAGCCTTCGCCGGCGGAACGCTCACCGACAAGCTCCAGTACGACGAAGCCGTGGCAATCGCCGCCAATCTTGTGCGTACCACCGCTGCTCTCGCCGATCGCGTCGCGGTCACGCACGCCGACAGCGCCGCAGCCATCCGCCGCACAGCGCAAGACATCCATCGGCAGATCGATGATCGGGTCGACCCGGCTGCCGTAAGCAAATCGGTCGCAGGCCTCGATGCAATCATGGCAGCCCTGCCAGCCGAGCCTGCGACCAAGGATGCCGGCACCGCAACGTCACCGGCTGTCGACGCCGCTTTGAACAAGAGCTGGAAACTGGTTGAGGAGGCACTCGCCGCATACGGCCGCGGCGATGGCAACGCGACAGCACTTGCAGCCGACGCCTACTTCGAGTTCGAGCCTATCGAGACGCAACTCGGAGCGGTCCAACCCACCCTGAAGACCAACATCGAGGAACGCTTCCTGCTCCTGCGGCAGACGCTCCGTTCTCAAGGCAAGAACGCCGATCTCGAGCAGGTCGCCACATTGATCCGCACCGACTTCGACGCGGTTCGCGCCACGCTGCAGCCGCAAGCCAGTTCGTACGGCTTATTCTTGCAGTCGGGCGGGATCATTCTGCGCGAGGGCTTCGAGGTGGTGCTGGTGATCGGCGCCCTCCTAGCCTACGTCAGCAAGGCCGGCGGCAGCACGATGCGGCGCGCCGTACACATCGGCACGCTTCTGGGGATCGTCGCCAGTCTGGCCACCGGGCTTCTCATGGGCGAGCTCCTCCACGCCTACCCGGGCTCGTCGGAAATTCTCGAAGGCTTCACCATGTTGCTCGCTGCCGGCGTGCTGTTTTGGGTCAGCTATTGGCTGATCTCAAAGACCGAAGCCGACAAGTGGCAGCGCTATATTCGCGGCAAAGTGCAGCAAGCGGTCACGCGTCGCAGCACCGCGGCACTCGCCGGCGCAGCGTTCCTCGCCGTCTATCGCGAGGGCTTTGAGACGGTCCTCTTCTACCAAGCACTGTTCGGCAGTGCGCCGCACGCAACGGCGGTTCTGACCTCCGGCGTGATTGCCGGCAGCGCCGCTTTATTCGTCGTGTCGATCCTGTTCCGTTACTTCCAGGTCCAGATCCCTTTGCAGCAATTCTTCTTCGTCACCGGCACATTCCTCGGCGTCTACCCGTCGTTACAGTCGTTGGCGGCACAGGCTGTCTTCGGCTGCTTGCTACTCTACGCGACCTTTGTCGCCGTGCGCCGGCGTACAGCAACGGCAGCCGCAACCGCACCGAACGAATTGGTTGCCGAGCTGGCTCAGCTGCGCACGACACTCGACCAGCTGCGGCAGGAATTGGCACGCAGCAACGCCGCGCCGTCCCTGTCACCGATTGCCGCCCTGAGCACGCGGGCAGAAGACCTGCTGCAAAACCTCCAACACGACTTGCAGCTGGACAGTCCGACCTCGCGCCGCCAACGCCACTGACTCAACCGATGCGCCGCTTCGTCTCCTTGCTCACCGCCTTCGCCGCTGCCGCGTGCTTCATGAGCGTTCTCGCGTCTGCCGCAGACGCGCAGGAGGGTGTTTTTCTGACCGAAGCCGACGCTCCGGCGGCGGCTTTCGGCAACGACGCTTCATTCGTTCGCCAAGTGGTGGCCGCAACCCCGGAGCTGCGGTCGGCGATGCGCCAACGTCTCGGCAACATGGAGCCATCGGTGTGGGAGAACGAATACGTTGCTTTCAAAGCGACGCGAGGCGATACGCTCCTTGGTTATGCGGTGATCGTCGAGGAAATCGGCAAACACCGCGCAATCACGTTCGTCGTCGGCGTGCGTACCGACGGAACGATCAACGACGTTGCGGTAATGGCGTATCGTGAGGCCTATGGCGGTGAGATCAAGGCGAAGCGCTTCCTCAACCAATACCGCGGCAAATCGGGGAGCGATGCGCTGCACGCCCCCGATGACGTCAAGAACATCGCCGGCGCTACGCTTTCGGTCGATGCCGCCAGCCGCGCTGTAAAGAAGGCGATTGCGGTTGTGCACGCGGCGTTTGGAGACGGAGCAGGTCAATGATTCGTCCGGCTACCGTACTGATCCTGCTTCTGACCCTTCGAGGGGCGACGCTCGGCGAACCGGTCGCCGAGATCCATTACATCATGGGCACGTACTTCCGCATTTCCGCCGACGGCGGTAAACCATCCGCAACGCGCGCTGCGATGCGCCGCTGTTTCCGTCAGACACGCTCCCTCGAAGCACTCTTCTCGCGCTTCGACGCTGCCAGCGAGCTCAACCGTATCAACCATGATACGTCGCCGGAATTGCCGATAAGCCGCGACATGGCAGCGCTGTTGACACAGGCGACGCGTCTGACGCTCGCCACCGACGGCACCTTCGACGTCGCTGCCGGTGCGCTTACCGCGTTGTGGCGCGGCGCCGAACAATGGCCGGGCGACGAGGCGATCCGGAACGCCAAACGGTTGGTTGGAGAAGAGGCGTTTCGCGTCCGCGGCCGACGCCTGCTGCGCCGCCCCGGTGTTCGACTCGATCTCGACGGCATCGCCAAAGGCTACGCCGTCGACCTCTGTGCCGAACAACTGCGCCAGCACGGCGTCGACTCCGCCCTCCTGAACCTGGGAGAGAGCAGCCTCTACGGCCTCGGGGCTCCGCGTGGTGCAAAGGACTGGGAGGTCACGCTGCGCGACCTCAACGGAGACGGAGCACTCGGCACCATCCGACTCCGCGATCAAGCACTATCGGTTTCGGCCGTGTTCGGTCATGAGCACCGGATCGGCACACAGCGTGTCGGTCATATCATCGATCCACGCAACGGCAGGCCGCTCACCACGGCCGCGCTCGCCGCCGTGGTCATGCCGTCGGCCACCGCCGCCGAAGCCTGGTCGAAGGCGGTTTTGATCGAAGGCGAGCTCAAGACGTTTGCGACGCGCAATCGTCGGGCTGGCGCGCTTCTGGTACGACCGGGCACCTTCGCGAAGACCGGAAGGATCTCCTTCCAACGCGCCCCTGTCGTTCGCGAGATCACCGCGAGCGAGGAGCCGCTGCGGTGAGAGCCTTCAGCTCCGGCGGATATCTGCTGCGCAACGCGCGCTTCGAAGTGCGGCTCATCTACACCGGGTTTTTGCTGCTGACGCTGATCGGAATGCTGACCATGGCGGCGTTTCAGATCTGGCACATCGGTCTGACGCCGGAACGCATCGCCGCGTACTACAACGGCGGTGACAGCGGCACGGAGATGAGCTTCGGAAAAACCTTCCGCCAGCTCGTCGAGACGACACACTTCCACTCCTTCATCATGGGCGTCGAGTACCTCGTACTCGCCCACCTCTTCATTGCCACGACGCTTGCCACAACCACCAAACGCACACTCATTGTCGTCGGCTTCGCCGGTCTCGCCGGCGATCTGATTTCACCATGGCTGGTGCACTACGTGTCGGGAAGCTTCGCCTATCTGCAACTGTTGTCGTGGAGCGCCGAATGGATCGGCTTCGGCGCTTACATCGCCGTGCCGATCCTAGAAATGTGGTTTCGCAATGACGAACGCATCGCGTCCATCGAATAGTGCGAATCGCGCGAACCGTCCGAACAGCTCGACGCAACTGCGGCCGGAGCTGCGCTGCGGCTGTGGCAGCTTGATTGCACGCATCACCAAGGCAGGCGTCGAGCTGAAATGCAGACGCTGCAAGCGACTCATCGTTCTCGATGCGGCCGCGATTCGCGGCGGTTGGGTCGCGGTGCCATTTCACCAAGGAGACGAATGTAAGATCGGCTGACGCAGCGGAATAGAGACGTCGATTGAAGCAGCGGCCCGCGACTCATACGTCCAGAGCCCGGTTCAGAAGGAAACTCTCTGCCGGGCTTTTTTGTTCGGCAGAAACAAACACCAGCAAGGGGGAACGAGATGAACAGACACCGAACATCTGCAATCACAGCGGCGTTGCTCGTCGCCAGCGTTGTCGCTGTGAGGCCCGCACTGGGCGAAACTCTGCCGAGCAAGATCGAACGCATGGAGCAAGAGCTACAGGAAATGAAACGTCAGCTCCAGCAACAGAAGGAAGCGCAAGAGAAGGAATCCGTCGAGAGGCGGGCCGCTGAGCAGCGCGTCAAAGACGAGCAAGCCGCCAAGGAGACGAGCCGCCCCGCAGCAACGACGATCAGCGACATTGCCGACCGCGTGAAGATCGGCGGCTACGGATCGATGCGCTACGAAGGCTCGGACCTCAAAGAACAGAAGCACACCTTCACCTTGCGGCGTTTGGTGCTCACCACCGACGCCAACATCGCGCCGCGCCTGCATTCCTACATCGAGATCGAGTACGAACGCTTCCGCAAGCTTGAGGTCGAAAGGTCGACGCTCGGCAGCAGCGGCGGCAACCTCACCGCGCAGCAAGCCATCGAAACGACGAACGGCTCCGAGATCAGCCTCGAGCAGGCATGGCTACAGTACGACATCGCCGATTGGATCAACCTGCGCGCCGGTGGAATGTTGGTGCCGCTCGGGCGCTTCAACACCAACCACGACGACAACCGTTGGGAGCTGCCGCGACGCACCCTGGTCGATCGCGGCGTGTCGGTTCTGCCGTCGACCGCCGCTTGGGATGAGCTCGGCTTCGGATTGCTCGGCAATGTCGAGCTGAGCGACGATGCCCTGCTCAATTACCAACTCTACGTCATGAACGGCGTCGCCCTCGACGCCGAGTACAAACAAAAGATCGAGAAGCAGAACGGCGACACCCGAACCGTCACCGAGCTCGAGATCAGCCCGTCGACCGGCGGTTTTGCCAGCGACGTCAAGGACAGCAAAGCGTTCGCCGGCCGACTGGCTCTGAGCCCGGCGCTCGGCCATGAGATCGCCGGTTCCTGGTACTACGGCCAGTACACGCCCGACTTCCTGGGCAAGAAGGACCTCTGGGCCACGGCGATCGACGGCCGCACCGGCTACGGGCGGTTCGAGCTCGAGGGCGAAGGCATGTTCACGCGCTTCGAGGGAACGCGCGGCGTGGTCACCCGCCTCGCACAGGTGGCGGGAGACAACAGCCTGGTAAGCAGCGACCCGGCGGTCTCCACCGAAGTGGAGCTCGAGCTCGAGAGCATGGCGCGCAACCGCTACGGCTACTGGCTCGAGGCGCGCTATCGCTTCTGGCCCGCATTCCTCACCAACACCTTCCTCGGCCGCCGGTTCAGCAATCCGCAACTCGTGGCAGTGGCGCGAGCCGAACAGGCTTGGCTGGATGACCTGGTGACCGCGGCCGAGTTCACCGGCGGAACCTTGACCAGCCTCACCGCCAGCAACCGCCGCGTCGATCGCGTCACCGTCGGCATGACGTACCATCCGGTACCGTTAGTCGCCTTCCAGATCGCCTACGAATACACACAGACGAATTCCGGCGGCAGCCTGGCCGGCGTCACCAACTTCCTACCGGCGCAACCCGGCGAAGATCACGCCAACATCGTCATGGTCGGCACGGCATTCGGGTTCTGAACGGGCTCGGGCGTGGCGGGCTGAGTCGGCACACCTCGTGAGCCTCAGCCCGCCCGCCTCAAAAGACTTCAATCCCTCACGCCGTCTTCAGCTGCTTGGCGAACAACGCCAGCGTCCGCTGCCAGGCGTCGGCCGCTTCCTTGGGGCGGTAGACGTCACGGCGCGTATCATTAAAGAAGGCATGCGGGGCACCGTCGTAAATTTTCACTTCGCCGGGCTTGCTGAGCGTTTTCAGGGTCGCAGCCAAACGATCGACGTCGTTGCGCTGGATCCAAAAGTCTTCGCTGCCGTAGATATAGAGCAACGGGCAGTTCAGCTTAGCCAGTGTCGCTTCATCCGGAATCTCGCCGTAGAAAGCGACGGCCGCCTTCACATCAGCGCCGCTGCAAGCCAGCAGAGTCGTGTAGCTGCCGCCCATACAAAAGCCGGTGACTCCGATGCGGTCGGCCTTGATGCCCGGCGCTTTGTTCAGATGCGCAACCACCGCCTGAAGATCCGCCACGCCGTCCGGCTTGTCGAGGCTGGTCATGAGCTTGCCGGCATCGTCGGGATTGGTTGCAACTTTGTTTCCCAAGCGCGAGTACAGGTCGGGAGCAACGGCAACGTAGCCCTCGCGCGCGAACCGCGTGGCTACGTCTTTGATGTGATCGTTGAGGCCCCACCATTCTTGGATGACGATGACGGCAGGATGCGGTCCGGCACCCGACGGACGCGCCTCAAAAGCGCGGATGGAGCACGTCGGCCAGGCAATCTGGATGGTGGACGTCGTAACACTCGACTCGGCCATGACAACCTCCTTCGGTAACGAGCCGGCTTCTAACAAGGGTGACGGCACGGCTCAATGATCGCGGTTTTGCATACTCGCTTCCAACTGCGGCGCCACGGCTGGCATAGGTCGTGGCGTATGGTTGAAGATGCGCATGCCGGGGCGCGACTCAGCGGACGAGGCAACGACACTGCGCGAAGGCTTGCAGATTGCCGTCGCCGCGCTGAAGACGCCGATCGGCGAGCTGCAAATCGCTGCCAGCGGCGATCGCATTCTCGCCGTCGAGCTCCCACGGCAGCAGTCTGGCGCGCCCTTGTTCGACGAATGGCTGCGCGGCCATTTGCTGGCGAAGACGCGCCCACCCGCACTGCGCCAGGCGTTGCTCGAGTTGCGCGAATACTTCGCCGGTAAGCGCCGCCGCTTCACCGTTGCACTGGCACCGACGGGCACCGAGTTCCAGCAACGCGTCTGGCACGCCGTCGCGGCCATCCCCTTCGGCAAAACGACGACCTATGGTGCGATCGCCGAACAGCTCGGCGACAAGCAGCGCGCCCGCGCCGTCGGGGCGGCAGTCGGCGCCAACCCGATTCCGATCTTCATCCCCTGCCATCGAGTCATCGGCAGCAATGACGATCTCACCGGCTACGGCGGCGGACTGAAGAGAAAGATCTGGCTGCTGCGGCACGAGGGCGTGCTCTTGGCGTGAGAAGCGATGGAGAACGGGGAACGCCGAAACGCTGGACTTCCGGACCTACGCCTCATCCAACGGTGTTCCCAACGCGGCCGGGGCACGCGTCGTACCGGCGTAGCCCGCCAGCACGATCAGCGTCAGCACGTACGGCAGCATGAGCAGAAATTGATAGGGGATCGCCAAGCCCAGCGCTTGCACGTGAAACTGCAACGCCGTCGCCATCCCGAACAGCAGCGACGTCGCCAGTACACCCCACGGCGACCAGCGTCCGAAGATAACGATGGCCAGCGCGATGAAGCCGCGACCGGCCGACATACCTTCGACGAAGGTCTTGGCGTACGCGACCGCGAGATAGCTTCCCGCTGCGCCGGCCAACATGCCACACGCAAGAAGCGCTGCCGTCTGCGTGAAGCGCACCGCCACACCCTGCGCCGCTGCTGCGCGCGGATTCTCACCGACCATGCGCAGCTTGACACCGGCAAGAGTTCGAAACAGTCCGAAGGAGATCAGCGGCACCAACGCAAACGCCGCGTATCCGAGCAGCGGTTGATCGAACAACGCACCGACCACAGGCAGCTGCGATAACAGCGGCACGGGCCACAGAGCGAACCCGTCGACGGTCAACGCCGCACCGGTCACCCCAAAGATGGCGCGATAGGCCACTCCCGTGGCGCCGATGGCGAGCAGGTTCAACGCCGTGCCGACGACGACCTGATTGCCGCCGAGCCCGACCACAACGCAGGCAAACAATCCCGCCAGCAGTGCCCCGGCAGCACAACCACAGACAAGCCCGAGCAACGGGATATGCGTGAAGAAGGTCGCAATCATCGCCGCGAACGCCCCACTGAGCAGCATGCCTTCGAGCCCGATGTTCACCACACCGGCACGCTCGACCACCAACTCGCCCAACCCCGCCAGCAACAGCGGCACGGCCATCGTGATGGTCGTTTGCAGCAAGCTGGTAAGCAGATCGACGCTCATGCGGCGCGGAGACTACCATCGGCTCGGCAAAAGGGCACGCACGGTCCTTGTACCCTTGGAACAAAGGTGACCCTACGATAGACACGTGCATGCGCTTCGATCGCAATCTCGCTGCCGACAGCACCATTCACCTTTCGAGCCAAGCAGCGCCGGCAGTCCAGTTCGCGGCAGAGGAGCTACGACGCTACTTGCACCGCATGACGGGTACGACGCCGCCGCTGCGGCACGACGTACCGGCGGACCTCGGAAGCACCCTGGCGATTGCTCCGAACGCCGCATCGATCCAGGGCCTCGTCGAAGCGGCCGCCGGCGCCTCTTCCGACGCGAGCGACTTCGCGATTCTGCCCAGCAACGGCTCGTTGACACTGCAAGGCGGCTCGCCGCGCGCCACGCTGGAAGCGGCCTATCGACTGCTCGAAACGCTTGGTTGCCGCTGGTCGTTGCACGGCGCCCACGAGGAGATCGTACCGCCGCTCGATACGCTCGGTAGAGAGGTCGCGCCGGTGCAACAACGGCAGCCGTTTCGGGTCCGCGGCTACACGACCGACATCATGACCTTCCACTACACCCAACCCGAGCACTTGAGCGACCGTCTCGAAGACGACCGCACCTTCATCGACTGGATGGGCAAGAGCGGCGGCAATCGTTTCTTCTACATCCGCCACCCGTTCGACACGCAACTCTCCATACCCGAGCTCAGCGCCGACTTTGCGCGCCGCGGCATCGGCGTCGAGTACGGTGGCCACGTGATGCCCATCCTCCTGCCGCGCGAGCTGTTCGCACAACATCCCGACTACTTTCCGGCGTCACCCGACGGGCAGCGTTCCGAGCTCGGCAACCTCTGCACCAGTAGCCACGGCGCGATGGCTACGGTCAGCGCCAACGCGGCGCAGTACGTCCGCGACTTCCCCGAGATGGCAGCGCTGCACATCTGGGGCGCCGATCTCTGGAAGGGCGGCTGGTGTCATTGCGACCAGTGCCGCGGCGTCAGCGTCCAAGATCAGAGCCTACGCACCTGTAACGCTGTCGCCGGTGGCCTGAAAGAAGCCGGAATCGGCGTCCCGGTTTGCTATCTCGCCTACCACGATACCCTCGACGCAGACCTACGCCAGCGGCCGGACGATCAGGTCGTGTGCGAATTCGCGCCGCGCGAACGCTGCTACGGGCACGCCATCAACGATCCCGATTGCGCCCGCAACCGCCGGCACGCGGCGGCGCTGGAACGCTACATCGAGCACTTCAACGGGCGCGTCCGTCTCTTCGAATACTACGGCGACGCGATTCTGTTCTTCGGATGCAGCGTGCCTCTGGCCGAGGTGATCACCGCCGATCTCGACTACTACCGCCGCCTCGGTATCGGCGACATCCTCATGCTGCAATTCGGCGCCTTCAGCGTCTACGGTTACCCGCTGAACTTCGCAGCCTTTGCGGCCGGCACGACGGGACAGTCGCAGGACGCCGCGGTTGGCGCGTACTGCGCTCGATTCGGGGCCCACGCCGACACCGCACGCGCCCTCTTCCGCGAGCTCGAAATGGTGATGCGCAGCATCGTCACGTACGGCGACATTCGCATCCGGCCGCGCCAGATAGACGAGATCACGCTCGTCCGTCGCGCCCTCGAACAGGGTCTACCGCGCCTGGCCAGCATCGCCGATCGTTTCGAAGCCGGGCGTAGTGAAGCACTACACGCCACCGCACAACTCGTGCGCTACACGCAGATGGTGCTCGAAGGCATCGCTCTCGAGCTCGATTCCGGCAATGCCGCCGACACGGTCTACGCCCGTGCCCTACAGCTCATCGAAGCCGTCGATCGCCGCTTCAAAGGTCTGTGGGGAGCCCTCGACCTGCCGATCATTCACAATTTCTATGCGGCCGCTGGGGCAATGTTCGGCGGCTCGGAAGGCACCGTGGTTTGAGTCAATTCGCCGCCGTTGAGTCGCGACCGAACATCCACTCGCGTTTGCTTTCGACTTTTGACTTTCGACTTTTGACGATCGACCGCATAGTCGATCCAGCACCGGAGGCATGATGCGCAAGCGTATCAAATGGTTTGTTCTTCTGTTGATGATCATCAGCGTTGTGCTGACGGTGCGCGGCCTACTCAAGGAGCCCGCCGTCCCGGAACGCGCCTACCTGCAACTCGACATCAACGGAACCTACGTGGAGGCACCGCCACAGGATCTGCTCGGCCGTTTCTTTGCCAGTGACGAGCACACGCTGGTCGATCTGTTGGCCAACATCCGCAAGGCCAAGGTCGACAAACGCATCAAAGGCGTCGTGGCGCGCATCGGGGCCCTCGACGCCGGCTGGGCCAAGGTCGAAGACATTCGCGACGCCCTCGCCGATTTCAAGAAGTCCGGCAAGCCGCTGATCGCCGTGTTGCAGCAGGAGGTCACCGGTGCCAACCGCGAGTACTATCTCGCCAGCGTTTGCGACCGCATCTACCTGCCGCCGAGCGCGACGGCACCGCTGGTTGGCCTGGCGGCGCACTTCACCTTTCTCGGCGAAGTGTGGGAGAAGCTCGACATCGACATGACCGTCGAGAAGGTCGCCGAGTACAAGACCTTCGGCGACATGATCGGCTACAAGGAAATGACCGCGGCCCACCGCGAGATGGCCAACTCGCTGCTCGATAGTCTCAACGATCACTTCGTCTCGACGATCGCCCAGGCGCGCGGGCTCGAAGCCGACGACATCCGCGCCCTGATCGACCGTTGCCCGATCCAGCCGCAGGATTTTGTCGACGCGCATCTGGCCGACGGTGCCAAGTATCTCGAGGATTTGCACGACGAAATCGGTGGCGACGAGATGCCGTTGCTGAACGCACGCGACTACGCCCAGGTCAGCGCCAGCTCGCTCAAGCTCGACAACGGACCGCAAATCGCGGTGGTGTACGCCGTCGGCGGGATCGTCAGCGGCGAAGGCGGTCGTTCGGTACAGGGCGAGGTTCTCGGCTCGGATCGTCTGATCAAAGCGTTGTCGGACGCCGCCGAGGACGGTGACATCAAGGCGATCGTCTTTCGCATCGACAGCCCGGGAGGGTCGGCACTGGCCTCGGATCTCATCTGGCGCGCCACGCAAGCGGCACAGAAAAAGAAGCCGATCGTCGTATCGATGTCGGATGTCGCCGGCTCCGGAGGTTACTACATCGCCGCCGGCGCGTCGCGCATCGTCGCCCAACCGACGACGCTCACCGGCTCGATCGGTGTCGTGTTTGCGCGGCCCAACATCAAAGGCCTGCTCAACAAGATCGGCGTCCATACTGAAACCATCACCCGCGGCCGCTTCGCCGCCGTCGACGATCTGACGACAAAGCTCGAACCGGAGGGACGCGCCAAGCTCGTGGAAGAAATGAACCACGTCTACGACGTCTTCGTCGAACGCGTCGCCAACGGCCGCAAGCTCGAACCGGAACAGGTCCGCGACGTCGCCCGCGGGCGCGTATGGACCGGCGCGCAAGCGAAGGAGAAAGGCCTGGTCGACACCCTGGGAGGTTTTGCGGTAGCGCTGCAGGAAGCCAAAGCGGCAGCCGGACTGAAGGCCGATGCTGAGGTCGAGCTCGTCTTCTATCCCCGCCCCGAGCACCTCCTCGAACGCATCGCCAAGCTGTTGAGCGTGCGGATGGCGACCACGCTGCCGCCATTGCTGCAGAATGCCTTGCGCACCTTGGCATTCCCCTTCCATGAGGGCTCGATTCTGACCTTGATGCCCGAGAGCGTCGAAATTCGTTGAGCATGTGCAGTCGATTCCCTTCGCTCTGAACCATGAGCACCGATCGATCGGCAACGCCTGCTGCGAACGGCTCTGCTAGCGCTGCAGCAAGGCCGCGCAGTCAGCCTGAGAATCTACTGTCGGCGCCGCCGC
>JACQEN010000122.1 GCA_016200585.1 Deltaproteobacteria bacterium
CCCCGTCCCTTTGCACCGCCAGCCGGCCTGGTTACAGCTTTACGGAGAATCGCCGCGTCTCGAGCGGTCCGAGAAACTGGCAGGTGAGATTCTGTCGCTTCCGGTGTTTCCCGATCTCACCGATGACGAGGTCGAGCACGTCGCCAACAGCGTGCGGTCCTTCTTTCGTTGAAGTTTCCTGTCTCCAGTAGCGCAGCGGAACCAAGCCTTGAGCCGAATCGAACTCAGCCCACAATGCCCGACGCCCGACGCCCGACACGGCGGCGGCGCACCCGCCCTGTCGGTCGTCGTCCCGGTATACAACGAAGCCGGCAACGCGCAACCGTTGTGCCGCGAGATCGCCGAGGTGCTGGCGCCGATCGGACGCCCATTCGAGATTCTATTCGTCAACGATGGCTCCAACGACGCGACACTCGACGAGCTGCAGGCGCTGCTCCACGAATTTCCTCAGTTACGAATCATCGACCTCGCCGGAAATTTTGGTGAGGCCGCAGCGCTGTGTGCCGGCTTCGATGTCGCGCGTGGTGATCTGGTCGTCACGCTCGACGGCGACGGGCAAAACGATCCGCACGACATCCCGGCGCTACTCGCTGAACTGGAACGAGGCGCCTACCGCGTCGTCTCGGGATGGCGGCAACGGCGACAAGAGGGTCTGCTCTTGCGCGTGCTACCGTCGCGGATCGCCAACGCAATGATCGCCCTGGTGACTCGGTTGCCGGTTCACGACAACGGTTGCGGCCTGAAGATCTACCGGCGCGACGTCGTGCGGGGGGCGCAGCTGCCGCGCGGTTTCAACCGTTTTATGCCGGCGATCTTCGGCGTGCGCGCGTCCGAAGTCGGCGAGGTTCGGGTCCACGATCGGCGGCGCGCCCACGGCGAGTCGCACTATGGGTTGAATCGCACGCTGATCGTCTTGCGCGACCTGCTGGCGCTGCGTTTCCTGATCGTGAATCCACACGCGACACAAAACGTCGCGGCCGCGCTGTGCCTGCTTTCGATCGCGGTTCATATCGCCGGGATCGCCGTCCATTCGCGACTCCTGCTCGCGCCTTCCGGTATTCTCGCACCCCTCGCCGGCATGATTTGGTGGAACGCCCAGCGCTTCCAGGCCGCGCAAACCGAAGGCGTCTTCCGTGTGCGGCGCGAGTACTGCGTGAGCCAGGAATCTGCAGGGCACGAGGAGGTGGAGGCATGAGCGTTCTACGGATCGGAGTCATCGGTGCCGGATATTGGGGCGAGAAGCTCATTCGCGTCTTCCGAGGAATGTCCAACGTCGAGGTGGTCGCGGTCTGCGAAGCGTTGGCGCAGCGACGCGACGCGCTGCCGGATGGTCTTGCGGCTTGTTCCGATGTCGATTCGCTGCTGCAGCGCAGCGACATCGACGCGGTTCTCGTCGCCACACCGCCCTCGACCCATTTCACGCTGGCAAAGGCCGTGCTCGCCAGTGGCCGGCATTGCTGGGTTGAGAAGCCGCTCGCCATGCGCGCGACGGAAGCGCGCTCTCTCGTCGAGCTCGCCGAGCAACGCAACGTGAGGCTGTTCGTCGATGAAACCTTTCTCTACGATCCGCTGGTACGTACGGCAAAGAAATGGATCGACGACGGGCGTCTCGGACGATTGTTTCATTTGTCGTTCGAACGGCTGGGGATGGGACGCATCCGCCGCGATTCCGATGTCTGGTGGAACTCGGCGCCACACGACTTGTCGATCCTCTGCCACCTGGTGCCGGGCGGAATCGAGCGGGTCCACGCCGAAGGGTTCACGTACCTGCAACCGGGAATCGCCGACATGACGGTTGCCACCGTGCGCTTGAACGGCGGCGTCTCCGCCCACATCTATCTGAGCTGGCTGTCGCCGGTGAAGGTCGCCACCATGGTCGCCGTCGGTAGCAAAGGAATGCTGACCTACGAAGGCCGCTTCGAGCAACGCGCCCTGCGCTTCTTCGAATATGAGATTGCCGATCCAACCGCGATCGCCGACAATGTCGTGCCGATCCCGCGCTTTGAGGCGACGGAAACCATCCAAGGCGGCAAGGAAGAGCCGTTGTCGTTGGCCGCCGCGGCATTCGTCGAATCGGTGCGCAGCGGCGTTCCGGCAGCAAGCGCCGGAGAGTACTCGCAACGAGTTGTCGAGCTGCTGGAAATGGGCGTGGGGCCTTCAGAGGCTGAGAAGACGTGATAAGGCGAGGGTTCAATTTCAAGGGTATCAGGCCCCCGGAATACCGTCGTCGCATCACGAGTCGTGCAACGACCCAAACTGCGGCGTCTCAATCGGCCCGTCCACGCCGCGTCAACCGCTTCAGGCGGCTCCGGCCTTCTGTCGGCGTGGTCGATCTTCCGGCGTAAACACCACCGGCAAGCTGCCGATGGCGCGCACCAGCGGCGACGGAACGCGCACCGGCTTGGTGTTCGGCGCCACGCGCATGTCGGGCAGGCGCGCGAAGATTTCTTCGAAAACGATGCGCAGCTCCAAGCGCGCCAGGTTGGCGCCGAGGCAGAAATGCGTCCCGATGCCGAACGCCAGATGGTCGTTCGGTTGCCGGTCGACGCGGAAGGTGTTGGGCTGTGCAAATGCTTCGGCATCGCGGTTGGCCGACTGGTAGAGCATCAGTACCTTGTCGCCTGCCTTGATCTGCTTGCCGTGCAGATGCGTGTCTTGCGTCGCGGTGCGCCGGAAGCCGACAATCGGGCTCACCCAGCGCAACATCTCTTCGATGGCCGATTCCAACAGGTTGGGATTGGCGTGGAGTCTGTCGTGTTCGTCCGGATGCTCGCTGAGGACGAGCAATCCGCCGCTCATCGCGTTGCGCGTTGTCTCGTTGCCGGCCACCAGCAACAGGGTCATGAACTGCAGCAACTCGTCGGCGCTGAGGTTCTCCGCGTCGGCGCCGAGCGTGCCGTCGTCCTGCGCCGCGACCAGGACGCTGACCAGATCTTCGCGCGGATGCCGGCGGCGGTCGGCGAACACGTCCTGCAGGTACGTACCATACTCGACGTAGGCAGCGGCCGCCTTTTCGAGAACCGCGGAGTTGTTCTGCTGGCCGGCGGCAAGGATCATGGTATCCGACCAGTGCGCAAAACGTTCGCGGTCGGCGCGTTCGATGCCGATCATTTCGGCGATCACCAACAGCGGAACTGGCACGGCAAGGTCGCACACGAAGTCGCAGCGGCCTTTGTCGGCAATCGCATCGATACACTCACCGACGATTTCGCGAATCAGCGGCTCCAGGCGTCCGACCATGCGCGGCGTGAAGCCGCGGCGAACAATCGAGCGCAGCTGCGTGTGTCGCGGGTCATCCATTGTCACCATGGAAATCTGGATGTCGGCGTCGGGCGTCACCCCCTGCCCGGAGCAGAAGATCTTCGGGTTTTTGGAAACGTAGGCGACGTCGGCATACCTCGAGACGATCCAGAGCGAATTCTTGTTGTCACGATACACCGGCTGGTTGTCGCGCAACCACGCGTACACCGGGAACGGATCGCTGGCGTAGAGCTGTGGATCGAGAATATCGAACTGCATGGCTGGCTCCTCAACGCTCAATTGAGCCCGTACAGCTCAGCGCAGTTGCGCGCCAAAATGCGCACCCGTTCCGCGCTCGGTACGCCGCCGAACGTCTCGCCGATGACCCGGCGTGAGTACGGCCAATCGGTGCCGTGGTGCGGGTAGTCGCTCGACCACATGAGATTCTCGACGCCGCAAGAGTGGCGGTTACGGATGGCATAGGGGTCGTACATGAAGGTGACGCGGCAATTGCGGTGGAAGTACTCGCTCGGCAGCATTTCGAGCTCGCAACCGGTCCAGTAGCGGTTGCGCCAATAGCGGTCGTCCATTTGTTCCAGCAGATACGGCAGCCATCCGGCGCCGGCCTCGGTAAACGCGACGTTGAGCTTCGGGAAGCGGTGAAAGACGCCGCCGAAAATCATCTCGGCGATGATCCCCGGCATGTCGAGGAGACCAGTGGTCGCCAAGCCGGGGAGGCTGCCGCCTTGTTTTCCGGTTGGACCGGGCGCGGGTGAGTTGATCGACACCAGC
>JACQEN010000129.1 GCA_016200585.1 Deltaproteobacteria bacterium
GTCGACAGTCGAGAGTCAACAGCGCTGATTTTGCGGGACCACTCGTTGCGGATGGTATTGCGTGGGCCAGCGTTTTGCAGACGGAGGTCGTCGAACTGTCGCCTGTAGACTGTAGACTGTAGACTTGCATTTGTTCATCCGAGCTGGTGGCGCAAATTGACGCACTCGACGGCAGTCGTCGCCGCCTCGTAGCCCTTGTTCGATGGCTCGTCGCCCGAGCGTTGCAAAGCCTGCTCCATGTTCTCGGTCGTCAGGATGCCGACGATGATCGGTCGCCGGTGCGTGATCTGCATGTTCTGCAGCGCCGGAAAGATGGCGTGACCCAGATACTCGTGGTGCTGGGTGTCGCCGCGCACGATCGCCCCAAGACAGAGGATCGCATCGAATTTGCCGCCGCTGGCAAGGTGCTCTGCAAAGAGTGGAATTTCGAATGCTCCCGGTACCTGGACGACTTCGATCTGATCGTCCTTGGCGCCAAGGTCGGCGAGGGCGCGCAAAGCACCTTTCAACAGGCGGTCGGTGACCAGGCTATTGAAGCGTGAGACGACGATTCCGATGCGCAAGCCCGATGCGTCGAGCCCGCCTTTGTGAATGATGGCCATGGTGGGTCAGTCCGTGTGACGGTGAGGCGACGGTCAGTCTAGAGTCGACAGTCGACTCGGCAATGGGTTCATGGGCTGAATCAACTCAACGCCAGCCCACTCAACAGATGTCCGAGCTTCTGCTGCTTGGTGCGCAGGTAGCGAATATTACCTTTGTGCGGCGGGATCTCGATCGGCAAGCGCTCGACGACGTTGAGGCCGTAACCGACCAGCCCGTCGATCTTCTTGGGATTGTTGGTCAGCAGCTTCACGTGCGTGATGCCCAGGTCGCGCAGGATCTGGGCGGTGATGCCGTAGTCGCGCCCGTCTTCTTTGAAACCGAGCTCCAGGTTTGCTTCGACGGTGTCGCGTCCCTGATCCTGCAACGCATAGGCGCGGATCTTATTCGCCAGGCCGATGCCGCGGCCTTCCTGCTGCATGTACACGAGCACGCCCTTGCCGGCGTCGTCGATCATCTGCAAAGCGCGGTGGAGTTGGTCACCGCAGTCACAGCGTTCGGAGCCGAAGACATCGCCGGTGAGGCACTCGGAGTGAATGCGTACCAGCACCGTCTCGTTTGCCTTCCAACGACCCTTGGTGACCGCCAGATGCTCGTGCGTGTCGATGTCGTTGCGATAGACGATCATGCGGAACTTGGCGCCGATCGCCGTGGTGACCGGTGCTTCGGCGATCCGGTGGACGAGCGACTCGCGCCGCAGGCGTGAGCTGACGACGTCGCCAATGTCGACGAGCTTGAGCTCGAACAACTCCGCCAGCGCTTGCAGGTCGTCGTGGTTAGCCAGATTTCCGGCGTCGTCGAGAATCGTGCAGGTCGCTGCGGCGGGGGTTCGACCGGACAGGCGCACGATATCGACGGCGGCTTCGGTCAAAGCACGGCGGACGAGCACGCCACCCTCACGCGCTAGAATCGGAAAGATGTGGCCGGGCATGACGAGGTCGTTGGGCCCGGCCCCGTTCGCAACCGCTGCCAGAATCGTCGTGGCGCGATCGGAAGCGGAGATTCCGGTGCTCACGCCGCGCCGCGCTTCGATCGACGCTCCGTACGGCTTGCGGCCGTTGCTTGCCTCGGGGACCATGAGCGGGATACCGAGCGCCTGCATACGCTCTTTGGTCAACGCCAACTCGACCAGGCCGCGCGCGTGTGTGGCCATGAAATTGATGGCGTCGGGCGTCACCAGGTCGGCGGCCATGCACAGATCGGCAGCTCCCTCCGGACCATCGGTGAGGATGATCATGTGCCCGTGGCGTAGGTCTTCCAATGCGGAATCGATTCCCGGCTCGGTCATGCTTTGACCACCTCTGTAGCAACGAAAAGATCGCCTGCAAATTGCTTCACCTGAAGCCTGCCGAGTTGCAGAGCTTGGCGCAAGCGGCGCACCCCCAGGGGCCCGACCAGCGGGCGGCCGTCGCCGCCGATAAGCTTGGGGGCAAAAAACAGCCGCAGACGATCGACAATGCCTTCGCGCAAGGCTGCCGTCGCGACCGTGGCGCCGCCTTCAATGAGCACCGACGCGACATTTCGTTTGCCCAGACGGCGCATGGCCCGGCGCAGACGGATTTTTCCGTCTTTCGACGGCATCGAGATCACTTCGACACCGAGCGCACTGAGGCGCTTGGCCTTGTCCGAGGAGGCGGATCGGGCCGTGAGAACCAGCGTTGGGGTCTGCCGAGCGCTGGTGACGACTTGCGCTTCGAGGGGGATCCGCAAGCGGCCATCGAGGATGACGCGCAGCGGATTGCGACCACCACGCAAGCGGCAAGTCAGCTGCGGGTCATCGTGCAAGATCGTTTCGGTACCGACCAAAATCGCATCGTGTTCGGAACGCAGGCGGTGCGCCTGACGGCGGCTCGTCGGGTTGGTGATCCACTTGGAATCGCCGCTCGCGGTGGCGATGCGACCGTCGAGAGTGGCCGCAAGCTTCAGGGTGACGAGCGGCAACCCTTCGACCACATGTTTGCGAAAAGCGGCAATGAGCTGGTCGCAAGCGGTCTGCTCGACGCCGCAGGCAACCTCGATGCCGGCTGCCTTCAGGAGGTTGATGCCGTTGCCCGGTACTTTGGGGTTCGGATCGCGTGTGCCGACGACCACGCGACGGATCCCTGCCGCGATCACCGCCTCCGTACACGGCGGCGTGCGCCCGTGATGCGCGCACGGTTCGAGCGTGACATACAGCGTCGCGCCACGCGCGCGCTTACCCGCGTCGCGCAAGGCCTCGACCTCGGCGTGCGGCAAGCCGGCGCCATGATGATAGCCGCGCCCGATCACCATCCCGTCTCGTACGATGACCGCACCGACGGGCGGATTGGGACTGGTGCGACCGAGCCCGCGTCGTCCCAGAGCGATCGCCTGGCGCATGAAGCGTGAGTCGTTGTCGGTCGCACTCATAGAGCGATCGGGTTGCGTCGACCGGCTTGAAGAAGAATTTCACCGCAGAGACGCAGAGACAAAGAGAAAAGGGTCAGCAAGGAATGTGCACGCCGATCCCGTAGTGACAATGCTTCAGCTTCGCAAACAGCTTCTCCGCGCCTCCGCGCCTCTGCGGTCAAGCTACCGGTCATTGCCTCAAGGTTTTCGCTTTGCCGGCTTTGCGGGGGCGACTTTGACCCCGCTGCGCTCCTTGATCAGCTGCTGGAGCTCGCGCATGAACTCGCTGGCGTCTTTGAACTCGCGGTACACCGAGGCAAAACGAACGTACGCCACGGGGTCGAGCTTGTGCAGCTCGCGCATGATCGCCTCCCCGATGACCGAGCTCGGCACTTCCTTTTCGCCGCGTTCTTGCAGCGACTGCTCGATGCGGTCGGCGGTGCGGTCAATGGTGTCGATACCGACCGGCCGTTTTTCGCAAGCTTTGGTCAAGCCGGCGAGCACCTTCTGGCGATCGTACATCTCGCGCCGCCCGTCTTTCTTCGCCACCATCGGTAGCATCTCCTCGACGCGTTCGTAGGTGGTGAAACGCCGATCACAACGTTCGCAGACACGGCGGCGGCGGATGGTGTGGCCATCCTGGGTCAGGCGTGAATCGATGACGCGGTTATCGAGGTCCTGGCAGTAGGGGCATTTCATAACGGCTTCTAGTCGACAGTCGACAGTTCACAGTCAACAGCTCGGCACTCTCCCTCTGCTGCAGCCCAGGTTCGACAAACGGTCGACAGTCGACGGGTGACCGTCGACTCGGCGTCAACCGCCGTCGGTGACCTCGAACAGCACCAGCTGGCTCTTGCGACCGGCATCGGTGACCGGAACGGGGTAGCGCCCCGTGAAACAGGCGGCGCAGAAGCCGTTGGTTTCACCGGATTTCAAGAAGGCAAACATACCGCGCTCGCTGAGATAGCCGAGACTGTCGGCGGTGATGAACTGGCGGATGGCTTCGACGGAGTTTTCGTGGGCGATCAGCTCTTCCTTGGTTGGGGTATCGACGCCATAGAAGCACGGCCCGATCGTCGGTGGCGAGCTGATACGCATGTGTACGGCGGTGGCGCCGGCTTGCCGCACCATCTGTACGATCTTCTTACTGGTGGTGCCGCGGACGATCGAATCGTCGACGACGACGACGCGTTTGCCGCTCAACACGTCGGCTTGGGCGTTGAGCTTCACCTTGACGCCGAAATGGCGGATGTTGTCGCGCGGTTCGATAAAGGTGCGGCCGACGTAGTGATTGCGGATCAAGCCCATGTCGAACGGCAGCCCGGACTCTTCGGCAAACCCCAGAGCAGCCGGCACGCCCGAGTCGGGCACCGGGATGACGATGTCGGCGTCGGCTGGCTGCTCGCGCGCCAACTGGCGGCCGTATTCCTTACGGACTTCATAGACGTTGCGCCCGTACACCCGGCTATCGGGGCGCGCAAAATAGATGTACTCGAAAACGCAAGCCGTGCGCGGCGCGGACGGGAACGGGCGGAAGCTTTCAATGCCAGCATCGGAGATACTCAGTACCTCACCGGGTTCGACTTCGCGTTCGTACTTGGCGCCAATCAAATCGAGTGCGCAGGTTTCCGACGCTACCACCACTGCTTCTTTGATTCTGCCCAACACCAGAGGCCGGAAGCCGTTTGGATCGCGCGCGGCGATCAGCTGGTTCGGTGTCAGGAAGACCAGAGAATAGGCGCCGCGTACCTGGGCCAGAGCAGCGATGATGCGGTCGATGACGCGTTCGCCGCGCGACGCCGCGATCAGGTGCATGATCACTTCCGTGTCGACGGTCGACTGGAAGATCGAGCCCTGGGCTTGGAGATGCTCGCGCAACTCATGGGCGTTGACCAGGTTGCCGTTGTGGGCGATGGCCAGGCTGCCGCGCCCGTACTCGACGACGAACGGTTGCGTGTTCTTGAGCAACGTCTTGCCGGCCGTCGAATAGCGGTTGTGCCCGATCGCCGCGGTGCCTTTGAGCTTGCGGATGATCTCTTCGTTGAAGACCTCGTTGACCAGCCCCAAACCGCGGTGCGACAGCAGCATACCCTCGTTCGCCGAAACAATTCCGGCGCTTTCCTTGCCGCGATGCTGCAGGGCATAGAGGCTCAGGTAGGCAAGGTTGGCCGCTTCGGAATGTCCAAAGACCCCGACGACACCGCACTCCTCATGAAAGCGATCGACCATTGCCTCTCGTTGTCCCTCGGTGAAACGAATCTATCACAATCGTCGCCGAGCGAAAGGGTCGGGTCATTCCCCGGCGGGAGCCGCTGGAGAATCGGATCGCTAGGATCAACTCGACGGCTGAGCGTCCGCGGCCATGCGTCGCGGCAGGGCGTTGTAGTAGACCCGCGCCAGCTCCTCGCAGTCGACGTCGATCAACGGGCTGATCACCAGACGCCGGCCGCGCACTTCGCCGAGGACGGTCAATGTGACGTCCTCGGCGCTCGCAATCTCGCGCAAACGGCCGAGCTGGCGTTTGCGGACCGACAACACGATGCGCGATTGACTTTCGCCGAACAGCAGAGCGTCCGGCCGAATCGCGCCTTCGAGCTCGATAGCCGCGCCGAGGTGAGGATCAGGGCCGGTGATGCAACATTCCGCCAGGCAGACCGCCAAACCGCCTTCACTGACGTCGTGCGCCGAGCGTACCAGGCCTTCACGGATGGCTTGCAGACAGACTTGCTGCACCTGCTTCTCAACCCGCAAGTCGATCCACGGCGGGGCGCCTTGCACCTGGCCGTGCTCGATCGCCAGATATTCGGTGCCGCCGAGCTCTTCGCGCGTGCGTCCGAGCAGGACGATCTGATCACCCTCCGCTTTGAACCACTGCGTCGTATGATGTTCGAGCTGATCCAACAACCCGACCATGGCAATCGACGGCGTCGGCGGAATCGCCCGGCCGTCGGTCTCGTTGTAGAAACTGACGTTGCCGCTGACCACGGGCGTGTTCAACGCCACGCAGGCGTCGCGGATGCCGCGAATGGCTTCGGTGAACTGCCACATCACCGCCGGCTTCTCGGGATTGCCGAAGTTCAAACAATCGGTGACTCCGAGCGGCACGCCGCCGGAGCAGACGACGTTGCGCGCCCCTTCGACCACCGCAATCATGGCGCCGACGTACGGATCGAGCAGGCAGTAGCGGCTGTTGCAATCGACGCTCAGCGCGATGCCCTTGTGCGTTCCCTTGACGCGCAACACAGCGGCATCGGAGCCCGGGCCGACGATCGTATTGCTGCGCACGAGTGAATCGTACTGCCGATAGACCCAGGCCTTCGAGGCGATGTTGGGCGAATCGAGCAGGCGGAGCAGGGTCTGGCTGTAGTCTCCCGGCGGCGGAATGCGATCGAGACGCAGCACCTGCAGTGTGTCGAAGTCATCGGGTGGATTGGCGGGTCGATCGTACGCGGGCGCGTCGTCGGTCAATAGCCCGACGGGTAGGCAGACGACCTCTTGTTTGTGGAACGTGGCACGAAACAAGCCGTCTTCGGTAACGCTGCCGACAACCGCGGCATCGAGGTCCCACTTGCGGAAGACGCCCTGCACGATTTCTTCGGCGCCGGCGCGAGCGACGATCAGCATGCGCTCCTGCGATTCGGAGAGCAGCATGTCGTACGGCGTCATGCTCATTTCGCGCACCGGAATCTGATCGAGGTCGAGGAGGATTCCCAACCCGCCGCGCCCTGCCATTTCGACACTCGAGCTGGTAAGCCCGGCGGCGCCCATGTCTTGGATCGCCACGATGGCGTCGAGCTCCATGAGCTCGAGGCATGCCTCGAGCAGCAGCTTTTCGGTGAACGGATCGCCCACCTGGACCGTCGGCCGCTTTTCTTCCGCTTCACCGCTGAACTCTGCCGACGCCAGCAGGCTGGCACCGTGGATGCCGTCGCGACCGGTTTTCGAGCCGACGTAGATCACCGGGTTACCGACGCCGGTTGCCTTGGCACGGAAGATCCGGTCGTTGCGTACGATGCCGAGGGTAAAAGCGTTGACCAGGATGTTCTCGTTGTAGCCGGCGTCGAAGTACACTTCGCCGCCGACGGTCGGGACGCCGATGCAGTTTCCGTAGCCGCCGATGCCGGCCACCACACCGTTGACCAGGTAGCGTGTGCGCGGGTGGTCGAAACTGCCGAAGCGCAACGAATTGAGATTGGCGATCGGCCGCGCCCCCATGGTGAAGACGTCGCGCAGGATTCCGCCGACACCGGTTGCGGCGCCTTGGTAGGGCTCGACGAACGACGGATGGTTGTGGCTTTCCATCTTGAAGGCCACCGCCAGGCCGTCGCCGATGTCGATGACGCCGGCGTTTTCACCCGGACCTTGCAGCACACGCGGGCCGCTGGTCGGCAGCTGCTTGAGGTGACGTCGCGAGCTCTTGTAGCTGCAATGCTCCGACCACATCACCGAAAGTACGCCGAGCTCGACGAGGTTCGGCGCGCGCCCGAGGGTTTCACAAATGCGTGCGAACTCCTCGGCGGACAGTCCATGATCGAGAGCCTCTGCTTTGCTGACGGGTTCAGTGCCGATGCGCATGGTCTCAGATGATCGAAGGGCAAGAGTCGGGGTTTAAGAGTCGAAGGTCGAAAGTCGAAAAGACAAAAGGAAGTTCAACCCTTCGACCTTTTGACTCCTCAATTTCTCGACTCATGATGTGATCCATCCGCTCAATGCCCCGGCGCCACGGCGGCTGCCGGCCGGTGTGTGCCATCGGCGTGGGCGGTGATCAAGGATTGAAACAGGCGCAAGCCGCCTTCGCCGCCTACGAGCTTTTCGACTGCGTGCTCGGGGTGCGGCATGAGTCCGAAGACGTTGCGTTGGGCGTTGACGATGCCGGCGATGTTGTTGAGAGCGCCGTTGGGGTTGGCCTCGGGAGTCGCACGTCCGCTCGAATCGACGTAGCGCAAGACGACCTGTCGGTTCTCCTCGAGCTGCTCGAGCGTCACCGGGTCGGCAATGTAGCAACCCTCGCCGTGTTTGATCGGAATGGAGATGATCTCGCCGCGCGTGTACTGGTTGGTAAAGGGAGTTTCCGTTTCTTCGACGCGCAGCTGTACCGGGGTGCAGATGAACTGCAAGCTGCGATTACGGATCAAGGCGCCGGGGAGCAGTCCTGCCTCACACAGCACCTGAAAGCCGTTGCAGACACCCCAGACGAAGCCGCCGCGGCGCGCCAGCTCGACGACGCTCTCCATGATCGGGGAGAAGCGTGCCATGGCCCCACAGCGAAGGTAGTCGCCGTACGAGAAGCCACCCGGCAAAAGGACGCAGTCGACGCCCTTGAGGTCGCGTTCTTTGTGCCACAACGAAACCGCGTCCTGCCCGAGTACGTGGTCGAGCGCGTACAACGCGTCGTGGTCGTCGTTCGATCCTGGAAAGGTAACTACGCCCCAGCGCATCGACTAGTCCTGCAGCTCGAAGCGGTAGTCTTCGATCACGCCGTTGGCCAGGAGGCGTCGGCACATCTCGTCGGTGCGACGCTCGGCCTGGGCACGATCGCCGCCTTCGATCGACAACTCGATGTATTTCCCCAGATGTACGTCATGCGCTTCGGCGAATCCGAGAGCATGCAGCGACCGTTCGACGGCTTTGCCTTGGGGATCGAGAACTCCCTTCTTGGGAGTAATGAACACTCGTGCTCGCATGTTTCAGCTCCTCAACCGATGCAGATGCGTCGATGTACTTCCTGGTAGGCTTCCTCGACTTCGCCGAGGTCCTGCCGAAAGCGGTCTTTATCGAGCTTCTTGCGTGTCGTCGCATCCCAGAACCGGCACGTGTCGGGACAGATCTCGTCGCCGAGCAAGATTTCACCCTTGTGGCGGCCGAACTCCAGCTTCATGTCGATGAGAAGCAGATTGCGATGTGCGAGGAAGGGGCGAAGGACGCTGTTCACGTGTAACGTGAGCTCGTTGATGCGCTGCAGCTCGGCGTGGGTGGCCATGCCGAGGACCGTCGCGTGCCACTCGTTGATCATCGGATCGCCGAGCGCATCGCTCTTGTAGTAGTACTCGACGATTGGCGACGGCAGCTCCTTACCTTCTTCGAGACCCAGACGCTTGGCCAGGCTGCCGGCGACGACGTTGCGGACGACGGTCTCGACCGGGATGATTTCCAACCGTTTGACCAGCATCTCACGGTCGTTGAGACGTTCTACAAAGTGCGTCGGCACACCGTTGGCCGCAAGCAGACGAAAGAAGGTTTCGCTCAACGCGTTGTTGATGATGCCTTTCGAGGTGATGGTACCGCGCTTCTGGGCGTTGAATGCGGTAGCGTCATCCTTGAAGTACTGGATGACCAGGTCGGGATCGGCGGTCGTGTAGACGCGCTTTGCCTTGCCCTCGTAGATCAGCTCCCGCTTCTCCATGACGCAATCTCCCATAGCGCAACTGGTGTAGCCGGTTGAAGACGGGGGACGCGATTTTCTTCAAACGAGCTGCGTCGGATCAAATCAGCTTGGTTACGGTTTCTTGGTTGTTCCGGTATGTCCGAAGCCGCCTGCCCCGCGGTCGCTTGTAGCCAGATCATCTACCTCCCGCCACTCGACACGCACCAACGGCGCGACGATCATCTGCGCGATGCGGTCGCCGCGGCGGATGGTGAACGGCTGCTGACCGAGGTTGATCATCAAAACCTGAATCTCGCCGCGATAGTCCGAATCGATGGTTCCGGGGGTATTGAGCAAAGTGACCCCGTGCTTCAGCGCCAGGCCGCTGCGCGGGCGGACTTGCGCTTCGAAGCCGTGTGGAATTTCGACGGCGAGTCCGGTGGGAATCAAGGACCGCGCCCCGGGAGTCAATTCGACCGCTGCATCGACATCGGCGAGCAGGTCCATGCCGGCGGCGCCTGGCGTCATGTAACGCGGCAGCGGCAGGGGATCTGCGTTGTGCCGTAGACGTTTTACGGGAATGACTATGTCCGACATTGCAGCGATCACAGAGCACAGAGCACGGAACACGGACAAGAGGGCAGGAGCTCTTCGCTACACCGTCGCGGTACGCCCGCCGAGCAGGTTGAGTTACGCGGCGTCGAGCAGGCCATCGACTTTGCGACCGCTGAGGTTACCGAGCAGGGTCGCCGCCATGGCTTCGGGTTGGATCATCTGCTGCGCCAGAGCGATCAATTCGTCGTTGGTCGTTGCGTCGATGCAGCGCGCGACTTCGTCGGGGGCGATGTCGGCGCCGAAGTAGATCTCGTTCTTGGCGACGCGGCTCATGCGGTTGTCGCTGGTTTCGAGGCCGAGCAGGATGTTGCCTTTGAGCTGATTCTTCACCCGGGTCAGCTCCGCCGGCCGCAAGCCTTCCTGCTTCAAGGTCCGTAGCTCGGTGAGGATGACCGACACGACTTCCTCAACCGATTCGGCGCTGGTGCCGGCGTAGATGCCGACGTAGCCGGCGTCCAGATACGAAGACAAGAAGGAGTACACCGAGTAGGCCAGTCCGCGCTTCTCGCGCACTTCCTGGAAGAGGCGCGAGCTCATGCCGCCGCCGAGCGCGGTATTCATCAGGTAGGCGGCGTAACGGGTCGATGAGGTTTGCGGGATGCCCGGCATGCCGATGCAGAGATGGACCTGTTCGAGATCCTTCTCATGGTAGAAGATGTTGCGGAAGGCGGTGGGCGGCGTGCCGTTGACGCGGATGGAGTGGCCCTCCAGGCGGCTGAACTGTTGCGTCGCCCAGTCGACCACGCGCTCGTGCTCGACATCGCCTGCGGCCGCGATGATCAGCCGGTCGGGGCGATAGCGCGCCGCGATGAAATCGAGAAAGTTGGATTGGTCGAAGCTCTGCACGGTTTCGACCCGGCCGCATACCGGGAAGCTGAGCGGGTGTTGTGGCCAGAACTTGAGGTTGAAGAGCTCGTGCACGTAGTCGTCGGGAGTGTCTTCGACTTGCGAGATTTCCTGCAGCACGACGGTGCGCTCGCGGTCGATCTCGTTCGGATCAAAGCGTGAGTGCAGAAAGATGTCGGACAGGATGTCTTCGGCGATGGGTAGGTGCTCTGAGAGCACCTTGCCGTAGTAGCAGGTGTACTCCTTGCCGGTGAAAGCATTGAGTACGCCGCCAATGGCGTCGGCTTCCTCGGCGATCTGTGCGGCGCTGCGCCGTTCGGTTCCCTTGAAGAAAAGGTGTTCGAGGAAATGCGAGATGCCTGCTTGTTCCGGCAACTCATAACGCGAGCCATTTTCCACCCAGATGCCGAGCGTAACCGACGGTACACCCGGCATCGTCTCGCTGACCACGCGCACGCCGTTGGATAGAGCGGTGCGAGCTACAGCGGGGCGGTTGCTCTGCATGGCCTTAGGATGTCCCAAATCAGGCGTCTGAACCAGCGCCCTTTTCGCCTTCCGGCTCCTGCAGGGCCTCTTTGCGACTGAGTCGGATCTTCCCCGATTTGTCGACTTCGAGAACCTTGACCAGGATTTCCTCGCCTTCCTTCAGGACGTCGCTGACCTTGGCGACCCGGCCGGGGCCGATCTGCGAGATGTGCAGCAATCCATCCGTGCCCGGAAGGATTTCGACGAAAGCTCCGAAGTCGACGATCTTGCGGACCGTGCCCTTGTAGATCTTGCCGACCTGGGCTTCGGCGGTGATGCCTTCGATGAGCTCGATGGCGCGCTTCATTGCCACACCGTCGTTCGAAGCTACCAGCACGGTGCCGTCATCCTCGACGTCGATCTTGACGCCCGTTTCTTCGATGATGCCGCGGATGACCTTGCCGCCGGGACCGATGATGTCGCGGATCTTATCCGGCTTGATCTTCAACGTGGTGATGCGCGGAGCGTGCTGCGACATTTCGGTGCGCGGTGCGGTGATCGTCTTGGCCATCTCGCCGAGGATGTGCAGACGGCCTTCGCGCGCCTGGTACAGCGCTTCGCGCATGATCTCGCGAGTGACCGTGCCGATCTTGATGTCCATTTGCAGCGCCGTGATGCCGTCAGCGGTGCCGGCGACCTTGAAATCCATGTCGCCGAGGTGATCCTCGTCGCCGAGGATGTCGGACAGGACCGCGAAGTTCTTGCCTTCCAGGATCAGGCCCATCGCGATGCCCGAGAC
>JACQEN010000130.1 GCA_016200585.1 Deltaproteobacteria bacterium
CGCAGCTCGGCCTCGCGCGCGACAACACCGAGGATATCGCCTTTGCGCGCTTCCACCGTTTCCTGCAAAGAAGCCGCCGACGTTCGAGCCGCAGCGACTTCCCGTTCCTTCACTGCCAATTCTTCGTTTGCCTGGTGCAGGTTTTCGGCCCACTGTTGTCTGGCGTGTTCCGCACTTTCGAGCCGCTGGTGCAGCTCGATCTGTCCGCCGTCGATTTCGGATATTTCGGTTGCAAGGCGATCCAGACGTCGCTCGCGCTCGACGAGCTCTCGATTGCGCAGATCAATGCGTTGCTGCAGGCTCTCACACTCGGCGCTCAAGCGAGCGGCGGCTTCGCGCCATTGAGCAAGATGCTCCTCGGCAACCGTCACGGCAGCTCGCTTTTCGCCGAGCTGACCTTCCAGCTCCGCCAACCTGTCCACGGCCGCGGCTTCGTCCGCACTCGCCGTGGCCAGATCTTGTTCCAATTCGGCAAGAGCTTCGCTTAGACGGCGCCAGCGGATCGCCGACAAGCCCAAGTCGAGCTGTCGCGCCTCCTCGCGCAAATTGCGGTACTGCTCGGCCTTTTTGGCCAAGCGATGGAGGTACTGGATCTGCCGGTCGAGCTCGCGCAAAACATCGTTGACGCGCAGCAGATTTTCACGCGTCCGTTCCATCTTACGCTCCGCCGCAAGCTTACGGCTGCGATAGAGAGTGGTGCCGGCCGCCTCTTCAATAAACAACCGCCGGTCTTCCGGCTTGGCATTGATCAGCTGTTCGACCCGCCCCTGCTCGATGATCGCATAGGCCTTGGTGCCGACGCCGGTTCCGAGAAACAGCTCGGTGATGTCTTTCAGACGGCAGGCTATTTTGTTGATCAGATATTCCGACTCACCCGATCGGAAGTAGCGCCGACTGATGGTGATTTCGCTCTGATCGCGGAGATGCGCCGGCAACGTCGACAGCTCGAGATCCAAGTCCGTCTGTTGGGCAATCGAGCTATCATTTTCGAAGGTCAACGACACCTGCGCCATGCCGAGCGGCGCAACCGAATCGTTGCCTTTGAAAATCACGTCTTCCATCGACTCGCCGCGAAGATGGCGAGGACTCTGTTCGCCCAGAACCCAGCGGATCGCGTCGACGACGTTTGATTTGCCGCAGCCGTTTGGACCCACGACCGCAGTGATCCCCGAAGGGAAGTCGAGCACCGTACGGTGCGCGAAGGACTTAAAGCCGATTACTTCGAGTTGTTTGAGTCGCATTCCACCCCACCACCACCACAACTTTGAGCGAGTATTTCACACGCGCTTCTTCCCTGTCAATGTAGCTGTTGGATCGAACGGCGCCAGTCATCGAATGACATTGAATCGTGATTCACTTTGCCGAGTTTTTCGCTACCCGAAGCACGCAACGAGCTCCCGCCCCGGGGCGTCTCCCAGGGCTATGGGCCGAAGCCCGGGGTAGCCGACTACCTGAGCTCAGCCGTTCAACTGAGCCCGCAAGCGAACGACGGCAGGATTGCCCGGCGACAGCACTGCGGCACGATCCACATGCTCGCGCGCGGCTTCCGGCTGGGCCCGCTGGAGAAAGGATTCGGCGAGCCGCAAGCGCATTGGAAGCTCCCAGGCTGCCGGCAGGTCGAGACGCAGGAGCTGCAGGAAACACGTCGTGGCGGTGGCATCATCTCCAATCAACGAAGACATGTTGCCGTAGTTCCACAGCCCCAGGACTCGCCCGACCGGCCACTGCAGTCCGCTCACCGGAGCCAGCAACTGCGCCAGGCGCTGCTGGCGCGCCGCCGGAAACGACGCCGCCGCTCGGGCGATTTGTTCGTCACTGCCGGCCCGACGAACGAAGACGACCGCCATCTCGTCATAGTAGATCAGCGCCCAGCGCGCGTTTTGAAGTAGGTAGCGAACCAACACCGCACGCGGGTCGAAGCGGTGATCCAGAATGACCGTGTTGATGCCGAAGTGATCGGCTTCGGCCTGCCATCGTTCAGGATCGGAAACACCGGTCATGTAGTTGGAAAAGAAGGCCGCGTCGTACACTTCCAGTCTGCCGTCCATGTAGACACCGCCGCCGACCGGGTTGTCCCAAGTCAAGTAACCGCCGGTCGTCAGGTCGTTGTAGACACGCGGCGGCAGCTTCAAGTCGCGTATGAAGTCGACCGCCCGCATCGGAAAGGTCTCCGCCTGCACGCCGACGCCGAGCTCATGGGTGTCGAGGTTCATTCGGTAGAATCGATTCGTCGCGACGAGGGCGCACAACACCAAAACCACGGCGACCGTCGCAAGCGTCAACAGCGGAGCAAGTCGCTCGAGCAACGAGCGCAAACCAGCCGGCATACCCTGAAATACGATCAGCAAGGATTCACCTACGAACGGTGCGGCGCCGACCGCGAAGAGTGCCGTATTGCGACGGGCCAAGACGGAAAGAAAGGCAAGAGCAAGAAAGAAGAGAAGACGGCCGACATGAACGCCGCGGCGGCGGGAGTTGACGGCCGTGACGTCTTGATCCGTGGCAACTTCAGGGCTTGGAATCAGCGTGATCACGACAGCCAGGAGCACCGCTCCGCAGCTCAATGTGAACAGAGCCCGATACGCGTCGAGCGAAAACGACGGCGCATATCCCGAGAATGGAGACCGAAACTCGTTGATGGCAGAGAATACCGGATTCGAACCGTTGATGCGTGTAGCGAGCTTGAGTGGAAACATAGCTCCCTCAAGGCCGTACGGGTTCAAAACCGTCACTAGCAGCGAGAGAACCCCCCAAAGACAGAGCCGGCGATCGCCTTCCGAAGTCAGTTTCCAAGCCTCACTCCATCGTTGCGGCAGCCAGATTCTGCGCGCGCCGGCGGCAGCCAGATGGCAAACGATCAGCAGCGCACCGATGACGAACAGCGCATGAGTGTTCGCCCAAAGCACCATCACCACCGGCAGCAACCACAGACGGCGGCCATCGTCGCGCGCGGCAGTGCCGAGCAACCACAGCAAGACCTGCAAGAGGACGAAGGAAATCATCTCCGGCCGTACGGTGAAGCGCTCTTGCGCGATCAACACGACCCACAGCAGCAGAATCGCACTGGCAACCTTGCCCAGTTGACGGCGTAGATTCACGCCCAACAGGATGAATGCGCTACCGAAGACGATCGCCGTCGAGACGACGACCAACTCGCTGCCGCCGATCCTGAACACGACATACAGAGCGGCGTCGAAAAGCCACTGCACGTTTGTCCAGGCGTGATCCGGCACCGTGAAGGAAAACGGATCGCTGCGCGGCACCGTCCCGTGCTCGATGATCCATCGTCCGGCGGCCAGATGCCACCACGTATCCGAATCGTCGAGTCGTCGAAGGGCCAGGAGTGCCGCAAGGAAAACGGGAAGCGACGATAGCAGCGCAGCCGATCGATACCTTTCCCGGTCGACTGCCGGATCGTCGCGATCGGAAATCACCTCCGCCCCACCCTATCCTGTTCCGCCGCAATCCTTGCCGAGCTTTCCCGTGTCTACCAGCAGGTCCGCCGTTGCATCACGGCGGACAATCCAGGTTCAACGTCGCGAATCGCACTTCGACACCGTTGGTCACACGATGACTCGCCGCGACGCCGATCACTCTAGAATGGTCGCTGGTGAAATGAGCGCGCGCTGAATAGGCGTAGTCATCGAGCGCAAAGGTCGGCCAGACCATTTGCGACGCCCCGCTCGGATCGAGATATTGAACCACACCCTTCGGTTCGCCGCTCGCCTGTCCCTGTGCGTAGCCAACCACCCAGCCGTCCGGCACGGCACTGAGGTCCGTCGTAAATCCCAAGGAATGTGAAATCGAGGAATCGATCGCGTACGTCGGCTCCAAGAATCGATCGGAGACGTATGTCGACGCCGAGAAGGTACGCCCGAAGATTCCCATGCGCATACGCCAGAAACTATCACCGGGCGACAATTGCGACTGCACTTCGCGCCACACTGCGGCAAAGTGTGTTCCGTCCCACGCGATGCGTGGGTTGTTGTCATTGAGCGATCCCTTGCCGGGCACGATCGGCTTGCTCGCGCTGATGAAGCTGCCCGGATTCGGAACATATTGACTGACGACCCCGCCCGTAGAGTCCAAGGCATCTTTCCAGGAAACCACCGCCAGGCCGCCGCCGTCATAGGCAAAGTGGGGAGCGAAGGAGTGCGTTCCGTCAAACTCCACGACGTGCAGGTCCGAGCCTCGACTGGTTGCGTGATCAGCGAGCTTGTACGCAAAGCTGCATTGATGGCTCCCCTGGCAGACCGTCTCGATACCGACCATGTAGCCGTCGAGGTAAGGAACGATGTCGCCGATTCCACCCGAGAATCCCAAATCGGTGCGAATCGGCCCGACGCGTGTCGATAGGGTCCCGTCCACAGCCACGTCGTAATAGAATTGGTAGGTGATTTTGGCCGTCAGGTCGGTGTTCATCAGCTCGTTGATCAGCAAGCCGAAGTGGTCGACGCGCCAGGTGACCAGATACAGTGGTTCTCGGTCGTGACGGTGGATGTCGACCAACGGCATAGGCCCGGCGGTAATCTGCCGATCGAAATCAAGGTGTGCGTAGTAGAGGGTGGAGGTCAGCCGTACATCGAAGGTGTTCTCGGTGGTATCCCGCAGCCAAAAGATCCCCCAGCCTGAGCCCGTGGGTACGACCCGCAGGATATGAGCCCGGCCATGACGCAGAATGCCGCTACTGTCGGGGACATCATCATGGGCCGCGACCAGAAGCGGCCGGTCGATGGACGAAAGTGCAGCGCCCGTACAGTTTGGCGTCGAAGTAATCGTAGCCGTCGCCGTCGGCGTCGACGTTAGCGTCACGGTTGGCGTCGGCGTCTTTGTCGCTGTGGGAGATAGCGTCGGCGATGCGGTTGCCGTGCTTGTCGCCGTTCGCGTCGGGGTTGGCGTACGCGACGGCGTCGCCGTGTTGGTTGGAGTCCAGGTTGACGTCGATGTGCGCGACGGGCTCGCGGTCGGCGTCGGGCTTGGGGTCGGCGTCGGGCTCAGCGTCGACGTTGGCGACAGCGTTGCTGTCGGTGTAGGAGTCGCAGTGTTGGTGTTCGTCGGTGTTGCAGTGGCCGGTGGAGACACGCGCCAATCGCCAACGCAGTCGCCAAGTTTGATGGCGTCGAAATTCACCTGCAAAGCAGACTCAAGAAACTGAGGGAAAGAAACTGCCCCGTGTCGACACCCGGCTGAACCGACCGACGGAAGAGTAATTGATGCTCCAGCCGGCAAGCCGTCGGCGATTGGGGTGAACACCCAGTCCGAACCGCACTTCTCGGCTACCGGCAGCCGATCGATCAAACCCACCGTGTACTGAAGCAAGAGACTGGCATCGCCGGCGGTAATTGTCCCGCTGCCGTTGGCGTCACAGGCCAGCATTTGTTCCGCAGTCAGCTGACGCAAGCCGACGACGGCCATGAGGACGTAAACGGCATCCAGCGCCGTGACGCCCCCATATTGCGGCGGGCGACCGACGGCTTCGACTTGCACCGACTGCGTGTCGGCAACAGAGGGGAATTGATAGTCGCCCTGGCTATCGCTGAAAGCTGTCGTCGATCCACTCGGGGATTGAAGGGAAACGGTAACGCCTGGAAACGGATCGCGGACGGCACCGTAAGAGATTCGACCGGCAATCTGCTTTGATAGAATCTGTGCGTTGCCCGGGCTCGAGAGAATCAGGGAGCTGATGAGCAGTGCGACACAGCATCGACGAGCGGCCATTCCGACCAACTCTTGAGCAGGTTTCGCGCCGGTGCCTGAATCCACCGTTATTCGAGAAGTTCGGTGTTCCAATACGATGCGTCGACTGTCGAAAGAAATGGAACCCACTCTTTGTAACGCCTGAGACTGAACGTCTCGAGCATAAAGGGTGTCCATTCAGGTCGCGCCGGATGCCGCAGCAACCGCATTCCAGCCTGTTCAGGCGTTCGTCCACCTTTCCGCCGATTGCACGAGTGGCAAGAACAAACAACGTTGTCCCAACGTGATAGCCCGCCTTGCGACCTCGGAACGACGTGATCCAAGTTGAGCTCGGCCCTGGAAAACACCTTGCCGCAATACTGACAGGTACTGCGATCGCGGCCGTAGATGTTGAAGCGACTGAACCGGACCTGACGCTTCGGCACCCGGTCGTAGGCGACCAGCAGGATGACTCGTGGAATGCGGACCGCACGATTCACAAGTCCGATTGAATCCTCATGCACGGCCACCGCCAGGTCGGCCCAGCTGTCGAAGTCGAAGGTCCTGTATTGCTCGTCGACAGCCTGGGCAACGCCTTGATACAGCAACGCAAACGCCCGGCGAACGGAAGTGATGTGAACCGGCAGAAACGAGCGGTTCAAAACCAGGACTTTGGTATTAAGGACAGTTACTAGCGCCGACATCCTCGTCCCCATCACCCCGCAGCTGATAAACCTACAACCAAGCAGGAAAATTTCGGCAGACCGTACTCACATCTTGTTGTGAAGTCAACGATTTGACTGCTCCAAGACAGGTCACCAACGAACCACGAGCGCCAATTCCGTGCCGCAATCCTTCACAAAATGGCTTCTACCTTGCCCTTTGATAGAGCCGCCCGTATGATGCCGCGAAACTCATTTAAAACATGGTCATGCAATCCTATCGAGCGGCATACGAATCCCTCCTTGGACGCGTCACGAAGCCGGGGCGCTACCTGGGAGGAGAGTATGGAATGGTGCAAAAGGATCTGCGCACAGTGCGCCTACGATTCGCACTGGCTTTCCCTGACGTGTATGAAATCGCGCAGTCGCATCCTGGGCTGCAAATCCTCTACGACATTCTCAACCGCCGCCCGGACGTGTTCGCCGAACGGGTCTATGCACCCTGGCTCGACATGGAAGCGGAGTTGCGAGCCGCCGGTTTGCCACTGGTAGCGCTTGAAACTTTCACGCCACTCGACCAGTTCGACATCGTCGGGTTCACGTTGCAGTACGAACTGACCTACACGAACCTGTTGGCCATGCTCGACCTGGGCAAGGTTGCGCTTCACAGCCGGGACCGCCGTGCCGACGCCCCGCTGGTCATCGCCGGCGGGCCGTGTGCCTTCAACGTGGAGCCGCTAGCGGATTTCCTGGATGCAGTCCTGCTCGGGGATGGGGAAGAAGCCGTCCACGACATTTGCGACGCATATCTCGCGTGGGATCGCCGCGATCGACACGACCTGTTGGCGAAACTGGCATCGATCCGCGGCGTATACGTACCGTCCTTCTTCAAGCCCGAACACGCACCGAACGGTCGAATCATCGCCGTTCACCCGTCCACACCCGGCAATGGGATGGTGGAGAAGCGAATCCTACGAGACCTCAACTCCGTCCCCACGCAGGAGACCTTCGTCGTTCCAAGCGTGCAAATCGTTCACGACCGCCCGAGCCTGGAGGTGATGCGCGGATGCGTCAAAGGCTGTCGATTTTGCCAAGCAGGCTACATCTACCGTCCGCTGCGTGAACGCGCCCCTGACAGGGTCCTGGCCAACGCCGAACGCGCGCTGCAAGAAACCGGACACGACGAAGTATCGTTGCTGAGCTTGAGCACCGGTGACTACAGCTGCATCAATCCGGTGCTCACCGAATTGATGAATCGCCTGGCACCGTCGCGAGTAGCGGTATCCCTGCCATCGACGCGTGTCGACGCGCTCGCTCCGTCGTTACTCGATCAAATTCGGCGCGTGCGCAAAACCGGGTTCACTCTCGCACCCGAGGCTGGTAGCCAGCGCATGCGCGACATCATTCAGAAGGAATACCAAGAAAGCGAATTGATCAGCGCTGCCAAGCAGATCTTTGCGCTCGGCTGGCGTAACCTGAAGCTCTATTTCATGATCGGTTTACCGAGCGAAACCGACGAAGACCTCATGGGCATTGTCGACCTCGCCAGTAAAGTTGCCGCCACCGGCAACCGCCAGTGCGAAGTTACGGCAAGCGTTTCCAACTTCGTCCCCAAACCGCATACACCCTTCCAATGGGCGGTCCAGGTTCCAATTGAAGAAATCGAACGCCGCCAACGCTTCCTGCGTCAGGAGCTCGGCAAGCGACGCATCAAGTTTCGCTACCATGACGCTCGCCTGTCGATGTTGGAAGGGGTGTTCTCGCGCGGCGATCGTCGCACCGCGGCCGCCTTGCAACGCGCCTTCGAGCTCGGGTGCCGCTTCGACGGTTGGAACGAAGAGTGCCGCTTCGACCTGTGGGAGCAAGCGTTCGCGGAAACCGACTTATCCGTAGATTTCTACCTCCGTCGCCGTACGTTGGATGAGCCCCTGCCATGGGATCACCTGAGCTCGGGAGTCACCAAAGAATTCCTGCAACGCGAGTTGGCGCTCGCCTTCGAACGCACCCTGACCCCGGACTGCAGCGTTGAACGCTGCACGTACTGCGGCGCTTGCGACTTCAAGGAAGTTCGCAACGTCGACTATCACCTTTACGGCGCCAAGGCGGCTGAGCATCGCGGTGAGCTCGTCGATCATTGGGCAAGCGACATCGTTGCCGAAAAGGCCGAAGGGGCCTGGGAGCCGCGCGGCTGGCAGAAGGTGCATGGTGGTCTCGAAGCGGCGACGCACGGCGCGGATCTTCCAAGCGGAGCCACCGCAACTGGCGAAAAAGATGCAGCGTCCGGGCGTTCACCAGACGCCGATAACAGCGATCAACCACACGGCTTGGGCAATGCCGAGGAGTGGCTGTCGGCCGGCGGTGAGTCGACGGTCCACAGCGTTCGTTCGCCCGCACCTTCCGCTTGCTGCCGCGTCACGCTGCAATACCACAAGCTCGCGCTGGCTCGGTTCATCGGCAACCTGGAGCTCAGCTCGGTTTTCCATCGTGCGGCGCGGAGAGCGCAGCTGCCCGTTGCTTTCAGCCAGGGGCACCATCCCTTGCCCCGTTTCGCCTTCGGCCCTGCGTTACCTCTTGGCACGGAAAGCGAAAGCGAATTCGTCGAAATTGATCTGACGCACGAGATGCCGCCGGCGGAAATCGCCGACCGCTTGAACGCACAGCTGCCACAAGGTCTGCGAGTGGTCTCGGCAATCGACCGACCGTTGAAGGGCGCGAGCGTAGCAGGACTGATCAACGGGTTCCGCTACCAAATCGATCTCAGCAGCACCGCCGAGATGCGGCCTGCCCACGTCGAAGCGCGCTTGGCCGAATTCATGGCGGCATCGAGCTTCCCTCTCCAAAAACACGCCAAAGGCGGCAATCGAGTGATCGATGCACGTCCGTTCGTTGCCAACCTGAAATTTGATTCTGCAGTCATGATCGATGCGACGATCCGTTTCGATAAACACGGAACTCTCAAACCTGCGGATCTCATCGCGGCAATTCTAGACTTGAACGATCGCGACCGTAGCGCTCTTCGCATTCGAAAGGTGTTCACCACGTTTGCGAGCAGCAGCGACGACCACTCGGTTGCGATCGAGAACTTCATGCAGCCGTGACACGCGAAATCGTCATCAACGCCGCGCCGTTCGAAACTCGCGTTGCGCTGCTCGAAAAGCAGCGTCTCATCGAGATCTTCATCGAACGAGCTCGCGATCGCGGGGTTGCCGGCAACATCTACAAGGGCCGCGTCACGCGCGTTCTGCCCGGGATGCAGGCCGCCTTCGTCGACATCGGCCTCGAGAAAGCAGCCTTTCTACACGCCTCCGATCTCGACGCCGATCTCGGCGACGAGTTCGTATCGGAAGAAGGTACGACTCCGATTGAAGTCGACAAGACCGCAGATGCGGACAAAACGCCCTCTCGACGCATTCCGATCGAGGAGCGCCTCAAGAAAGGGCAAGAGCTCATCGTTCAGGTCGCAAAGCAGCCCATCGGAACGAAGGGAGCGAGAATCACCGCAGTCCCATCCTTGCCCGGGAGGCATCTCGTCCTGATGCCGTCCTCGAATCACATCGGGGTCTCGCGTCGCATCGACGACGAAGCCGAACGGCTTCGACTGAAGGAGATCGTTCGGGCCGAACGCCCCTCCGATTGTGGCTTCATCATTCGGACTGCTTGCGAAGGTCTCACCAAACGCGAGGTCCAAGGCGACATCCGCTTTCTGACCAAGCTGTGGAAGAGAACGCAAGGCAAGGCAGAAACCGTAGGGGCGCCGGCGCTGCTGCATTACGACATGGATCTGGTGCTGCGAACCGTGCGCGACCTTTTTACGGCAGATACCCAGCGCCTGGTCGTCGACAACCGGCGCGACTATCAGCGCATCCTCGAGTTCGTTGAGACCGTAATGCCGCGAATGAAGAATCGCATCGAATTTTACGAGGAGCCCGAACCCATCTTCGATCGCCTCGGCATCGAAACACAGATCACCAAAGCCCTGGAACGAAAGGTCTGGTTGAAATCGGGCGGCTACATCGTGATCGACCAGACCGAAGCCCTCACGGTCGTCGACGTAAATACCGGGCGATACGTCGGCAAGAAGAGCCAGGAAGAAACCATCCTGAAAACGAATCTCGAGGCGGTGCGGACGCTGGTCGAGCAGTTGCGCTTGCGCAACCTCGGCGGACTGATCGTCATCGACTTCATCGACATGGAAACCTCGGCACACCAACGCGAAGTTTTCGAATCGCTCAAGGACGCACTCAGGAAGGACAAGGCACGCTCGCGTCTCCTGCCGATTTCCGATCTCGGACTGATTGAGATGACCAGAAAGCGAACGCGCGAGAGCCTGGCACAGCTGCTGTGCACGCCTTGCGCGAGCTGCGACAGCAAAGGTCACGTAAAATCGACGTCAACCGTTGCGTACGAGGTACTACGCCGCATTCACCGCGAGGCAGCTCTGAATCCGAAGCTGGCGGTGGTCACGGCCCACGTGCACCCGACCGTTGCACAGTTCCTGCAGCACCACGAGGACAGAACCCTCGGAGCCATGGAAGCCCAACTGGCAAAGAAAGTCGTAATCAAGGCAACTGAGAGTCTGGTGGAAACGCAGTTCGAAGTAACCGGCGTGGAGGCGGCCGCATAGCAAAGCTTTAAGGAGAGTCGTTGCGGCCCGAGAGAGCGATTTGAAATGCCTTCCGCGCGCCGATAGTATCGCAGGTTGTCGAGACTGATTGCCTGGTTGCGACTCGGCAAACCTCTCGACGGTCTTGAATCCCGACTTTGAGGAGATGTGTTCGATGGCGGTTCCCCCACCTGATGCAAGTGCAGCGGTACGCAAGCCCCGAGAGGAAAGGGAGTCGGTAGTCATCCGATTCGCCGGCGATTCGGGCGACGGCATGCAAGTCGCCGGGATGCAATTTACAAACGAATCGGCCCTCGCCGGCAACGATCTGAGCACTCTGCCGGATTTCCCCGCTGAAATCCGCGCGCCCGCCGGAACACTGGCCGGTGTGTCGGGATTTCAGCTCAATTTCTCCAGCCGCGAAGTCTTCACTCCCGGAGACGATCTCGACGTTCTGGTCGCGATGAATCCGGCGGCGCTCAAAATGAACGTTGGCGACCTGAAGCCAAACGGCATTCTCATCGTCGACAAAGAGCAGTTCAACGAACAGAACCTGAAGAAGGCCGGCGCCGCAGCAAATCCTCTCGAGGACGGGTCTCTCGCCGCCTATCAACTGTTCTGTGTCGATATCACCAAGCTTACGGCGACGACGCTGCGCGACACCAACTTGCCTGCGCGCACCGTCAATCGTTGCAAGAACTTCTTCGCGCTCGGAGTAGTGTCGTGGCTTTTCCAACGTCCGATCGAAGCCACCGAGAACTGGATCGATCAACGCTTCAAGAAGCAGCCGGACTTGGCGGCTGCCAACAAGCGCGTGCTGCGTGCCGGCTACAACTTCGGTGACACCACCGAGATCTTCGCCAGCGCGTTTGAGATCAAGCCGGCGCGGATCGCTCCCGGCAAATACCGCAACATTACCGGCAACACGGCGCTCGCGATCGGATTCGTCGCCGCGGCACAGCAAGCCGGTCGCCCGCTGTTCCTAGGCAGCTACCCGATCACTCCGGCGAGCGACATTCTGCATGAGCTCGCGACGTTCAAGAATTTCAATGTCGTGACGTTCCAAGCGGAAGACGAAATTGCCGGAGTCGGCTCGGCACTGGGCGCCGCCTTCGGCGGTGCGATCGCCATTACGACCACGAGCGGCCCGGGAATGTGCCTCAAGGCAGAGACCATCAATCTCGCCGTCAGTGTCGAGCTGCCGCTGGTCATTTGCGACATTCAGCGTGGCGGACCGAGCACCGGCCTGCCGACGAAAACCGAACAGGCCGATCTATTGATGGCGATGTACGGGCGCAACAGCGATTCTCCCGTGCCGATCATCGCACCTTCGACGCCCGCCGATTGCTTCTTTGCCGCGTTGGACGCGGTGCGCCTGGCGGTCAAATACATGACCCCGGTCATCGTGCTCTCGGACGGATACCTGGCGAATGGCGCCGAACCCTGGCTGATACCGAAGGTCAGCGATCTGCCGCAATTCCCGGTTACGTTTCGCACGGATCCGGTTGGCTTCTTTCCTTACCTGCGTGACGAGCAAACCCTGTCGCGCCCGTGGGTCGTACCTGGAACGCCCAACCTCGAGCACCGCATCGGCGGCCTGGAGAAGGAATATCTGAGCGGCAATGTCAGTTATGTCCCCTCGAACCACGAACAGATGGTGCGTGTCCGAGCGCGCAAGATTGCCGGCATGGTTGCAGACATTCCGCCTGCCGAAGTGCAGGGCCCCACTTCCGGCGATCTCTTGGTGGTTGGATGGGGCAGCACCTATGGCGCTATCGCCGCCGCCGTAAAGCAGGCTCAAGAAGAAGGGAAGTCGGTGTCACAACTCCACTTGCGCTACTTGAATCCCCTGCCTGCCAATCTCGGCGAGGTTCTCAAGCGATTCAAGAAGATTCTCGTACCGGAAATGAACATGGGGCAGCTTGTCCGCCTGTTGCGCGCCGAGTATCTCGTCGATGCAATCGGCCTTAACAAGATCCAGGGATTACCGTTCAAGGTTTCTGAGATCACCAACCGTATCAATCGAATGTTGGAGGCAAGAAATTAATGTCAACCGTTGCAGCTCCATCGAAGCAACAGCGTAAGGACTACGTAACCGACCAAGATGTTCGCTGGTGCCCCGGCTGTGGCGACTACGCGATTTTGGCACAGGTCCAGAAAGTCATGCCCGAGCTTGGTGTACCGCGCGAGAACATCGTCTTCATCTCGGGCATCGGGTGCTCGAGCCGCTTCCCTTACTACATGAACACGTACGGCTTCCACAGCATTCATGGCCGAGCCCCTGCCATCGCCAGCGGGCTCAAGGTCGCGCGACCGGATCTGTCGGTGTGGGTGGTTACCGGTGACGGCGACGGCTTATCGATCGGCGGGAATCACTTGATTCACATCTTGCGACGCAACATCAACGTCAACATTCTCCTGTTCAACAACCGTATCTACGGTCTGACGAAGGGGCAGTATTCACCTACTTCCGAGCAAGGGAAGGTCACCAAGTCGACTCCCATCGGCTCACCCGACTACCCTTTCAATCCTCTATCGGTGGCGTTGGGTACCGACGCAACATTCGTTGCGCGCACGATTGATGTGGAAGCCAAGCATCTGCAAGAGACCATTCGCAGGGCGCATGAACATCAGGGAACGTCGTTCATCGAGATCCTGCAGGACTACAACCTTTTCAATGACGGCGCCTTTGCTGGTCTGACGGAGAAAGACACCAAGGCCGAGACCCAGCTGGTACTGGAACAGGGAAAGCCGCGCATCTTCGGAAAGAATCGCGACAAGGGTATTCGGATGAGCGGCGGTAAGCTCGAAGTGGTCGGTCTGAGCGGTGGTTATTCCGAGACCGACCTCGTACAGCATGACGAGACCGATCCGCATCTGGCCTTCCTGCTCAGCACACTGCCACCGGCCGCGTTCCCGACTCCGGTTGGCGTCTTGCGTTGCGTCGAGCGCACTCCCTACGATGAAATTGTCGCTGAGCAGATGCGCAAGGCCGTTGAAACGCAAGGCCCCGGTGACTTGGCGACACTTCTCAACCGCGGCGATACCTGGGTCGTGAGCTAGCAGCCCGTCGCTTTGCCCCGACGGCGCCCTGCTCGCACATGGGCTTCAGCTCCCGACGCGTACCACGATGCTGGCGGGAGTACTGAGGCGTCCTCCCTCATCGCGGATCCGAACCGTCACGACCGTATCACCGGGCGGAAAGCTGATCGGGTCATCGATGAGACCGCAGAACTGAAGACTCGTTCGCTGTGCCACGAAGCGAAAGCGACCGTCTGGGAAGATGGTACAGGCTTCGTCCGCCTTACGCCCACCCGGTATGCCGCTGCCATTCTTGAAGCGACAGCCCAGGTCGTTGAGCGCATCGGCAATTTCTTGGCTGCCCGAAAACGCGGGCGGATCGACGGCAGGAACGCCTCCAAGGTTCGGCGGCGTATCGTCGCAAACAGTCGCGCTTCCGTTGCCGAGGGAACGAGACACGACAACCTGTAGATCGGGCAACGCCGAGGGGTTCGCGGGATTCCAGTTGAACGTTTCCGCACCCACCGGAGAATTGGTGCCGCCGGGCCTTCCTTCGATCACCAGGGAGAACCCTGATCCAAACCCGCGTGTGTAGATCGGCAGGCCGTCTTCAGTGCTCCCACTTGCGTCAAGCAGGCTATCGTCGGCGCGAGTGACACCAAAGAAGGTAATGACCGGCTCGGGCGGCACGGTGTGAGTCGGAGTGTTGGTGATCGTGGGTGTCAACGTGATGGTCGGTGTCGGCGTCACTGTCGGCGTATTCGTCGCCGTGCGCGTCAGCGTCGCCGTACGCGTCGGCGTCCAAGTCGCCGTGTCGGTCGGAGTGCTTGTTAGCGTGGGTGTTTGCGTCCAAGTTGCCGTGGAGCTTGGCGTCTTTGTATTGGTCGGGGAGCGTGTCAACGACGGGGTCGGCGTCGACGTGATCGTCGGTGTGTAGGTTGGTGTCAGCGTCAACGTCGGCGTAAGCGAGCTCGTCGGTGTCTTGGTCAACGTCGGTGTGCCGGTCGGAATTGGAGATAGCGTCGCCGTCAGCGTTAGTGTCGGCGTCATCGTGCTCGTCTGGGTGCGCGTCAACGTCGCCGTCGACGTTGGAATCCGAGTACGGGTGGGGCTCGCCGTCCACGTGAACGTCACCGTCGGTGTCATCGTGAACGAATAGGTCGCGGTATTCGTCGGGGAGCTCGTTCGAGTCGGCGTACGCGACGGAGTCGTTGTGGACGTCGGCGTAGAGGTTTCCGTCGGCGTCAGTGTCGGTGAAGGTGAATTTGTTGCCGTCTGCGTCGGCGGACGGGTTCCGGTCACTGTTGGGGTGATCGTCAGCGTCGGCGTTGGCGGGATCGTCCAGGTCCACGAAGCCGTACGCGTCGCGGTACCCGTCTGGGTCGGGCTGTTCGTCGGTCGCAGTGTCCGCGTCGCTGTCGCCGTTGCGGTTGAGGTTCGGCTTGGCGACGGGGTGCCTGTCGGAGTCACTGTCGAGCTCGGAGAAGGCGACCGCGTCGCAGTCATGGATCGCGTCGGCGTCACCGTCGACGTAGCACTCGCGCTTGCTCTCGTCGTTGCAGTTCGAGATGGGCTCTGACTCGCGGTCGCCGTCGCAGTCGAGGTGTAGGTCTGCGTGACGCTTGGGCTACTGGTCGCCGTTCGGCTGGCAGGAACCGTTGACGAGGGGGTCGCGCTAACGACGGGTGTCGCCGACCATGTCGGACGCGGGGTTCGAGTATGCCGGGAACGCCTGGTATTCGACGGTGTCGGCGTTGCGGACAGCGTCGGAACCGCCGTCTCGGTAGGACTCGGACTGACGGTAGACGTTGGGGGTGCGGAAGGGGTCTTGCTGGCAGATGCACTGGGCGTCGGCCTAGCCGTATCCGTTGGTGTGCCGGTGGAGCTCGCCGTGGCGCTGGGAGGCGCCGTCAGCGTAATCGTAGGGCTACTTGTGGGCGTTGCCGAGACCGTTGACGTAGCCGTCAAACTCGGCTCGCGCGTTGCACTGGGTGTCTGCGATGGCAGGCCGCTGGGCGTAACCGTTGGTGTCAGCGTCCCCGGCGCTGTATTCGTCGCCGTCTGTGTTTGTGTGTTCGTCGGGGTTGATGTCGGTGTTCGGGTCACGGTCGCCGTTCGGGTGGTCGTAGAAGTTGCCGTCAGAGTTGCGGTCAACGTCGGCTGACGCGATTGGGTGGCTGACGGCGTCATGGTGATGGAAGGAGTATCCGTCGGCGGAGCACTCGTAGCAGTTGATGATGATGTCCGTGTCACCGTCGGCGTGCGGGTGGAAGTGGGCGTGCCCGTTCGTGTCGCGGTCAACGTCGGTTGACGCGATTGGGTCGGGAGCGACGTCGAGGTCGCTGACGGTGAATGCGTCATGGTCGAAGACGGCGTTGCGGAGAAGGATCTGGTCGCGGTTGGCGTGTGCGTCATTGAGGAAGTCGAGGTAGCCGTCGGCTTGACACTCGGTGTCTCAGTGGCACTAGGGGCCGCCGTTGCAGTTCCGGAAGGAGTCGCAGAGGGCGCCCGTGTGTTGCTCGGAGTTGCGGAAGCGGTCCGACTCACCGTTGGACTAGAAGTCGCGCCCCTGGTGCTCGTCCCAGAAGGCGAGGGGGTCGGGCTTCCGGCCATACGTGACGGTGACGGTGTCGCGGTTTGCGTTTGTGTAGACGTTGACGTGCGCGCTGTCGTCCAGGTTGGGGTTATGGATGGAGTCGGCGTCAGGGGTGCGATGTTCGTCGGGGTGGTTGAAGGCCTGGGAGTCCGGCTTGCGGTTGGTGTCCGCGTAGCAATCGGCAAGGTCGCGGTCGGAGTGCCGCTGGGAGTCGGCGGGCTGCCGACCCTCAGCACAAACGACGCAACTGGGCCCAAATTGCCGGCGACGTCGCGGATCTGAACGGTGACACGAGTATCGCCGATCGAAAAAGCGCGATCGGCGTTAACGAGAAGGCAGAACTGCACGGTTCGCGGAACAGACGTTATGAACGTATTGATGCCGAACGAGTCGACCGTACAGGCGCGGCGAAAGTTGGCATTCGCCGTTGCCGCACAGGCGAAATCATTGAGCGCATCGGTGATCGTTTGGCTGGGGCCAAAATCGGGCGGATCAAACCCGGGGACGCCACCTTCGCAAACGGCTGTACTGCCGTTTCCGAGCGCCCGCGTGACCTCGATTTGAAGGTCCGGTCGACCGGTTCCCGGAGCACCAACGAGAACTGCGGTTCCAACATCAAGGTCACCGGAACCTGGTGAGGATTCAAAGACCAGTTGGAAACCGGATCCACCTGGACGGGCAAAGACTAGCGATCCATCGATCGACACCCCGGACGACGATAGGATCGTACCCTCGGGTCCGGCGATACCGGCAAAATTGACGATCGGACCTACCCGCGGTTCGGTTTCGAGGTTCGTCAATGCGGTTACATCGGCAACCGAAGTCCGCCCGTCCAAGTTGACGTCGGTCGCCGCACAAGCGGGCGCTGCATCGAGAAACAGGGCCGCCGTCAATTGGACCGAATCAAGTGAGTCGATCTGACCGTCGCAGTTGGTATCGCCGGGTCGAGCGGCATACGTTGAAACTGCGAGCAAGAGGCCCGCAATTGTGAGACGACCGATCCGGCTCGGCAAAGCGTAGACCCCTTCCAGACTCGCCCAAATCCTTGAAAAACCTCGATACTATGCCGATCCAAAACAGCACCGTCAATACACCCAAGCGCCCATAGGTGAACGTAACGAAGCAGCGGCGCTTGCCTGCGTCATCAACCAAGAGTAGAAGCCAAACACTCAAGGAGTAGATCAATGGCAAAGAAACGTGCATCGGCAAAGACCGGCATGACTACTCAAGTTCTGGATCGGCTGCAGCAGAATATTCGACAGCTGCAACGTGATGCAGAGAGTATCGTCGGCCGCACAAGTCGACAAGCAACTCAACTGATCAGCCGCGATCAGAAGCGCGCGCTGGAGCGAATGCTCGACCAAGCCCAGAAACTGAGAACCGACTTGGAGAAACGCGCGCAGCGGGCATCGAAGGACCTTGAGTCTCGAGCTGAGCGTTTTCTCGGAACACTCGAAAAGGAAACGACCAAACGGCTGGTTCCGCTGCTCCGCAGACTCGACCTTCCGTCCCGGCAAGAGGTCAATACGCTCGCACGAAGGCTAGGCCAGCTCGAAAGGCGCCTGCGCGCCGCCGAGGTGACGACTGGCGCAGAACCCGCATCGAAACCGAAATCGGACGTACTCGAACCTATCGAGTGAAGCTTCCTCGAGTGGATAGGGAAGGCACCTACTCCACGAGGGCGCTTGGTCTCCAGGTCACCCCGCTGCCCGATGAGGCGATGACAATTGGGGGGCTGGTTTGCAGCGGCTGCGGCTTGAGCAGCTCGACCTCAACCTTGGCTACGCCGCGCTCGAGGATGCCCAGTTGTCGGGCCGCAGCGTAGGACAGGTCCAGCCCTCGTCCATGAACGTATGGCCCTCGATCCGTTATCTGAACGACCACAGATCTTCCGCTTCGGAGCTCGGTCACTCGGACCCTGCTGCCGAGCCGCAATGTGCGATGAGCGGCGGTTAGATGTTGTGGGTTGAAGTTCGTGCCGCTGGCTGTCGACCGGCCGCTGAACTTTCGACCATACCAGGATGCACTGGTGACCACCTTCCACTTGTGGCTTGTGATGGCGGCACCTTTGTGACGATTTTCTGCCAAGCTCATCGAGGACGCAAAGCCCAGGACGAAGCAGGCAACGAGGCAACAACGGACCTTCCGCGATGGGAGCGCTCTAGTCATTAGAAACCCCTCCAGGTCAGATTTGCGACCCTGGAGAGGTATCCAAAAGTGCGTACGCGGCAGTCAATCCGTTTCCGCTCCTCTCCTTGATGGCCGGCGAAGTTAGCTGACGGGTTCGGGCTCAAAGAGTTGCCC
>JACQEN010000131.1 GCA_016200585.1 Deltaproteobacteria bacterium
ACGACGGCGATCCGTGCACGTACGACTTCCACGGCGTCAATGGCTGCCAGAGCGAGGCGGGCGCCGACGGCATTCCGTGCACGCTGGGAGACCAAGCGGGACACTGCAGTGCCGGCAGCTGTCTCGCCACGCCAGGCTCTTGATTGCGCTTCCCTGCCTTGATCGCCAGCCCATCCTCTCGCTGATCAAACTGCGACACCACCGCGGTGCCGTAGAACGTTGCCCCCGCCGCCTTGTCGTGCCAGAAGATAGACGCGGTATGCGCTTTCTAAAGACCGAACTGCCGGGTGTCGTCGTCGTCGAGCCGGATGTGCACCGCGACCCGCGCGGGTTCTTCCTCGAGTCGTATCAAGCGGCAAAGTACGAGACGGCGGGCATCGTCGGTCCGTTCTTGCAGGACAACCATTCGAGCTCGGTACGCCACACATTGCGCGGTCTGCATGCCCAGCTAACACGGCCGCAGGGCAAGCTGGTTCGTGCCTTGGCCGGTGAGATCTTCGATGTCGCCGTCGACATTCGACGCGGCTCACCGACCTATTTGCGCTGGACCTCGGTCGTTCTGTCTGCCGATAACTTTCGCCAGCTCTGGGTCCCGGCCGGTTTTGCGCATGGCTTCTGCGTCCTCAGCGACCGGGCCGAGGTCGAGTACAAATGTACCGACTACTATGACCCGGCCGGCGAGCTGCGGTTGCTGTGGAACGATCCGGCCATCGGCATCGTTTGGCCGACCACGGAGCCGTTGCTTTCGGACAAGGACCGTGTCGGTACGCCGTTGGCGCAACTCGAGCCGCACTTTCCGCAATTCGTACCCTGACGATGTCGACTGCGCCGCTCTTGATCTGTACCGCCGGTGGCGTTGCGGGTCTGATGTCGGCCGTCTGGCTGTTCAGCCTTTGGCGTCGCGACGTGAGCGTTGTCGACATCCTGTGGGGCCTCGGCTTTGCCTGCGTCGCGCTGCTGGCGCATTCGCTTGCCGGCGAGGGTCGTCGGCGCGCCGCGCTGCTCACGGCGCTGACCGTGGTATGGGGCGTGCGGCTGGCGCTCTATCTCCTCTGGCGTAACTGGGGTCAACCCGAAGACTACCGCTACCAAGCCATGCGCCGCCATCACGGCGAACGCTTCGCGCTGGTGAGCCTGGTTACCGTCTTCGGCCTCCAGGGCGTCTTGATGTGGCTGATTTCCCTTCCGGTCCAGCTCGGCCAATTGAATGCCCCGCCGAATGAGCTCGGTTGGCTCGATGGGCTCGGCCTCGCGCTTTGGCTGATCGGCTTCGGCTGCGAGACGATCGGCGATGCCCAGCTGGCGCGTTTCAAGTCGGATCCGCAGAACAAAGGCAAAGTGATGGACCGCGGTCTGTGGCGCTACACGCGCCACCCAAACTATTTCGGCGATGCGTTGCTGTGGTGGGGACTGTACTTGATCGCCGCATCGACGCCGGCCGGCCGCTGGGCGTTGTTCAGTCCGATTCTCATGACCGGCCTGCTGCTGCGCGTCTCCGGCGTGCCATTGTTGGAGAGAAAATTGGTGAAGACTCGCCCCGCCTATGCCGAATACATCCGCCGCACCAGCAGCTTCGTGCCTGATCTAGGCAGATTTGTCCGGTCGTTTCGGGTATCGGTCAAGAACGACGATGATCAGACCGACCACCACCAGAGATCCTAGAATGAAGAATGCCGGTGTAAACGGGTTCATGGTTTCTCTTCCTTGGCGTCGAGAGTAAACCTCCAGCCAGCTCAAAGTAAATCCGATGAGGAACCCTGAAGCCAAGCCTGGCCAGCTCACCGTTTCTGGTTTGGCCAGCGGGCCGATCAGAAAGAAGGTCAGCGCTACCTTGGCCATGTCCCGGAAGAACTTGGCGACATTCTTCCGCTGTTTTTCAGTTCTGAACACTTTCATGTTCGAGAGCGGATTGAGCAAGCCTCGGGCCGCACAGAAGGTTGGCGCTTCGCCAAGCTTTGGCACGGAACGCATGATTGCGCGGGACTCTGAGTGATCACACCGGCCGCCGCTTTGTTCTCGTGGTAGAGACACCTGTCTCCCCTCAACGTTGAAACACGCGCTAGAAGTTGGTCGGTTGCGGTTGGTGACGCGTCGATTGCTGCGCGGCAAGAAAGCGAGGATGCGATGGGATCCCACACGAAGTTTCTGCTCTCGGAAGACGATATCCCGCAAGCCTGGTACAACATCGTTGCCGACCTGCCGGTGCCGCCGCCGGCGGTTTTGCATCCGGCGACCCAGCAGCTGATCGCACCCGGCGACCTGGAGCCTCTCTTCCCGCAAGCTCTGATCGAGCAGGAAGTATCACGGCAACGCGAGATCGAAATTCCCGGCGAGGTGCGCCGCCTCTATCAGCTGTGGCGCCCGGCGCCGTTGTTTCGCGCCCGCCGTTGGGAGGAAGCCCTGCAGACTCCGGCGCGCATCTATTACAAGTATGAGGGCGTCAGTCCGGCCGGCTCGCACAAGCCAAACACCGCCGTGGCGCAAGCGTACTACAACAAACAGGCCGGTGTGCGGCGCCTGGTCACGGAGACCGGCGCCGGGCAGTGGGGCTCGTCGCTGGCCATGGCGTGCAACTTCTTCGGACTCGAGTGCCAGGTGTTCATGGTGCGCGTCAGCTACGACCAGAAACCATACCGGCGCGCCTTGATCGAAACCTACGGCGCGGAAGTGTTTGCGAGCCCCAGCTCGCGGACGGCCTCCGGGCGAGCCATTCTCGAGAAAGATCCCAAGTGCAGCGGCTCGCTCGGTATCGCCATTTCCGAAGCCGTCGAGGTGGCGGCGCAAGACGAGCAGACGAAGTACGCGCTCGGCAGCGTTCTCAATCACGTGCTGACGCATCAAACGGTCATTGGCCTTGAAGCGTTGCAGCAGATGCGGCTGGCCGACGACTATCCCGACGTCATCGTCGGTTGCACCGGCGGCGGTTCGAACTTTGCCGGCATTGCCTTCCCGTTCATCGGCCGCAAGCTACGCGGCGAGCAGGACGTGCGTGTCGTCGCCGTCGAGCCGGCCGCCTGCCCGAGCCTGACCAAAGGTCGCTACGCCTACGACTTCGGCGACACCGCGCACCTGACGCCGCTGGTGAAGATGCACACCTTGGGAAGCACCTTCGTGCCGCCGGGGTTTCACGCCGGCGGTTTGCGCTACCACGGTATGGCGCCGCTGGTCAGCCATGTGCTGGAGATCGGCCAGATCGAAGCCGTCGCGGTGCAGCAGCTCGAGGCCTTTGCCGCCGGCGTGCAGTTCGCCCGCTGCGAAGGCATTCTGCCTGCGCCCGAGGCCAATCACGCCGTTGCCGGCGCGCTGCGTGAAGCCGTGCGCTGCAAAGAAGAAGGCATCAGCCGCGCCATCCTGTTCAACCTCTGCGGCCACGGCCACTTCGACATGCAGGCCTACATGGACTACTTTGCCGGCAAGCTGCAGAACTACGAATACCCGGACGCCGAAGTGGCAATGGCGTTGGCGGGCTTGCCGAGCGTCGCGGCCTGACGTCCAGCGCCACCGGAGACGGACAGGCCATAGGCGACCCACACGTCGCCTAAACAGGCTCGCCATGCACTTGCGCAAGGGGGAGCCAAGAAGGCAGAAAGGAAACAGGACATGGATGCGCACTGCGAGACTGCGAAAAAGTCGAACGCGGCTGCTGAGCCGCATCAGGTCCGATTATTTATGGGCTCGAATAAGCGTTGGACATAGCTCTCGCAACCTCTTAACGTGTCACACTGTCGAGGTCTTGGTGAGGTCTCGCAGTGGTCGTCACGATCCAGCACATACTCAACGCCGCGTACCCAGCCTACGCCGCCACGCATCGGCAGCCGCTGCAT
>JACQEN010000115.1 GCA_016200585.1 Deltaproteobacteria bacterium
CAGGGCCGTCCAACTACAGTCGCACTCGATCACCTTGGTCGTCAGCTCCGTCAAACGCTGGAGCAACGTTGGGCCACTGACATCGGCAATGAGCTGTTCCGCAACACGCGCCAGCGCCGCCGCGGTAGCCGCCTCTTCACGCAGGGCCTGTTGGGCGCGCTCGCGCTCCGCATTCTCCTGAGCCAGAGCGTTGCGCGTCTGCTCGAGGACGCGCGCCATGTAGATCGATGCCGAGGCCAAGACCAACAAGACAACGCCTGGGTAGCCCACGAAGACGCGCAGATCGCCGGTTACGCCGTAGATGCTGACAAAGATGCTGGACAGGGCGACGAAGACGGCAGCGGCTTGAAACACTTCGCCCCACGGCACCAACGCCATCGTGCACAGGACCACCATCACCGTCATGAAAACATGCGGGGCATATTGCGCCGTGACGATCGACGAGACGCAGCTGGTCGAGCTGATGACGAGGACGTATCCCACGCCCAACGGGCGCGCGTACGATCGAAATCGCCTGCGGCGCGACACGCCGATCACCGCGAGGCTGGCAAACGCCAGTACCCCCTTCAATAGATCAAGCAGCGCCAGGCGCGGGGGCTGAAGGAGATGGTCGGTGAGAACGTACAGGGGCAGCGCTGCCAAAATGATGAAGGCGGCGGTGCGCATGCGCTCAAAGACGACGGCGTCGGCTTCCGAACGCAGCTCTGCAGTCGCGGTTTCCTCGGTCGACATGGTAGCTCCCCGACGCGAGGGTACTTTATTTTCGCGGCCAGTTCCTGCGAAATTTGCTCCCCTGCCGAAGGCCGGTTCCTGGCTCCCGGCCGGCGGCCAGAAACCAGGAACCGAAATCCAACCTAGTAGCGGTAGTGCTCCGGCTTGTACGGTCCTTCGATCTCGACGCCGATGTACTCGGCTTGCTTCGCCGTCAGCTTGGTTAGCTTGACGCCGAGCTTGTCGAGATGCAGGCGAGCGACCTCTTCGTCGAGGCGCTTCGGCAGCATGTAGACCTTGCGCTCGTACTGCTTCTGGTTTTGCCACAGCTCGAGCTGGGCGAGAACTTGGTTGGTGAACGAGGCACTCATCACGAACGACGGGTGCCCGGTGGCGCAGCCCAGGTTGAGCAGTCGGCCTTCGGCCAGGATCAACACGGAGTGACCGTCGGGAAAGACCCACTCGTCATATTGCGGCTTGATGTTGACCTTCTTGACGCCGGAAATCTTGGCCAGCCCGGCCATGTCGATCTCGTTATCGAAATGCCCGATGTTGCCGACGATCGCCTTGTCCTTCATCTGTGCCATATGCTGTGCGGTGATGATGCCGAAGTTGCCGGTGCAAGTGACGAAGATGTCGGCGGTACGCACGTACGCATCGACCGTCGACACCTCGTAGCCCTGCATCGCCGCCTGCAACGCGCAAATCGGATCAATCTCGGTGACGATGACGCGGCAACCCTGCCCGCGCAGCGACTCGGCACAGCCCTTGCCGACCTCACCAAAACCACAGACCACAGCGATCTTGCCCCCGAGCATGACGTCGGTGGCGCGATTCAACCCATCGACCAGTGAATGGCGGCAGCCGTAGATGTTGTCGAACTTGCTCTTGGTCACCGAGTCGTTGACGTTGATTGCCGGGAACAGGAGCGCACCCTTCTTGGCCATCTCGTACAAGCGATGAACGCCGGTGGTGGTTTCTTCGCTGACGCCGCGCACCTTGGTGCTGATGCGTTCCCACTGCCCTGGCGCTTCCTTCTGCAGCTTGCGCAGGAGATCGAGAATGATGCCCCATTCCTCGGGCTCGTTGGCTGCATCGAAGGCGGGGACCGCACCGGCACGTTCGTACTCCAGGCCTTTGTGTACCAGCAACGTCGCGTCGCCGCCGTCGTCGACGATCAGGTCGGGCCCCGACCCGTCGGGCCATACCAGGGCTTCGTTCGTGCACCACCAGTAGTCTTCGAGCGTTTCACCCTTCCAGGCAAACACAGAAATACCCTGCGGCTTGTCGACCGTTCCATTGCGTCCAACCGCGACGGCCGCCGCCGCATGGTCCTGCGTGCTGAAGATGTTGCACGACACCCAACGAACGTCGGCACCCAAATCGCTCAGGGTTTCGATCAACACCGCCGTCTGCACCGTCATGTGCAACGACCCCATGATCTTGGCACCGCGCAGCGGCTTGCTGGCTCCGTGTTGCTGGCGCAGCGCCATCAGTCCAGGCATCTCCTGCTCGGCCAGACGGATCTCGCTGCGACCCAAAACGGCCAGGGACAGGTCCTTCACCTTGAAGCGCGGCCGTGCGGTGTCGCTCGGTACCGATTTCAATTGTGCTGCTTTGCTCATCTGTTCCTCCCTTTCTTCTCTTCCAACCCGTGCTTCGACAAGCTCAGCACGAACGGTTGGCTACTCACGTTCAAAACGAATTCCGCTCACCCTTGAGCCTGTCGAAGGGCCGCTCCCCTTGAGCCTCTTGACGGGGTGTTTTCTTGATTGATCAAGCATCCGCGACCTTGCGCGCCGTCGCGGCAAACAGCGGCGGCCCCTTCACCTGCGGCACCGGTGGCAACGGCAAGATACGCACCTGCTCGAAACCGCAGTCGGTCAGCCAGGGGGTCATCTGAGCCGCTTCGAAGCCCAGCCACTCGTGGCCCATCTGCTGCTGATACTCTTGACGATCATGTCTCAGCATATCGACGATCAACAGTCGTCCGCCGGGGCGAAGCACACGCGCCGCCTCGGCCAGTACCGCCGGCGGATCGGGCAAGTGATGGAGGACCAAACAGCTGACCGCCGCATCGAGCTCGGCGTCGTCGATCGGCAGAGCCTGCAGGCGACCGTGCCGCACTTCGACGTTCGTGCTGCCGTTCAAACGGCGCCGCAGAGCCTGCATCATGGCGCGCGAGCTATCGACGGCAATCACTCGGCGCACGAACGGTGCGAGCGTCGTTGTGACCTGTCCGGTGCCGCAACCCAGATCGCCGACCGTCCACGATTCATCGAGCAGCGCCGCCAGCGCCAGCAAGTCGAAACGATCGCCGAAGAGCTCGCGACGCATGCGATCCCACTGCCCGGCGGCGGAGCTGAAGAACGCTTGCGAGCGCGTCTGGCGCTCGGCGACGATCGTCGCCAGTCGGCGGTCGTCGTTCTGGGCCTGCCGTGATGCAGCCAGCTTGTCGCGCAGCAAGGTCCACAAACGCCGCGCCGACGGATCGAGGTCGCCCAGGCCCAGCCGGTAGAATCGGCTCGTTCCTTCGGAACGCGCCTGCACCCATCCGGCGTCGGAGAGGATCTTGAGATGGCGACTGACCGTCGATTGCGGCAGCTGCAAGACGGCGCACAGATCGGCCACCGTCATCTCCGATTGCTCGATGATCCGCACCAGGCGCGCCCGTGTCGCGTCGCCCAGTGCATTCATCCAATCGAGCATGGCGGTCGATTCTGCTTCCATCCGTGAATCCGGATGAATGGATACTCCGATCCGCGGACGAGAGTCAAGCAAGGAATGCAGGAGCTACCGAGCCGACTAGCCTTCTTCCGGAACGCTGCTGTAGACCGTCGCCAATTGCTGCAGAATGTCGGCCGTGGTCACCGGGCGGCGCTCGCTGGTCGGCGGCTTGCCGCCTTGCGACTTCACCGACAGATCGACATCGGGCGATTCGGCTCGTAGCGCAGCGACCGTACACTTCGGCTTCGGCCGATGTTTGAAAGCGTCGAAGCCGAAGAAGCGTAAGGCGTTCTCGTGGGTGATTTTGTTGATGTGCGTTTCCGGGACACCGTCAAAGCAGCGGCTTAGCGCCTCCGGCGATTTCGGCCACGTCGTGTCGGAGTGTGGGTAATCGCATTCCCAGGTGATCGTGTCGATGCCGATGGCTTCGCGGTTGCGGATGCCTACCGGGTCGTCGATGAAACAAGCGATCATGTGCTCACGCCAGACGTCGCTTGGCTTCTTGCCGCCGAAGTCCTGGTGCGTCCAAACGTGATGGCGGCCGTGGACGTAGTCGGCACGTTCGAGGAAATATGGAATCCAGCCAATGCCGCCCTCCGACATGGCGATGCGGATCGTTGGAAACTGCTTCAACACGCGCGACCACAGGAGATTCGCGGCGCAGTCGACACAGGCGATCGGTTGGATGGTGATCATCGTGTCGACCGGCGCGTCCATCGCCGAGAATTTCATTCCGGAACCCGAGCCGATGTGAATGCAAATGACCGTGCCCTCGTCGGCGCAGGCCTTCCAGAAAGGATCCCAGTAATCGCTGTGCAGGCTGGCCCAGCCGTGCGACTCGGGGCTTTCGGTGAAGCTCACCGCTTTGCAGCCTTGCTTGGACAGGCGGCGCACTTCTTCGCCCATCAGCTTGGGATCCCACGACGGCAGCAAACCGAGCGCTATGAAACGACCGGGATAGGCGCCGCACCATTCTTCGATGTGCCAGTCGTTGTAGGCCCGCAGCGTCACCTGGGCGAGCTCCTTGTCGGCAATCTTGGCGATCTTGTCGCCGAACAGACCGGGGAACGATGGAAAGCACAGCGAGGCGAGCACGCCGTTGACGTTCATGTCGCGGATGCGTTCGTGGACATTCCAGGTGCCCGGCCGTAGTTGATCGAACGACGTCGGCTCCATGCCGTACTCTTCCAGCGGCCGCCCGACGACGGCGTTGAGAGCGACGTTCGGAAACTGCTCGCCGTTAAAAACCCAAACGTCGCTGCCGTCCTTCTTGCGCACGATGCGCGGCGCCTTCGACTTCCAGCGCGCCGGCAGCTGATGATCGAAAACGGTGGGCGGTTCGACGACGTGATCATCGACGCTGACGAGAATGAGATCCTCGGGTTTCATGGCGACCTCCGCTTGTGGTGCGACGCTGGAATCGTATGGATCTGTCTAAAACGGAAAGCTTGAAACGTAAATAGATCGACGGCGTTTTGCGATCGGGCGATGAAGATCGTCGGGCGCCTCGCGACGGACGTTGCCCAAGTCACGGAACCGACATCTGCGGCGCCAGATACAGCGGCGGCGACTGCAAGCGATAGTTGCGCGTCGGATGCACGAAGTCGTCGGGCGCCGGCTTGGCCTTCTTGATCTCGTCGCTGAAGCGCAGCAATGCCGTCTCGCTGTCGAAGCCGAACAGGCAGACGATCTCGTGACGACCGCGATGGACCCGGCTGACATAGGTGTCGATGCTGACCAGGCCATCGTAGCGGCTGAACCCTCTACGATCGAACCAAGCATAGAAGCCGTCGAGGCGTCCGTCGTCGACTTCGAAGGCCTGGGCGACGTAGCCAAACGGACTCACGGCGCCCGCCGCTCGTCCGCTGCCGACTGCGGCGCGCCCCTTCGTACAATCGATCGCCGGTGCCGCCCCCGGCAGCGTCAGACTCTTGAGATAGGCGACCAGATCGGCCAGCTGCTTCAATGTCATCTCGGCATAGCTCGGCATCGACGAGCGGCCACCCTCGCTGATGTAGCCGGGGCCCTCGACCAACACCGCGTCGGGGTTGAGAATCGATTCGGCGAAATACTCGGCCGGGTGGTGATCGCCCATTCCGCTGAGATCGGGACCGGGCCGAGCTTCGTCGGCGGCAACCACCGGGAACGTCTCCCCTTGGATCGAGTGACACGAATGACAGCCGTAGTCGACGAACAGCTTGCGTCCAGCCGCAACATCCCCTTGCGGTGGCGTGAAGCGCCAGCCGAGGGGCAAGCCGCCTGATTGATGTAGCGCTTGCATCGTAACCCGCACCGGCGCACGCGTTGGGCACGCTCCCGGCAGCGGCTCTGCAACGCTCGAACCAGGACGCTGTACGATCGCCAACACGATGCACCAGCCAAACGCGCGCGCCAGCCAACCTCGGCGACCACGGCTCTGTGCACCGAGGAAGCATTTCATATTTGCACCTCAGCCAGCATACCGAAGTGGTCTGATGGGAAGACGCCGCCGACAGGCTCATCCAGCACGACGCGCGCCGACTCGATCCAGCCGCGACCGCTGCCGTCGCCGAGACCGACGAAGACATAGTCGATGCGGCGATTGGGCTCGAAGGCGAGGTGTGCATAGGTGTTGCGATTATCCCATGTGAAGCCCGGGCCGGCATTTCCTGTAACGCGCCATGCATCTTGGAAATAGGCGCTCCGGCCGTCGAGCCTCTGCAGCCCGCACAGGAAGCGGATCTCAGCGGAGTCGGGGTCGGCGTTCATGTCGCCGACGAGGATCGGCGGTAGCGGCACGCCCAACGACCACTCGCCAACGAAGTCGACAAGCGCCACGACTTGCCGTTCGCGAATGACACCATGGTGGTACTTCCAATTGAGGTGCGTACTAATGAACGGCAGTAAACCTGAGGGCGACTCGATCACGGCTGCAATCGCACTGCGCCGCTCGCCGCTCTCCACTCCCGGTAGCGGGTGTACGCGGCTGCGAACGATCGGCCAGCGCGACGCAACCACGTTGCCGAAGGCATCGCCGTCGGCGTCGACCGGCAACGCCGACCCGTCGCGGTTGAAACGCATGGCCGGGCCGAATTCCCAACGGTAGCCAAGGCCGGCGAAAATTCGCGCCGCCTGGTCGAATCCATCACGCCGGACAATGATCTCCTGTAAGCCGACGACATCGGGGCGCAGCGCCTCGATACCGCGCCGGATCAACTCCATGCGCGGCTCGTACGGCTCGATCACGTTCCAGCAGTTGAGGGTGAGGATTCGCAGGGTCGCCATATCGATCTTCGCCAGGTCGTCTTACTCGCCGCAGCAGAAGTCGCAAGCTCTCCGAGTGATCCGACGGATCAGACCGATCCGACGGATCGGACTCGCCTTAACGTCGCAGTTGCGGTAACCGCACGGTCTCCGTTGTCGTGCTCGATGATGATGTCGCAGAGAATGTGCTCGCCGTCGGCCATCGCGTGGCGCTCGGTGACGGCACCTTGAAGGAGCAAAGCGTCGCCACTGATGGTCGGCACACGAAACGTTGTGCTCAAGCGCTCGATGCGCCAGCCGGCCAGCTGTTGGCGCAAGAACTGTTCGATGAACGCCGTCAGCATCGGTCCCGGCACGACGATGCCTCGATACCCCAGCGAGCGCGCGTAGTCCGCATCGACGAACAACCCCTCGCGCATCTGGCTGGAACCGACGTACGACGCAACCGCCTCAGGCGACGGCGTGGCGCGGCGCCATGGATTGAGCTCGGCGCCAGGTTCGGGTTCACTCGATAAGGGGCTTGGCGGATTTGCGGGCCTGAGGGCTTGGGGCTGGCTCTCCACCTTCGCGGGAGAAGGTGGGCGCGATTGTTCGCGTGGCACTTGGCGTACGATCTGGCGTTCGACGATCCGCACCACAAGCTCGCCACCAGGCGTGCGCACCTCAGCCTCGCGAACCACGACAGCCATCGGTCCACCACGGCCGCTCTTCTCGTAAACGTCAACGACGCGACCGCTCAGATGATAGGTTTCGCCGGCCCGAAGCGATTGCCGAAATTCCAGATCGTGGCCGCCGTAGACACCGAAGGTTCCGCGCGCCAGGTCGATCTCCGGTGTCATGCCGCGCCGCAGCACCAGGCAGTATGTCGGCGGTGCAATCGTGTCGTCGTGCCGGTCGCCCACGGCGCGTACGTAACCGGCAATCATCTCTCGCGTGATCGTGACCTGTCCAAGGTCGACGACCCTGCCAAGCAGCCCCGACGGAATGTCGACGTGAATCATGCCGGTAGGCTGCGACCCACGACAGCGCGTATCCGCTGCTGCATCTCGTATGACATCAAGGCGCGACCGCCGCCGGCGAAGCACACCCGTTGAGCGCGCTATTCACTGCCGCCAGCAACTCGTCGATGGTGACGTCGCCGTCGCCGCTGCGGTCGGCCGCAACACACAAAGCGAGATTGGCAGCACCGTCGCTGATGCCGACGGCGCTGAGAATCTCGTCGATCGTCACCTCGCCGTCGTAGCCACAGTCACCCGGACAGCGCCAGGCGTTGAAGGGGTTGCTGTGTCGCGGGTTGTGCACGAGCTCGTCATCGTTGAGGCTCAGCAGAAAATTCAGAAAGTCCTGCCTCTCCTCGTCGGTCAACGTGAAGCCGCGAATGAAATTGCTCTTGAACGGATTCTTGCTGCCGTCACCGGCAAACGGCCCTGTGCTGATCGTCCGCCCGCCGGCTGCGTAGTGGTCGATCACACCCTCGATGTCGGCAATGCTGCCGTCGTGCATGTACGGCGCCGTGAACTTCCAGTTGCGCAACGTCGGCGCCTTGAACGCTCCCATGTCGCTCGGCACCTGGGTGAAAGCGAACAGCCCGGTATTGTTCAGCGGATAACCGCCCTTGCCGTCGATGTTGTACAGGCCGTTGTTGGTGAACGACGTTTCATCGAATGGGTTGCCCTGGCTGGTTACCGACGCGGTGAAGGCAAATCCGCCGTGGCAGTGGAAACACTCCAGTCGTTCGGAGAAGAACAAGCGGCCGCCATTGAACGCCGAATCGGAGATCGCGTAGTCATCGAGCCCTTGCGTGTAACGATCGTACGGTGTGTTGCCCGAGATCAACGTCCGATCGAACGACGCGATGGCCTTGACCAGATTGCCGAGGCTGATGGCGTCGCTGTCGTTCGGAAAGGCCTCGGCAAACAGGCGTTCGTAACGCGCATCGTTGTGCATGCGGTTGAGCAGCTCTTCTTCCATCCCGGCCAGACCAAGCTCGACCGGTGTCTCACCGAACATCGGCACCAGGGTTTGCTTCTCCAAACTCGTGAGCAAGGGATTAGCCCAACCAAGTACGGTAGCGTAGGCCACATTCGTCAGGCTCATCGCGCCGCGCGGATGCATCTGGCCTGTCGAACCGACCGCGTTGGGCAATCCGTCGGTAAAACCCTTGTCCTGCTGGTGACATGAGGAGCAGGACTGCGTCTGATTTCCCGACAGACGTGTGTCGTAGAACAGGAACCGTCCCAGCGCGATCTTTTCCAACGTGATCGGGTTGTCGTCCGGAACCTTGGGGATCGGAAAGCCTTTGGGCGGATTGAAGACGTACGGTGTGTCGGCGCGGGCGAGGGATGTTGCCATGGTGGCTACCAGGCAGACGCCCAAAACAGCGGCGCGCCCTCCCCTTTTGAAAAAGGGGGACCGAGGGGGATTTCCCGAATTCCTCATTTCAAAATCCCTCCTGCTCTCCCCTTTTTCAAAGGGAGGAACCCCGACCCTTCATGGCACTGGCGTCGGCGACACGACGCGGAAGAACTTCTGCGGACCGGCCGCCGGCAGGCCGTTCGCAAAATCGACGCCGAGGTTGCGCATGATCGGATCACAATCGGAGTCGTTCGGATCGGCCATGCAGCCGGGTGGAGTATCCGGTTGGTTCGAGTTGATGTCGCTATCCGACAGGAGTACCGCGAGGTCGGCGACGATGGTATCGTTGGCCGGGTTGAACGCCGGCAGATAGATCTCGCCGCGGTTCGGATGCGCGCAGCCGCCGATGACGTTAGGCCGCACGTAGTAGCAACCCGTACTGCCGACGTGCACCCGCAAATTGTCGAAAGCGGTGTCGATGCGAATGAACTTGTAACCGTCCTGCCAGCTCCAGAAGAGTCCGGTAAGATTCAACGGCGGCGGCGCCACCGATTGGTCGGCGTGATTCAGACGGAATGGAACGCCGAGCGTAAAGCGGACGCCGTTGTACGTGCCGGGGGCGATTTTGCCGCGCACCGTCGCGTTCATTTGTTTCGTACAGTTGTTGCACGGCTGGGTTTTGTCTTCGAAGTCGAGCAGGGCGACGTTTTGATACTGCCAGATGCCGTCCTGATCGAGCAGCACCGACACCTCGACCCCATCGTCACGAATCAAGCGGACGTTGTGAACGTAGAAACGGAAGTCCGACGGCACGATGTCGGCGCCGGTGGTTCCGACGCCGTGATAAATCGAGCCGCAGGTGAACGTCTGCTCGCCGACGTTGCCGCTGAACTGCAGCGTGATCGGCATCAGCGAACAGTCGTCGAGCGCGTTATTGATCGCGCCGTACACCTCGTCGACGGTCACGGCACCGTCGCGGTTGGCATCGCCGATGCACTGGCCAGCCGCGTCGATACCGGTCGTTGCCAGCACCGATCGCCCAAACCAAATCGCTCCGCACCACAGCATGGCAGCGATAAACACGACGAGGAAGAACCGGCGCATACCCCATCCTCCTGCCGCTTTGCTTGGAGCACAAAACGACTCCGGCCTCGATTGCCGTCTGGTCATCCGTTACACCCTGCCCTCAGAAATCGCCAATCGCAACCAGCTCACTCCAAAGGCGGATACTTCTGCAACTTGCGCTGCAGCGACCGGCGATGGATTCCGAGACGCCGCGCCGCTTCGGAAATGTTGCCGGCGCAATCGGAGAGGACGCGGTTGATATGCTCCCACTCGGCACGTGCCAGCGACGGTGGAACGTAGTCGGACTGCGGCGGATCGAGCGGCGGCGCTTCGCCGCGCGCAAACGCGGCGAGAACGTCGTCGGCGTCAGCGGGTTTGGCGACGTAGTAGGTCGCACCAAGGCGCACCGCCTCGATCGCCGTCGCGATGCTGCCGTATCCTGTCAGCACGACGATCCTGGTCGACGGATCGAGCTCGTGCAGATCACGTACGAGCTCCAAACCCGAACGTCCGGGCATGCGCAGGTCCACCACGGCCAACTCCGGCGACTCGTCACCGGCCGCGCTCATCGCCTCATCGTAACTGGCGGCGGAGCGCACATCGTAGTCGCGGTCGCGGAAGGCGCGGCCCAGGCGCTCGCGCAGGACGTCGTCGTCGTCGACGATGAGGATGGATGGGCGCGTCGTCTCGGTTGTCATCGATCAGGCGGCGCTTCCGGCGCGCGGCACGGAAAGACCGGCGCTGTCCTGTAGAGCAATCGGCAGGGTCATCACCGCCCTCGTTCCGCGACCCGGCTCGGAATCGATGTCGAGCTTGCCGTTCAGCCGCCCGACCAACGTGCGCGCCAGAAACAAACCGAGTCCCATCCCTTCGCCCGGTGCCTTGGTCGTAAAAAACGGCTCACCGGCGTGCGCCAATACCGCCGGCAGCATACCGGCCCCTTCGTCGCGTACTTCAAACCTCAACATCGTTCCTTCCGACGTCGCGCGCAAAGCCACCTGCTGCCACGACGCCGTCGCTTGCAATGCGTTCTTCATCAAGGCGCGCAGACTACGCGCCACGGCGCGTGGCGGTACCTCGAGCAGCACGCGATGCGCCGGCGGCTCGACAACCATGGTCAGCCGTTCTCGACCCGGTAGAGCGTCGATCGCCAGTGCCAGCAACTCGTCGACGCCGCAAAGCCGCAGGTTCTCTCCCGACCCCTGCCCGGCATCGGCCGCCAGTTGTTGGAGGATCTCGTGGCAGCGCTTGACCTGCTCGCGGATGAGTCGCACGTCGGCCACGGTCTCCAACCGCTCATGCTGCTTCTCCAACGCGCGCTCGAGCTCTCGCGCCACGACGGCGATGGTCGACAACGGCGTTGCCAGCTCGTGCGCCGCACCCGCCGCCAAGGTCGCCAGCGAAGCAAACTTCTCGTGTCGCGCCGCCAGGCTGCGCGCCGCCGTCAACTCGATGTCGCGTTGGGCAAGGGCTTGGGTGACACGTTGCACGAAGTAGACGATGAGCACCGCTGCCAGGCCGAAGGCGACGTACATGCCCTCAAGGTGCAGACGCATGTGGTCGTGCTGTGAGTGGGCCGCGTCGGCGCCGCCGTCCCACGCCGGCAACAAGAACAACAGGCCGAAACCAAGAATCGACAGCAGCGTCAACGTCCACGTGTGCAGCGGCCGCAACGACACGGCCGCCAGTGCAATGTGGACCACATACAAGAAGCTGAACGGGTTGAGTGGGCCGCCGGTGAGATAGAGCAATGCCGATAGAAGAATCACGTCGCCCGCCAGAATCGCGGTGAGCAAAGCGTCGGTAACCCGCACCGGCCGCCGCGCCGAGAGCGCACACAAAGCGTTGCTCGCCGCTTCGATGCCGACGATCAACGCCAGCGGCAGGCGCGGCAAACGAATGCCCAGCAGCCAGTCGACGCCGAGGATGATGGTGATCTGGCCGACGATCGCCACCCAACGTAAGCGGATCAACCAACGAAAGTTGATCGTCTGAACGTCGCTGGGTTGGCCTGTGCCTGGCGATGGAAGGGCTTCAGTCATGGACGTTCCAGTATCTAGCGACGCAGGGCCTCGGAACATACGGGTTTTCGTTCCTTCGTTTTGTCGTAAGCGTTCTTACCCACGAACCGAGCACCTTGCGCAAGTTTCCAAGGCGCGACAATTCGTCGCATGTCGCAAGACAGCCGGGGCCGCTATCGATCGGCGTTCATGACGGCTCGGAAGGTGCTGATCCAGTGCGTGGGACACGCTTCCCTCGGTCTTGCAGCGCTAATCCTGCTTGCCGTTCCGGTGTTCGCTTGCGACATCTGCGCCGTCTACACCGCCACCGAGCTGCAGGAAAGCCGCACCGGTTTGCATCTCGGCGTCGCCGAGCAGTTCTCGCATTTCGGCACGCTCCAGCAAAGCGGCCATGCGGTCGACAATCCACGCGGCGAGCGCGTCGACAGCTCGATCACGCAGTTCTTGCTCGGTTACCGGCCCCTGCCCCGGCTCGGCCTGCAAGTCAATCTGCCGCTCATCGATCGCGACTATCGCCGCGTCGAGACCAAAGGCACGGTATCGGGTAGTGAAGTCGGGATCGGCGACGCGGCGCTCAGTGCGAGCGGGCTGCTGTACGATCACGTCGACGATCGGCACGTCATCCGCCTGTCCGGACTTTTCGGCATCAAGTTGCCCACCGGCAACTCGCATCGTTTGAAGGAAGAGCTGGAACCCGCCGGGTCAAGCGGCGACCCCAGCATTCCACCGATCTTTCAGAACGGCCACCGGCGCTGGGAACCGCAGCATACGACCGGCGTGCGTAGCGGGGTTCATGGCCATGATCTGGTCCTCGGTTCCGGCTCGGCGGACCTCCTGGTCGGCGGCCAACTTCTGGCCACGCAGCAGCGACTGTTTCTGACCGCCGCGGTGCAGTACAGCATTCGCACCGCAGGCTCCTTCGGCTACCAGTTCGCCAACGAGCTGTCGGTCACCGGCGGGCCGGGAATGTACGTCCTGCTCGCCCACAACTACAGTCTGGCCGTGCAAGCTGTATTGACCACCGAAACCAAGGGCAACGATTCGACCGCCAACGTTCGCGCCTCCGATACGGCGATCACGGCTCTCTATGCCGGCCCAGGCGTGCACTTCACCTGGGAGTCGTCTCTGAGCGCCGAGTTGGTCGCCGATCTTCCGGCGATTCAGAACAATTCGTCCCTGCAGATCGTCCCCGACTACCGCCTGCGTGGCGGATGGGTGTGGAGGTTCTGAATGGAGACGGGAGTCAGGAGACGGGAGTCGGGAGTGCGACGCCGCCCATCGGCTGTCTCGTGGCTCGGGGCTCGGGGTTTGTGGCTCGGGGCACGGCGCTCGGGGCTCGGGGTTCGTCGCTCGTGGCTCGTCTTACATTGTTTTCTGGCTTGCACACTATCTCTGGCAGCCATGCGCGCCGACGCCTCGGTTCACGAGGGCGACGCGTTCCCATCGCTGTCGCTGACGGATTGGAATGGCCAGGCGACCACATTTGCCGCAGCCGGCGACGAAGTTGTCGTCGTCGAGTTCTGGGCTAGCTGGTGCGTGCCGTGTCACGACGCGTTGCCGGCACTGGCACGTTTGGCCGCGCAATACGAGGGCAAGCATTTGACCGTCGTGTTGATCAACATCGACGCCGAGCGTGCAATCGCCGAACGCAAGTTATCCGCCGTCTTGTCCGATCACACCCGACTGGTGCTGCTCAGCGACAGCAACGGGGAAGCCATGGCCAGCGTCGGCGCGCCTGGGATGCCATCGACGTACATTGTGTCCGGCGGCGTCATCAGCAAGATCCTTGTCGGCTTCGGTCCGGCCGAACACGAAGCGATCGACAACGCTGTCCGCGACGCAGCAGCGCGACCGAAGTAGGTCGTGGGGTGGGAGCGAGCCACAACCGAGATTCCAGTGAGTGCGCAAGATCACGCTTGCTTCCGTAGGCAAGGTCGTTACCCTGCGGCACGTGTCGCCGACTGTTTTCAGACACGCCCTTCGCGTCGGGATCAAAGCCTTCGGCTGGTACCTTCTGCTGTTTTTGCGCGCCGGCTCCGCTGATGCGCACGGCATCGCCCTGCCATTCACCTTCTGGGGGAACTTTATGTCAGACGCCGCAGACTGTCAGCGGCAGCTCGGGCTCGCGGCAAACACCTGTGCCCTCAAAGCGATTTCGATTCGCAACGACTGTTTCTTTTCCCTGCTGAACGGCGGCGCCTGCGACTCGCAGGACACGCAAAACTTTTTCGTACAGCAAGCGCACATCGCGGCAGTCGACCAGATCGACCAGCAGTGCACCACACCGGAAGCCCGAGCGCTTGGATTTCTGGTAAAGTTTGAAGCGCAGACCGACCTCGACAACTTTTGCCGCGCCGTCGACGACGCCTTCGTTACAGAGGTGTATGGACCGCTAACGGTGGGTAACGGCGTTCATCTGCCGACAGCAACGGAACAGCGTTGTGTCGGGGCTCTCGCGCTGGCCACCCTCCGGATTTTGCCCTCGGCTTTCAAGACGCGCCGCGCGGCCCTGGACCTGATTGCCGCCCACAAAATGAGCCCGGAGGCGAAGACAAGGGTCATCGATCGGTCGACCGTCCACATCATGCAGCTGCAAGCACGGTTGCGAGATCAGATGGCAGAGACCTGCACGGACGCCGAGTTTTACGCAATCTACGGGCGGGATGTGCACAGCGCCCTCTCGGCAATGGCGACGCGAGCCGATTGTCTGGCGGGATCCGTCTACGTCCAACCCGCCATCGTTTGCCCAACACCAGTCTGCGGCAACGGGATGAAAGAAGTCGGCGAAGAGTGCGACGACGGCAACCTCGCCGCAGCCGACGGCTGCGATCAGAGGTGCCGTCTAGAAGTCCGATGAGCAGTTAACCCCGGACAGAATCACTGAGCAAAGACAAGCGGTTGCTACGGCATTGACACCGGAGCGAGCCCACAGTTATAGCACCAGCGATGATCCGGTTGCGCCAGCAAGCCCTGCAACGAGTCGGCGCCTTCTGTGTCGCCATCATCTTGCTGGTTCCTGTGGCGTTCAGTGGGCATCGCCACAGCGACGATCAACGCAGCGGCAGCGACTCTTGCGCCGTCTGTGCGGCCACCGCGCATTCGCCGGCAGTCGACTCGCCGGCTGCTCCGCTGCTGGCTCCGGCGCTGCGGCGCCTTGCCGCCGTCGAATGCTTCGTCGCCGCTCCCCCTGCAACCTACCGGCCGTTCAAAGCCGGTCGTGCACCGCCCTCCTCATTCTCGTTGGCATCCTGACGTCGCCGCGGTTTCCTCATTGCACCTGACGCGGGTGCACCGGACAACGGCGGCAAGACCGTGGTGTTTCCGGAACAGGAGGGATCCGATGCGATCACATTTCGCGGCTCGTCGTTCGGTTGGCGCATGCGTGGCGTTTCTAGTCGCCCTTTGCAGTGCTGACAGCGCTCGCGGGCAAAGCGTGGACGATCTGCAGCGCGACTTGGCAGCAATGAAAGCGCAGCTGCAGCAATTGCAAGACAAGATGAAGCAACAAGAAGTGCTGATCGAGAAACTCTCAGCACAGCCAGCGGCAACCCCGACACCTGTCGTCGAGG
>JACQEN010000141.1 GCA_016200585.1 Deltaproteobacteria bacterium
CGATTTCGGCTTCTTCTTCCAAATTTTGGACAAACATTGCGACAATTCGCTTGTGTATCGTTTCCGAATTAGCTTTGAGGCGAACAAAGCCCTCCTTGACCAGCGCCTCGACAATGGCGCGCGCCAGGCTTTGAAGCTCGCCTTCGCGAATTCGCATTGAGCTGTTTTAGGCAAAGGGGATAGCAGTCGCAACCGGGCGCAGATTCGCCGCAGACGCGGTCCGTGACTAGCGGTATATCCGGCAGGAAACGACTCCCGGGCGAAACCTCAGCCACCTTGGCCGCGGTCCGGCTGGCTACGGTCCACTTTGCGCTTCGAAATTTTGCGTTGCCGCCCACGCAACCGCTGCAGCTGCTCTTCGAGTGCCTTGACATTAGCCTCGATGCGCTTGAGCTCGTGTTTTACGGCTGGATGCTCGGTAACGCGCTCGATGGACGCACGAACCTGTGAGTCGATGCGCTGCTGAATTTGTTCGAGCTGCTTCTGCGGGATCTCCAGGATTCCATTGAGAATGCCCCGGCTTGACTTATGGTCCGCCCCCTTATGTTCGGCCTGGGTGAACTGCTTCATTCCCTTTTGAGCCAACTCTTCGAGCGCTTCGCGCCCGCGATCAACGCCGCTGAGGATCTCTTGCAGGGTTGCTCCGCCCTGCTGAATGATCCATCGCAACACCGGGAGGCCAATGAGCGGATTCTGTCGCTTTTGTTCCTCGACAATAACCTGCGCAAAGATCACGGCCGTCAGATCCTCGCCGGTGTCGTTGTCGATGATCCGCAGGTCTTCCCCCTTCCGAACCAAATCGGCGATACCCTCAAGCGTGACGTATTTGCTTGCCTGGGTGTCGTACATCTTGCGGTTCCCGTAGCGCTTTATGAGGCGAATCATACTGCTTCTCGACCGCTACCACAGGGGCATGAGCAGCGGCAAGGTGAACTTGCCGAGGCTGTCTACGAAGACAACCGCCGTGGTTGCTGAGAAACGCAGCTTGACTTGACCGGTGGCCGCAACTAGACGCCCGGCATGTACGCTGGGATGAGGGTGGCGGTGGTCGTTCCGGCTCTGAATGAGGCGGCGCACGTCCGTAGCGTGTTGCAGCGCATGCCGCCGTTCGTGGACCAGATCTTCGTTGTGGACGACCAGTCGACGGACGACACGGCAGTCGTTGCGGCTAGCTGTGGCGATGCTCGCGTCACGGTGATCCGGCACCCGTCGCGCCAGGGCGTCGGGGGAGCGATGGTGACCGGCATGCGGCGAGCTCTCAGCGAAGGAGCGGACCTCATCGTCAAAGTCGATGGCGACGGACAGATGGACCCGGAACAGATCGCAGCATTGATCGAGCCGCTGACGCGAGACGGGTACGATTACGCGAAGGGCAACCGCTTTCTCCACGGCAACGCGTTGCGGCAAATGCCGCGGCCACGCTTGTTCGGAAATTTTGCCCTCACCTTTCTCACGAAACTAGCGTCGGGATACTGGCACATCTTCGACCCACAAAACGGCTTCTTAGCCGTCCGAGCGTCAGCCCTACGAGGGATCGACTTGGATAGCGTAGCGCATGGCTTCTTCTTCGAGAACGACATGTTGATCCGCCTCAACATTCTCAACTGTCGGGTGAAGGATGTCGCCATTCCCGCACTGTACGGCAGCGAAGAATCGTCACTGCGCATCCGGAGAGTGCTTGTAACCTTTCCGACGCTCCTATTGCGCGGCTTGTGCATGCGCATCTGGGAGAAGTACATGCTGCGCGACTTCTCCGCGATTGCGGTGTTTTGGCTCGTCGGAATCCCGTTGATTGTGTTTGGTGGAACCTTTGGAGCCTGGCATTGGGCTCAGTCGTGGTGGACCGGGCATCCCGCCAGCACTGGGACAGTGATGCTCAGTGTCTTGCCCTTTCTGATCGGTTTCGAGCTGATCTTGCAGGCGATTATCCTGGAAATCCGGGAGAGCCCTCGGTGACTGGGATACCAGAAAGCCCGCTAAATCGACCCGTCCACCTGGCGATCCTGCTATCCGGTGGTGGAACGACGCTGCAGAACTTCATTGACTGCATTGCCGAGGAACGTCTCGCCGCGAAAATCACGTTGGTCGTTGCCTCTCGCAGCGACGCAGGTGGCATCGTGAGGGCAGAGCGCGCCACAATTCCCACCGCGCTTCTACCGCGCAAGCAGTTTGACTCCGTTGATTCGTTCAACGATGCCATACACGCTGAACTGCAACGCCACGATGTCGACCTGATCGTGTTGGCCGGTTTCCTCTCACCGTTCCAGCTGCGTGGATGTTACCAGCATCGTGTCATGAACATCCATCCGGCGATCATTCCAGCATTCAGCGGCAAGGGATTCTACGGTGCGCGCGTGCACCAAGCAGTTATCGAAAGCGGCGCCAAGCTCAGCGGCTGCACGGTGCACTTCGCGGATGACGAATACGACAATGGCCCCATTATCTTGCAAGGAACAGTGCCGGTACTCGACGATGACACGCCCGAAACACTTGCCGAGCGCGTCCACAGGTTGGAAAATGAACTATACCCACAAGCCGTCCGCTTTTGGGCCGAGGGGCGCCTGCGGATCGCGGGCCGGCGCGTTGTAATCGTCAATCGCTCAGCGGTCTGAACACCGGGCGGCAGCACAGAGTTCTATGAAGCGTCTTCTGCCGCTACTGAAGGTGGTGCTGGCGCTGGCTCTCGTTTGGTTGCGGGCTTGTCGTCAGTACGCGTGGATGGTTGTGGTTTGACCGGCTTCTTCTTTGCGCCAGGAGCCAAGATCACACCCATCATGCGGCCCTCCATGCGCGGATTGCCTTCGACGCTGGCGGCGTCACTGAGAGCTTCGCAGACCCTCATGAGCTTCTGACGTCCCAGATCCTGATAGGCCATTTCACGTCCACGAAACCGCAGCGTGAATTTCACCCGGTCACCCTCCGCGAGAAACTCGCGTGCCTTCAGAATCTGGCGCTCCAGATCCCCGACATCGGTGCGATAGCCCAGACGCAGTTCCTTGACCGTCGTGGTCGATTGCTTGCGTCGCGCCTCGGCTTCCTTCTTGTGTTGCTGATACTTGAATTTGCCGTAGTCCAGAATCCGACACACCGGCGGCTGCGCCGTCGGCGCCACCTCAACCAAGTCGAGCTGCGCCTCTTCGGCGCGACGCAGGGCATCGTCGATTGGGACAACCCCTAGCTGCGAGCCATCAGCGCCGACCAAGCGGACTTGTGGAGCGCGGATGTGACGGTTGATGCGATGTGCATCTGGAGGTGGGGGAACAAACCGTGGGCCTCGAGGACGAAACGCCAAATATTCTCTCCCTTCGTGCTAGGATCTGCGAAACCCGGCTACCTTACAACGGCGTCCGGTCAGACACAACACGTCGCAAAGGAAAGGAAAGGAGACACCGAGGCTAATGCCGTTCCTGCAGAACCATCTCGAAAGGCAACTCAGTGAGCTTCCATTCCCGCCATTGCTGGGGAGCGGTTGATCACGTGAACGTTGGACCGGCGTGTCATCGGAACCATCTCACCGGTCCGTTCTGGTAGCACCACATAGCCGTAGAACACACCAGCCGCGAACAAGAAAGGAATTCGCATTAGTGCCGGTGACGCCCAACCCTCATCAGGCGATGTTAGTAGAAAACTCGCGAATCCAATCATCAGTGCCGCGATTCCCAGCAACGTGAGGTTCTCGACCTTTGCTGCCATGATCAAAATGAAAAAGAAAAAAAAGAAGAATTCTTGACTGGCCCGCGTCAGCAATAGTGCAACCGAGATCATGGCAGTATCGGCGACCAGGACGGGGGCTTGGGTCCAGGCGTCGAAGAAGCTGAATGGAGGCGAAGAACCCAACACCATGTTGGAGGCAATCGCCACAACTATCAGTATCGCCACCGGGAGCGGCGATCCCTCGGATCCTTGCTCCATGAGAGCTAGCGCCGAAGGATCTCCCCGATGTTACTTTTCAATGACGATCCGCCATTCCATCGACTCTTGCTCGACGTCAAGGACGACGTACCCTTCGGCTTCCGCGGCGCGTGGAAGATCGCGCGCGGCTTTTGGGTCATCCAACAGTATCTCCAGGGACTGACCTCCATCCATCTGCTCAAGTCTTATCTTGGCCTTCGCCCAATTCAACGGACAGCGGACGCCGCGAAGATCGATGTGCTCGCTGATGAGCTCCTCCATTGCCCCAATACTCCTATCGTTAGACACTGACTTCGAATCCGGGAACAGACGCCCCGGCGGGTGCTCCACGACAGGTTTCCTTGCTTTGTCGGCGTAGAACCCGTTGCTATAGTTCGCTCGTACCAACGCCATGAATCGTTGCATCATACCAGTCACAGGGATTAGAAAAAGGCTGCGCGTGGCGTGCGTCACGGGCGTACAGCGCACCGCCTCTGGGAAGTCGTTCGTCAGCATTTCACCAGCGACGATCGAGTCAGCACATGCAACCGACGCCTGAAAAATATGTCTTACGACGTTCTTCAGCGCGTCGAGAGTCGTTTCGCATCGACTATCGTGGGGAGCTCAACGCTGCTCAGTATGAGGCGGTCGTCAATTCTGAAGGACCGTTCCTAGTCGTCGCCGGGGCTGGGACCGGAAAGACGCGTACGCTCGTGTATCGGGTTGCCCGCCTCATCGAGTCGGGAATAGAGCCTACGAGCATTCTGCTGCTTACGTTTACCCGCAAGGCCGCAGGCGAAATGTTGCGCCGAGCGAGTTTGCTGCTCGACGGGCGTTGCGACCGCGTGGCCGGAGGAACGTTCCACTCGTTCGCCAACACAACGTTGCGTCGTTTTGGTCGTAACGTCGGACTCGAATCGAACTTTACTATCCTAGACCGCGGCGACGCTGAAGACGTGTTGAATCTGCTGCGCGCCGACCGTGGTCTCGACCGCAAAGAGCGGCGCTTCCCGCGCAAACAAACGATTGGCGACATCATCAGCGCCGGCATCAATAGGAACACCCCGCTCGGGGCTCTGCTGGAAAGCGACTATCCTCACCTGCTTGATCATGAGGAAGATCTGCTGGCCTTGGCATCGGCGTACGCGACATACAAGCAAGACCGACAACTTGTCGATTACGACGACCTCTTGCTCAAGCTCCGCCAACTGCTCGCCGAAAACCAAGCGACGCGCCAACACCTCTCGTCAGTCCACCGCTACATGATGGTGGATGAGTACCAGGACACCAACCTGCTCCAAGCCGATATCGTCCGTCTCCTCGCCAGCGAGCACCAGAACATCATGGCTGTTGGCGACGACGCGCAGAGTATCTACTCGTTTCGCGGCGCCAACTTTCGCAACATCATGGATTTCCCGAACCTATTCCCGGGAACCAGAATCATCGTCCTTGAAGAGAATTATCGCAGCACCCAACCGGTTTTGGATGTAACCAACGCGATCATCGCCGGAGCCCGCGAACGCCATACCAAGCATTTGTTCTCGAAGCGTTCCGACGGGCCCTCGCCGTTGGTGATTCCGACACCAACGGAAGCCCTGCAATCACGCTTCGTTTGCCAGCGAATTCTCGAGCTTCGTGAAGAAGGAACTCCACTGTCCGATATTGCCGTGCTGTTCCGCTCCAGCTTTCACGCTTTCGATTTGGAGCTCGAGCTGACGCGATACGAACTGCCTTTCGTGAAGCGAGGCGGATTCAAGTTTATCGAAACGGCGCACGTCAAAGATGCGCTAGCGCACCTGAGAGTCATCAACAATCCACAGGACACGGTCTCTTGGCTTCGCATCCTCCTGTTGCTCGACGGGGTCGGACCTCGCGCCAGCGAGGAGATCATGCGCTGGATAAAGAGCGGGCCGGATGTGGCTCAACGCCTCGAGGCGTTCCCACGCCGCCGCTTCACGCTTGCCTTGCAAGCGCTCGCCGGGTTGCTCAGGCGCGTTCACCAACAACGTGAACCGGAAGCTCAACTCGAAGAAATCCTGCGCTACTACGAGCCGCTGCTCAAGCAGGCCCACGCGGATGACTACCCAAAGCGTCGCAAGGACCTCGACCAACTGCTGACCATCGCCGCGCGTTACCACACACTGGAAGCACTGCTCGTCGATATGGCACTCGAACCCCCAACGGATAGTGTGGGCGAGGTGCTGGCAACGTCCCCCGATGAAGGGCTGCTAACGCTTTCTACGATCCATTCAGCAAAAGGGCTCGAATGGCAGGCTGTCTTCATCATTTGGGCTGCCGAGGGTCGCTTCCCGTCGACGTACAGCATGCGCGATGACGACATCGAGGAGGAGCGACGCCTCATGTATGTGGCGGCCACGCGTGCGAAGAGGGAGCTCTATGTTTCGTACCCCATCCACATATTCGAACGTGGTGTGGGCCTCGTGATGGGCAAGCCGTCACGCTTCATCGAGAGCCTTGCACCGGAACTTCTGCGGCCTCTGACCATCGTTGAGGAGAGCGACGATTGGACAGGCTGAAGCCGGCGCGCACGGATTCGTCCCGCCGTCGACGCCGCAATACATCTGTTGCAGGTTTGCTGGCGGCAGCGTTGATTCAAGTCGGCTGCCAACAACCACAGCAGCAACCGAACGTACTCTTGATCGTCGTCGACACTTTGCGCGCTGACCATCTCGGCGCCTATGGCTACGACCGCCCTACCTCGCCGAACCTCGATGCCATGGCGCGAAGGGGGATCTTGTACACGCACGCACACTCGGTGACGTCGTGGACGAACCCATCGATCGAGGCGCTGTTTACCGGGGAGGAGCCGCGCGTGCTGCAGCCCGGTGCGAGCGCGTTCATAGCGCAAGACCAATTGACTCTGGCTGCGCGCTTTCGGGCCCTTGGTTACGCAACCGCCGCGATCGTCGCCAACCCTGTGCTCTCCCCCGAGCTGGGTTTTGGACAAGGTTTCGACACCTACATTGGCGTCGCCGGCTGGAGCGAAGGCTTCCGGGTTCCACCCAAACAACCGGCCGAGCAAGTGAACCGCGCCGCATTGCAATGGCTTGCCGATTCGTCAGCGGTGCCGAAGAACCGTCCTTGGTTTCTCTACCTCCACTACATGGATCCGCACTGGCCCTACCAGCCGCCCAACGAAACACTGCGAGCGTTTTGGCGGCAGCGCAATGTTGACCCGGACGCTGCCAGTGGACCTCTAAACCAACGAATTCGGGAGCGCATCGTGCAATCGGCTGATGATGTCGCCCAAGCAACCGACCTCTACGATGCTGCGGTTGCACACCTCGACGACCAACTGCGCCGTTTCTTCGACTCACTCGATCCTTCAGTGCTCGACCGGACGATCATCTGCATTATGGCCGACCACGGCGAGGAGTTGGGAGATCACGGCCGCTATCTGCATGCGCACACCCTGTATGAGGAGCTGTTGCACATTCCGCTACTTGTCGTCTTGCCGGATAGACGCGCCGCCCAAACCAACGAGTCGTTTGTGCAAATCTACGACGTGGGTCGTACTCTCTTGGAGCTCGCTAATGTCGCGGACCCAGCCTTCCCCGGAACGTCTTTGGTCGGCGGCCGACGCCCGATGCCCCTGCATGCGGACCTCGTAGGCGCTGCGATTCAACCGAGCCACAGGCGGGCATTGATCGATGGAACGAGCAAGCTCATCGAAACCACAGAAGGACAATTCTTGCTGTTCGACCTTGTCTCCGACCCGCACGAGAACACAAACCTGGCGATGATCCGAGCGAAGCAACTGATGCGATTGCGCGCGGCAGCGACACGTTCAGATGGACTGTCTGGCCGCACCGAGATCCCAATCAAGGACAGCGCCGCACGCGAGCGGTTACGCGCCTTTGGATACGACTTCTGAAATGTCGCTTCCATCCATCATTCTTCCTCGATGGGCGCGCCTGAGGATGCACTTCAGTATTGCTGCGGCCCTGCTGCTATCGACGCTAGGTGGCTGCCGCTCGAGCCCGCCGCCCAACATCGTTGTCTACGTCGTCGACACTCTTCGGGCCGACGCCTTGCATTGTTACGGAAATCCGGCGGTGCAAACTCCCGCCTTCGATCGTCTTGCCGCGGCGGGAACTCGATTCGAGCGGGCGTATGCCAATGCGTCATGGACGCGAGCCTCGATGGGCTCGCTCCTGACCGGAGAGTACCCGAGCACGCACGGCGCAGTCGGCCGCATGGACAGCTTGCGCCAGGACATGCCGTCCCTACCCACACTCTTACGTCAACGCGGGTATCGCACCGCTGCCATCATCGCCAACCCAAATGTCGGGCGAGCATTCGGGTTTGCGAAGGGATTCGATGATTTCACGGAGCTCTATCAGCCGCAAGAAGGTGTCCGGCCGATCTTGCCGCAGGAATTGATCGCGGCTGGCGACCGGGTCGTCGAGGCGGCCATTTCCTGGCTCAACGAAAATCGACACAAGCCGTTTTTCCTACTGGTGTTCAGCATCGACCCACACGCTCCGTATACCCCTCCGGCGCCCTACGACAAGCGCTACGATCCAGACTACAGCGGCAGCATCGACGGGTCGCTCAAGAGCATGCTCGGTCTTGGCGTTTTCGGAATGATCCCGCCTGAACGCGAGATTCGTCACTTGCGCGGGTTGTACGATGGCGAGGTTGCCTTCAACGATATGCAGTTTGGGCGCCTCCTGGACACGCTCGAGCGTCTTGAACTCGCAGACGAAAGCGTTGTGATTGCCACCTCGGATCATGGAGAGGAGTTCTACGAGCATGGAGCACGAGACCATGGACATTCGCTTTACGAGGAGCTGATCCGCGTCCCGTTGATCGTTCGATGGCCACACCGGGTAGAGATCCAAACCTACAGCCAACCTGTCCAGTTGGCCGACCTCTTCCCGACGCTACTACGGCTCGGCTCAACAGACGCACCTCCGGTCGCCGGCAGGGACATTAGCCCCGCTTTACTAGGCGGAAGGCCCATGGATTCCGAGGCGTATGCCGAGCTCGATCTGGAGACCCATCACTTCCGCGCCCTCATTCGAAAGACCGACAAGGTCATTGTTGCGGCACCACAGTCGCCGCCTCAGTACTTCGACTTGCTCGCCGACCCGCATGAGCTGCAGCCCCATCAAGCCGCATCACAGGGCGATCTTCTCAAGCGACTCGATGACCTGACCCGATCGGCGCAACAGAAACGACCTTCAGAGGTTCGCGCAAGCGTGAAACTTCCCGACGCCGCGCGGCAAGCAATGGAAGCCCTGGGGTACGTCAGCGCGACACCCGACAGGTGATTGCTCAGACAAAATTGTCATCCCCGAAAGACGGGATGTCATTGTTGACAGTCACCTCATCTGAGCGCAAGGTAGATTACGTTGGGATTCCCCGCCGAGCATGGACTTTGCTTGTACTCGGGAGCCATGATGACGTTTGAAACCGGTCCGTATCAGGAAAAAGCGATCGTTTGGGGACTACGCCTAGGCTATTTGGCTGTCGCTCTATTGGCAGCCTATATCTTGGTCATTTCGAGTTGAAGATCCTCTCCCTCAGCGATCATCGATCAACCAATACTTGATGATCGTCCAGACGGCAGCGATACCGTCTTTCCAGCCGATTTTCTTACCCTCCGTATAGCTTCTTCCAGCGTACGAGATTGGCACTTCGTAGATACGCGCCCGGGCTCGGGCAACCTTCGCTGTAATCTCCGGCTCGATACCGAAACGATTCGAACGTAGGCGCATTCCCCTGATGATATCGATTCGGAATACCTTGTAGCAGGTTTCCATATCGGTCAGGTTCAGATTGGTGAATGCATTGGACAAGAAGGTCAGCATGTGGTTGCCCAGGGCATGCCAAAAGAACAGCACCCGGCGCGGCGAACCGGTAAAGCGGGAGCCGTAGACGACATCAGCTTTGCCATCGAGAATGGGCTGGAGTAGCTTTGGATACTCGCCTGGGTCGTATTCCAAATCCGCATCTTGCACCAAAATCACATCGCCCGATACTTCCGCAAAACCCCGACGAAGCGCCTTTCCTTTTCCGCCATTTTTTTCCTGCAGAAAAAGCCGAAATGAATCGCCCGCGCGCAGTCCGATCTTTCCCGTGG
>JACQEN010000142.1 GCA_016200585.1 Deltaproteobacteria bacterium
CCCCGGATATCGACGAAATTCATGTCGACAACGAGGACGTCTTCCTACGCGCCCGCGAGTTTCTCCGCGATGTCATGCCGGAGAAGGAAGAAGCGCTTCGGCTCTATCAGGGCGACAAACCGATCTTCTCGCATTTCAACGTCGAACAGCAAATCGAATCGATCTACAAGCGCCGCGTACCCCTGAAATCGGGCGGTTCGATCGTCATCGACGGAACGGAGGCGCTGACCGCGATCGACGTCAATTCCGGGCGCTCGGTGCGTGGCGGGAGCCAGGAGGAAACGGCGTTCAAGACGAATATCGAGGCGGCCGTCGAGATTGCACGGCAGCTGCGTCTGCGCGACCTCGGCGGCTTGATCGTCATCGACTTCATCGACATGCGTAACCCGCAACATATCGGTGAGGTGGAAAAGGCGCTGCGCGGCGCCATGTTCGAGGACAAGGCGCGCCACGAAGTGGGCCGCATCTCGCATTTCGGTTTGCTCGAAGTATCACGACAGCGGCTGCGCCCTGCCGCGGCAGCGACGTCGTACGTCGCCTGCCCGATGTGCGATGGCCACGGCTTGGTTCGGACGACCGAATCGGCGGCTCTCGTAGCCTTGCGGAAGATCCACAATCGCATCGCCCAGGGCGACGCGGCCCTCCTGAAGGTCTTGGTTCCGAGCGATGTGGCGATGTATCTCCTCAACCAGAAACGGGAGGACTTGGCGCAGTTGGAGCGGCGCTACGCGACGCGGATCCAAGTCGTGCTCAGCCCTGACTTGATGCCCCATCAGTCGGAGCTCGAGGTCAAAGCGCGCGTCGAGGGTGGCCCGGGAGAACAGCCCGCCGTGCGCTTGGGGGGCGTTGCTCTGCCGGCGCAGCAGGTGGCGAGCGGCGAACCGGAGCAAGCAGCGAGCGCAGCGCCATCGGAGACGACAGAAGCAGCTGAAACCAAGGAAGCGCCCGTGGCGGGTGCGCCAGGGAACGGGAGCGCCGCGAGCGGCGAACGTAACGTCAAGCGCCGTCGTCGACGCGGGCGCCGCCGTGGACGCGGCAAGCAGGCTGCGGCGGCGATCGGCGAGGCCCTGGCGGCACTTGCCTCGGGCACGTCTCTCGAACAATCTGCCAGTGAACACTCCGCCGGCACGACCTTCTCTGCCAAGAACAAGGGTCCCGAGGTCGCCGAGATTGCTGCCACCCGGTCGCATGATGAGCCGCCGATGCCCGCCGAAAGCGGATCGGCGGAGGGCGCGGAGCACGGATCGCAGCGGCTCAGAACCCAGCAGCCAATCGAACACCATGCCAAGGAAGCGGGCTCTGCCGCACAGCGGGAAGAGCCCGCTTCCGAGGCGACCGAACCTGGCGCGGCGACGGGCCGAAGTTCGCGACGCCGCCGTTCGTCACGACCGACATCGCGAAAAGCCAAACCTAAGGCTACCCCGACGCCGACAGCGAAAGCGTCGGCTGCGACCAAGAAATCGAAGAGCAAAGCAACGCCAGGGAAAACGACAAGCGCGGAGAGACGCAAGCGCGGTTCGCGCAAGACAACCGAGAACAAGAACGCGACGCCGTCCGAGGCCTGAAGCGCGGCCGGCGGTCAGCAGGTGTCGTCGACGCGTTGCGGCGCCAAAACAAAAGGGGCGTTCCACACCTGGTCGGAACGCCCTTTTGGTTACGTGCGCAGTAAGCCTCTAGAAAGTCGGCCCGTTGCTGTGGCAGAGGAATGCGTCGCGCGCGTGCGGCTGGCAGACGATCTGTTCGTAGACCCCGTCGTCACCGATGCTCAGACACATCTGATAGACCACGCTGAAGTAGCCCGGTGGAAAATTGGGGTCGTTGTATTGGAGCTGGAAGTAGTAACCGCTACCGGCACTCTTGGGGACGAGACTCACCCATCCGTGCTCGTTGCGGGCGATCCATCCGCCGTTGCCGTCGGACACGAAGTCCAGTCGCGGCATCTGCAGCACCGTGACATTGTCCTTGTCGACCAAGGCGAATGATCCGGTTTCGTGGATTGGATCAATGCCGTTCGAGTTTGCATTGAGGCGCATCTCACTGACGCGCGTCGTCACGATGGGATCCGGCACCGGCAGTCTATAGTAGAGCTGCCCCAAACGATTGCCGGTGACGCAGGCCGGGCGTTGCGGGCAAGTCACCGGCACTCCCGGGCAGCTCTGCGGGCCGATCGGTGGGGTTTGTGTCGGTGCGATGGCTGCCGTCGCCGTTGCTGTCGGCGTTGCTGCCGGAGTCGGTTGGTCTTGCGGTGTCGACGTCGGCGTATCGGTCGGAGACGGAATATCGTGCGGTCCCGGCTGCCGGGTGGCCCGAGGTTGTCGCGTCGGGCGCGACGGCGGTGTCGGTCGGGGGTCCCGAGGCGGACGCACGAGATCCGGTCGTGCCTGCACCGCGGTTGGATGGAAGAATACTGCGAAGGTCGCCATACCGGCGACGCACAATGCCGCGGACCCGATCCGCATCCGCTTCGCCAAAACTGCCATTCCTGTTTCCTCCCAGATTCCTTGCTCTCGATGCGCGGGACCCTGCCCCAGCCGTGCTGGAATCAGCGCGGTCCGTCCCTATCCTGTCGTCTCCGATGGGGCGGACAATACGGACGGGTATCCTCGAAAGCAAGCGAAAATTATGCGGTCAGCCGGCGTTTCCAACGATACGAGAAGTGGCGACGAAGTGAATTGCGTCACTGCGTCGATTGCTTTATCGTGCGCAAACTTTTTGTCGGAAAAACGCAAGCGGTTCGAGGCGAACCGATGCGGTGCATCAGCGGTGTGTCGACCGAACGCGAGCCGCAAGGGAGATAGGGCGGATGAAACACGAGATCCGTGTCGGCCTGATCGGTTTCGGCACGATTGGGACCGGCGTATTCAAGTTGCTGCAACGCAATCAAGCGCAGATTCGTAGCCGCTTGGGCGCACGCTTGACGTTGGCGCGCATTGCCGACATCGATACGAAGCGCGACCGCGGCATCCGACTGCCGAGCGGCGTCTTGACGAACGATGCTCTATCGTTGCTCGACGATCCGAGTCTGGACATCATCGTCGAGTTGATGGGCGGCTACGATACAGCCCGGCGCTTCGTTCTGCGGGCGATTGCCAACGGCAAGAGTGTGGTGACGGCCAACAAGGCGATGCTCGCCGTCCACGGAGCCGAGGTGTTTGGCGCAGCCGAGCGGGCAGGCGTCGACGTCGGCTATGAAGCGAGTGTCGGAGGTGGGATTCCGATCATACGAACTTTGCGCGAAGCGCTGGCTGGTGACAGGAATCGCGCAATCTACGGAATTGTCAATGGCACCTCGAACTACATCTTGAGCACCATGACCGAACAGGGCGGCGAATTCGATGCGGTGCTGCGCGAGGCTCAAAGACAAGGATTGGCCGAGGCGGATCCGACCTACGATGTGGACGGCATCGACGCGGCGCACAAATTGACGCTACTGATCCAGCTTGCCTTCGGCGTCCGGGCGCGCTTCGCCGACATACCGGTCGAGGGGATTCGTCAAATTAGCCAACTTGACATTAGCTTCGCGCGCGAGTTTGGCTACGTCATCAAACTTCTCGCAATCGCCAAGCAGGATGGAAGGAAGGTCGAAGCACGGGTGCACCCGACGATGGTGCCGCGAAGGCATCTGCTGGCGGATGTCGGCGGCGCCTACAACGCGATTGCCGTACAAGGTGAGGCGCTGGGATCGAGCTTTTATTTCGGTCTCGGGGCCGGCATGATGCCGACGGCGACCGCCGTAGTCGGCGACCTCATCGAAGCCGGCCGTCACATCTTGAAGGGTTGCCGCGGTCGCATCGCCCCCCTCGGCTATCCATGTGCGCAGCAACGGGCCGTTACGATTCATCCGATGTCGGCGCTCGATTCGGAATACTATCTGCGCTTCATGGTTGTCGACCGGCCGGGCGTGATGGCGCGCATTTCCGGAATTCTCGGCCGCCACCAGATTTCGATTGCGGCCGTGGTGCAGCGCGAGCGCGAGCACAGGGCTGCGGTGCCGATTGTCATCCGGACGCATCATGCGCGCGAGAAGAATCTGCGCCAAGCGTTGCGCGAGATCGATCGACTCGCCGTGGTGCGTGCGAAGTCGACCGTGATACGAATCGAAAACAGCCTCGGGGAGTAGAGAAAATCGTGCGATCTGTGACGTATTCTTTTGTTTTGTTGAGCTTTGCGGCGATCGCGACCGCTGGCGTCGGGCAAGCGCAGACAGTGTGTACGGTGGCGGACATCGTGGCGCAGGAGGCGAGCTGTCCGGCCTCGGGCATTTGTACCATCACCAAGACATACACCGTCGGCAGTCCTTGCATGTTCGACTTCGGCAGCCGCGATGTCGTCATGGCAGCCGGGGCACGGCTTAATTTTGGGTCCGGTACGGTGACGGTGCAGGCGGCCAGCCTGACGATGCAGGCAAATGCGGCGACGGGGGCCTTTATCGATGGGCGTGGGCAGGGTGCTGCCGCCCCTTCGAATGCCGGCGGGAGGCTCGAGATCGATGTTGCCAACGGATTCTCGATGCAGCGCAACGGCACGACGCGTTCGCGCATCGATGTGTCCGCCAATGGGCAGGCTGGCACGGTCATCGTGAACGCCGGTGGCTCGGTTAGCATCAACGGGCGCGTCAATGCCGACAACCTGACCGTAAATGCCGGCGGGGGAACGATCAAGATCACCGCCGGCGGTGACCTCACGAGCGATCCGCAATCGCAAATCTCAGCGACCGGAGGCAACCAGGCGTTGACCGGCGGAGGTGACATCGAGCTTTACGCCAGCGGTACGCTCAACCTGGGCGACTCAGGGGCGGCGAGCGTGGGGATGGACGTGAGCGGGAACGACGCCGGAACCGTGTGTCTGTACGGCGGTGGAGACGTGATCATGCATGGCGTGGTCGGCAGTGCGACCGGCGAGAGCGGTTCCGGAGCAACCGTCACCATCGAGGCGGGGCACAACGTTCAGATCCTTGGTCAAATCCTCATGCGGGGTGGCGAGCTTGATCCGACCGCTGGTGGCGATGGCGGAACGCTTTGTGTGCACGCCGACTACGGCAACGTTACGTTCGGCACCAACGCCGACGTATTTGCCGAAGGCAGCAGCCCCGACGGAGACGGCGGCGAGATTGATATCACCGTCGACAATGGATCGCTGACGGTGATGTTTGGCGCGACCATCTCTGCCCGAACCAACGGTGGTCAGGGTGTGGGCGGGGCGCTTGATATCGAGATCGACCAAGGCATTACGACAGCCGCCCTCCTTGATGTTTCTGGCGGGTCCATGGGCGGCGACGCTTGTGTCGACGCCAGCGGACCTGTTACTTTGGGCGGCGGCATCGATGCGCGCGGCTACGACAACGGTGGCGCCGGCGGCAACATCGAGGTGTCGGCAGGTTTGGATGGCCTTGGTGCGCTGATCGTCCAGGACACCATCACGGCCGGCGGTGGACCGTGCGGGATCGTAGAGGGGTGCGGTGACGGTGGTACGACCGCGCTCTCGGGTTGTGACGTAACCATTACTTCAAGCGGTTCGGTCCTGGCTCGCGCACCGGGAACCGGCGGCAGCCACCAATTGACGGCACGCGAACAGCTGCGGATTGACGGGGTCGTGAGTGCGACAAAATCGTTCGCCGGCGGGGCCGACGGATCGATAGAGATCGTGCACCGTAAGGACAAACCGCCGATCATTCGCAGCGGCGGAGCGTTGCCGGCTCCGACGTTCAGTCCGATGGACACGTGTTCCGCGACCGTGGTCAAAGATTGTCTGGACCCGTGCCCGGTTTGCGGCAACGGTATCGTCGAGTACCCCGAGACGTGCGATGGCGGTAACCGCGTCAACTGCGACGGTTGCTCCTCGCTGTGCCAGACGGAAACCTGCCCGCTCGGGCTGCCGTGCCTGACGTGCGACCCGCAACTTGGATGCTTGTGTCCTACACCGCCGGAGATTCCAACCGCGACGCCAACGCAGACTCCAACGCGGACCGCTACGGCGACGCGCACTCCCACCAGCGCCGCGACGGCCGCGCCAACCGGCTCGCCGACCAACACCCCTTTGCCGACGTTGACGGAGTCACCTTCCGTGACGCCAACTCCGGTGTTCACCGACACCCCGCTGCCGACGTTGACCGATTTGCCCACGCTGACGGCCACGCCAACACCTTCGGAAACTCCGACAAGCACGTCGACTGCGACCGATACTCCGTCGGCGACGGAAACCGCGACGCTGACACCGACAGCCACGCCAACACCTTCGGACACTCCGACCAATACGTCGACCGCGACCGATACTCCGTCGGCGACGGAAACATCGACGCCGACCCCTAGCGCGACCGACGTTCCCAGCAACACGCCTACCGTGCCGCCGTCTTGTACCGGCGATTGTGGCGGCGATTCTGAGGTGACGATCGATGAGCTGTTGACGGTGGTGAACATCGCCCTTGAGATCGTACCCCCCTCGGCGTGTCCGGCAGGTGACTCTAACGGTGACGGCCAAGTGACCATCGACGAGATCCTCGCTGCCGTGAATAACGCGCTCAACGGGTGCCCCTGAGGCATGGATGGGTCTCCGCGGCTGGCGGAATGACCCAAAGTTGGATAAACAAACCGTTGCGGAGCTGAGGGGTTATGGATCGCAACTTGGCACTGGAAGCGGTACGGGTCACTGAAGCAGCAGCGTTGGCTGCGGCGCGATTGATGGGTCGCGGCGATATCGCCGGCACCGATCGGGCGGCAGCCGAGGCGATGCGCAAGGCGATTCGATCGATTTCAATTGAAGGTACGATTGTCGTTGGCGAAGGCGAGTCGGGAGCCAGCGACATTCTTTACAACGGCGAGAAAGTCGGAAACGGCGACGGTCCGGAGATCGACGTCGCCCTCGATGCTCTCGAAGGGGCTACGATTTGCGCCACCGGGGGATTCAATGCGCTGGCGATCATGGCCTTTGCCGAACGCGGCGGATTCTTGCGCTGCCCCGACACGTATATGGAGAAGATTGTCGTCGGCCCCGAAGGCCGCGGCTCGATCGATCTGGATCGATCGCCGACTGAAAATCTGCGCGCCCTGGCCGATGCGAAGTCGGTCTACGTCGCCGATTTGACGGTGGCGGTGCTCGATCGTCCGCGTCATCAGAAGCTGGTTGGTGAGATTCGCAAAGCCGGCGCGCGAATCAAGCTGTTGGCGGACGGCGATGTCGCGGCGGGAATCGCGACGACCAAGCCCGAGGCCGGTATCGACATGTTGATTGGAACGGGAGGGGCGTCGCAGGGAATTTTGACTGCTGCCGCGATCCGTTGCAGCGGCGGCGACATGCAAGCGCGTTTGCAGCCTTCCAACGACGATGAGGCGAGCCGTTGTCGAGCCGCTGGCTTGAACGATTTGAGCCGCAAATTCTCGGCCGAAGACATGGCGAGCGGTAGCGTCATGTTTGCCGCCACCGGCGTGACGAGTGGCGACCTACTGCGCGGCGTACGCTTTTTCAAAGGCGGTGCCATGAGCAATTCGCTGGTGATGCGGTCGCGGACCCACACTATGCGCTTCATCGAAGCGACACATCGCTTTGATCTGAAACCGGAGTATTGAGAAGCGTGTCATACAAGAATCTGCTTGTTGAAGAAGATGGGCCGTTGCTGGTCGTCAGCATCAATCGACCCAGAGCACTGAACGCCCTGAACCCGGAGACGCTCGCAGAGCTTGGGCAACTGGTCGGGTCCGTACGCGACCAGCGCAATGCCCGTTGCCTGATTCTCACCGGCGCCGGGGATAGGGCCTTCGTTGCCGGGGCCGATATTGCGGCGATGCAGTCCATGTCGGCGGTCGAGGCGCGGCATTTTGCCCGTGTCGGACAAGCGTTGATGCGCCAACTTGAAGAACTGCCGGTGGCGGTGATTGCGGCAGTCAACGGCTTCGCCTTGGGTGGCGGACTGGAGCTGGCGATGGCCTGCGACATCATCCTTGCCTCGAGCAACGCCAAGTTCGGCCAACCGGAAATCAATCTGGGAATTCTTCCGGGCTTCGGCGGCTCGCAGCGACTGCCGCGTCGGGTCGGTGTGGGCGCAGCCAGACTGATCATCTACGGCGGCGAAATGCTTGGAGCGGACGAAGCTCTGCGCCTGCGATTGTGCGATCAGGTCGTAGCTCCAGCCGAGCTGATGCCATGCGCCCGCCAGCTGGGGCAGGCACTCGCGGCCAAAGCGCCGATTGCCATGCAGCAGGCAAAGGCGGCGATCAATCTCGGCAGCGACGTCGATCTGGAGGATGGTTGCCGCTTTGAAGCCGAAGCTTTTGCGGTTGCGTTTTCGACCGATGACCGTAGCGAGGGCATGCGCGCCTTTCTGCAAAAACGCCCGGCAACGTTTCGCGGGAAATGATGCCGGAGCGGATTGCCTGGGAGTCGTGTTATGCGACTCCGGTCGAAGCCGAGGCTCACGTCGTGAAGGGATTCCTCGAGCAGTACGGTGTGCCGTGCGTCCTCGACAGCAATCGCTTTGGCGCGCAACCGCTGACCTTTTGTGCCCTCGGACAGGTGCGGGTTCTGGTGCCTAGCGACTGGCTTCGCGTTGCCCGCGGTTTGATCAAAGGACGCGGCGAGCGCCGCGGTCGCATTCTTCCTGGGAGGCAACATGGCTAGCTCGAAGGCGCAGTGGATCCGAAACGTCTACCCGAAAGACGGCGACCGGTTGCAACGCTACACGACGATTTCCGATACCGAGATTGAACCCCTCTACGCACCAGAAGATAGCGCTGCGCAACCCTACGACGAGCGCCTGGGGCATCCAGGAGAGTACCCATTTACGCGCGGCGTCTACCCCAGCATGTACCGCGGCAAGCTGTGGACGATGCGCCAGTTCGCAGGATTCGGCGCGGCCGAGGACACCAACGAGCGCTTCAAGTTTCTCCTCGGCCAGGGCCAGCACGGTTTGTCGACCGCCTTCGACATGCCCACGTTGATGGGTTACGACGCCGATCACCCGCGTGCCCGCGGCGAAGTCGGGCGTGAAGGCGTTGCCGTGTCCAGCCTGAGCGACATGGAAACGTTGTTCGCCGACATTCCGCTCGACGAGGTCACCACGTCGATGACCGTGAACTGCAGTGCCAGCGTTCTTTTGGCAATGTACTTTGCGACCGCCGAACGCCGTGGCATCGCGCTTTCGAAGCTCGGCGGCACCATTCAGAACGACATGCTCAAGGAGTTCATCGCGCAAAAGGAGTGGATCTCGCCGCCGCAACCTTCGGTGCGGGTGATCGTCGACATGATCGAGTTTTGCACGCGCCAGGCGCCGCGCTGGCATGCCGTGTCGATCTCGGGCTACCACATCCGCGAAGCCGGCTCGACCGCCGCACAAGAGCTGGCCTTCACCCTGGCCGACGGCATCGGCTACGTCCAGGCGGCGGTTGAACGCGGTCTCGACATCGATGAATTCGCCCCGCGCTTGTCCTTCTTTTTCAATATCCATAGCGACTTCTTCGAGGAGATCGCCAAGCTGCGGGCGGCGCGTCGTATGTGGGCCAAGCTCATGCGCGAACGTTTTGGCGCGAAGAATCCGCGCTCGTGGTTGCTGCGAACGCATGCGCAAACCGCCGGTTGTAGCCTGACCGCGCAACAGCCGCTGAACAACATCGTGCGCGTCGCCGTTCAAGCTCTTGCCGGTGTGCTCGGCGGCACGCAGTCCCTGCATACCAACTCGATGGACGAGACCCTGGCGTTGCCGAGCGAGCAAGCGGTTCTGGTGGCTCTGCGCACGCAGCAGATCATCGCCGAGGAGACCGGCGTGACCAACTTCGTCGATCCACTTGGCGGTAGCTATGCCGTCGAAGCGCTTACGGACCGGCTGGAGGCTGAAGCCTTCGACTATATCCGGCGCATCGACGAGCTCGGAGGAATCGTTCGCGCCATCGAAATCGGCTATCCGCAAAAGGAGATTGCCGAAGCTTCCTACCGCTATCAACAACAATTGGATGCCGGGGAAAAAGTGATGGTCGGCGTCAATAGGTATCAGATGGAGGAAGGACCGCCGCTCGAGTTGCTGCGGATCGGCAACGACGTCGAACGGCGACAGGTCCAACGAGTGCGCGAACGCAAGGCAGCACGCAACAGCGCGTCTGTTCAAACGGCGATAACCGCCGTGCGGCGCGCCGCAAAAGACGGTAGCAATCTGATGCCGGTGATCATCGAGGCGGTTAAGAACGAGGTGACGGTGGGAGAAGTGTGCGACGTCTTCCGCGAGGTCTTCGGCGTCTACCGTGATCCGGCGTACGTCTGATGCCGTGCACCAAACGCCTGAGATGATCGTCGCTGCGGCGATGCAGGAGGATGTCGACGCAATTGGCCTGAGCATTCTCTCGGGCGCGCACATGACCCTATTCCCCGACGTGATTGAATTGCTCAAAGAACGCGGTCTCGACGATGTAGCGCTCTTCGGCGGCGGCATTATTCCACAAGAGGACGTTGCCGAGTTGAAGCGGCTGGGCCTCAAGGAGATCTTCACTCCGGGTGCCACGGCACAGGAAATCGTCCGCTGGGTACACGACAACATTCGGCCGCGGCTGGCGTAGTCCAGCCGGCCGGTAGGAGCGAGTGAGGCGAGCCGGGATGGAACGACGACCGATCATCATCATCGGCTCCGGACCCGCCGGGAGCGCCTCGGCTCTGGAGCTACAACGCTTGAACCCGGAATTGGCCGGTGAAGTGTTGGTGTTGGAGAAGGCCCATCATCCACGTCCGAAGGTTTGTGCCGGCGGCCTGATTCCTCATTCGCTGGATTGCCTGCGCCAGCTCGATGTGCCGTTGAGCGTACCGAACGTTCTTGCGCATCGCGCCCGGGTCGATGTTCCGGGGAGGACGGTCGAGTACGAGGGACACGAGCTGTGCCGCGTGGTTCGGCGCGACGAGTTCGATGCCTCTCTCGTCGCGGTCTGTCGGGCGCGCGGGGTTGAGGTTCGCGAGGACGAGAAGGTGACCGCGCTGGTTCGCGAGGGCGACGGGGTACGCGTCGAAAGCGAGCGCGGCAGCTACCACGCGCGAGTGGTGGTCGGCGCCGACGGTTCCGGAAGCATGGTTCGGCGTGAGCTTGTGCCGGCCGGTCGTGAGTGCGTCGGCAAGGCGATCATGACGGACGTACCACAGGACCGGATCGATTGGAGTGGCCATCGCGCCGAACGCTACGACTTCAGCTTTACCGCGGTACCGGCCGGCCTGCGCGGTTATGTTTGGGCATTCCCGTGTCTCATCGCCGGGCGACCGCACGCCAACATCGGAGTGTACAGCGTGCAGGCAGCGGGCAGCGGGGCGTTGCTGTACCGCTTGTTGAAGGAGGAGTTGGATCGTCTCGGGGCGTCGGGCGACTGGCCCATCAAGTCGTTTCCGATTCGCTGGTACGGTCGCTCGGTACGCATCGCAGCGCCACACGTACTTCTGGCCGGTGATGCCGCCGGGGTCGATGCGCTCATGGGCGAGGGGATTTCCTACGCCCTCGAGTATGGCCGGCGTGCCGCCGCTCGAGCGGCCAATGCGTTGGCGACGAGCGACTTCAGTTTCGCAGCCTATGAACGCGATGTTGCCGATTCCTGGTTGGGCAAGAAGCTGCGTCGCTTGGAAATGAGCAGCCGACTGTTTTACGGCTGGTCGTCTCCATTGTGGTTCGCCATCGCCGCGAAGAGTCCGCGCGCCCAGGAGATCGGCATCCGCTGGTACAACGGTGTCGACGGCTGGGATCGACGCAGCGGGTGGGCGGCGCTGGCAGCGTGGTGGCGTGGGACGGTAAAGGCGACGCCGGCACAATCCAGCGTCACCTCCAAACCGTGAACGTGCGGAGCTCGAGAAGGCGCTGCCGATCGGCGCCGCATCCGGTAGCCTCGAGCGTTGACTACGTTACCGATGC
>JACQEN010000128.1 GCA_016200585.1 Deltaproteobacteria bacterium
AGAGGTTCAAAGTGAAGTCAGTAAGGGAAGCGCCCTACCAGCTGCTTATTCTGAAGAAGTTGCTCAGCGGTGCGCGGATCGTGGACGAAGACGGGAAGGAAGTTCAGCTCAGCGTCACTCCGTCCGAGTCCGGAACTAACGATTGATCAGGACTGTAGCAGCGCAGCAGCCCTACGCACTGACCGACCAATCTTCGAGGCGCAGCGCGGGAACGCGAGCGAAGTCGGTGCGATTGCGCGTGACCAGCGTGCATTCATGCACGAGCGCGGTGGCGGCGATGCGCAGGTCCTGGCTGCCGATGCGAATCTTTTGACGACGCAACTCGGTGAACGTCTTCTCGCAATCGAGATCGAAGTCGAGGATCTGTACGCCGTGCAAGAAACGGAAGGTGGCCAGGAACTTGCGGTGTGCTTGCACGCGCCGCTCGCCCTCGCTGTGTCGAGCCAGCACGGCCAGTCGGCCGCGAATCATCTCCTCGGCGCTGACAACGCTGATTGCCACCTGATCGGGGCCGAACACGAGAAGGCGGCGCTGAACTCTCGCATCGCCACGCTCGCTAAGACTCAGATGGTCGGTGTCGAGCAGGTAGCGGATCATTCCGCGTTGGCTTGCTCGCGGATGCGCTTGAGCTCCGCTTGGTACTCCTCCCAGTCCGGGTCATCGGCCGAGGAACCGAAGAAGTCGAGCCAGGGGTTTGCAGAAGCTGCTTCCGGAACGTCAACCTGAACCAGCTTCGCCGTTCCGAGCCAAGTCCTTAGCTTGTGGCGTACCGCGTCGATCGCTTCCTGCTCCGTGGCGGCCTCGGCCTCGATCTCGGGCAGGCCGACCGGGCGGGCTACGTAGCGGTTGCCGGCTTCGGCACGGACGATGACGGGGTAGTGCACGATGGTGTCCTCCGTGTACCGATGCGTATCGGACAGCCAGCCAATTATCAACTACGCCCGGAGGTTCGGCTGCCGCACCGCTTCTTCGCGGTTCGGCGTGCGTGGCTTCCGTGATACAAGCCACGCCGTGGAAGGCGCGGCGACCAAAGAGCCGAGCGAGGCACCGGCACCGGCGATTGCCGCAATAGTGACACACTCTCTGAGCCGCTCGCACGCGCCTGCACCGCGTCACTGCTCACCGTCAATTCGCTTCCCGGCGGCACAGCGGGAAACCCACGCTCGCGTCAACTGCCGACGCGCGTCAGCGTCGAAACTGCACCACCGAAGTACGATTGCTTCGCGCGGAACCGGGTCGGCGGGAACAGTGACCTCAAAGGATCCGATTCGATTCAGTGGCGGCGAATACAATTTGTACGGCTATGTGCTGAGCGACTCCGTCAATCGCATCGATCCGCGTGGCACATTCCTCGAAGAACTCGGCGCAATCTCTCTTAATACCGTTCTGCTCGGCTTCAACAACACCGTCATTGAATACCATTCCGAGACCTGCACCAAACTGAGCGACGTTGCAGACCGCTGTGCTTGTCACTGCGTCTATGCGTCGGACAACACCAAATGCGAAGATGAGTGCAAGCAGTGCGAGGGCGCGGCGAAGTTGACACCTAAGGGGATCTGCGAGTGCTCCTGCAAGGCGTACGGAGGAAAGCAATGCGATCTAATCTGCGGCTCGTTATCTGGTGACTGATTGAAAGGTTGAGGCTATGCGAAGTCATATACTTCATAGGTCGATTTTCTTGGCGACTTCTCTGTTGAGTGCTGTCGGCTTATCGTGCGCACCATTGGCTCGCTCTCCCTCCGTTCGACCTATGCCCGAACGGACCCCAGGGGGAGGCATACGCCTCTTGAATCGAGGCGTCGTTGGCAGCTCGGTCGAGACGCCCCTCGTGCTTTTGGAGATTGATGAACCGACTGAGGTGAGCCCAATTTCTATTCAAGCTGACATTGAAGGCGGGCGGTATGTCGCTGCGATGCTCATCTATCCTGACACCGTAACTGGTGATGTGGCGAGATACAGTATCGAGCGGACCTACGGGCAATGTCTCACAAACCGCCTGGAGAGCATCACAACATGGCGCTGCTCGCACGACCGATCGGCTATCGTGCTGTACGAGACCGATCGTCCTATTCGTGTGGGCTATTTCGCTTTCCAATCGACCGAGGGCGACGTTGAGGCAAAAGCGGTGTTTGAGCAATAGGATTCCGATCGCGGGTCGGCGTCAGAATGGGGTCCTGGGGACCATTGAAAGGGGGGGCCGGGGTCAGTTCAATGCCAACGCTATGGACCGAACGATACCTACGTCGGCGCGAATGCCGCCTGCTTTTGTACCTGCGCGGGAAACGATCCGTGGTCGCAAGGAGTCCGCTGCTGCTTGGTAGACCAATACGACTTGGGTGCGAGCAACAACTCAGCACACGCCTACTGCTACCTGCGAGAAATCGGGCGACAGGGGTACATCCCTCTCCTGCCCCTACTACGGTGCTACCGCCAATGTTCCAAATGAACATAACCACAATCCGGTATTTTCGCGCCGCCACTCTCTTACCTCTAGGGGTTCCGATCGTACTCACGCTCTTGGAGAGCGGACTTTCGACAATAGGCTACAACCCGCCACGTTGGTTAGAAGCTCCGTTGGGTTTACTGCTCAGCGCAGCTTTGTACTTCGGTTGGTTGTATATTGTTCTTGCTGCAGTGGCTTTCTGGTGTTTGAGGGGACGGTCTTCGCAGACGTATCTTCGCGTGGGTGCGGTTTCGCCCTTGATAATGGGCGTGGCCGTTTGGGTGGCAGTTCGTATCTTGGAAGTGCGAAGTGATGGACCGGGTTCTGTCGCTGGATTCTACGCTGGGGTGGCAACTCTGGTTGCGGCGTCGTATGTGGCTTTGGCTTGCTTGCTACTGCGGATCCTTCGAGCGGTGGGGGTTGTATCAACGTGACGCATAGATAGGACCTGGGGTTCAGCTGGACAGTCGGGCGCTGGTTCTCTGCACTCCGATTTCTGTCCTTAGAGCTGCAGTTTCGGCAGCCGAATTGGCGGTCTAACGAGCTCACGCCAGACCCGTTCGAACCGTCGTAACCGCTGTGAAGCCGCAGCGCGCAGCGGGGGTCAATGGGGTCTTCGTAGTCCGTTGACGCACCTGAGCACCGCGGCAAACTCAGCGGCGACGGCGTGATGGTTGAAAATCCGAATCCGCAGATCTCGACGGGCGTTGTGCGACGGGCGACGGGCGTTGATTGATTTTCTTCGCAGCGCGGTTCGCATCGTCGTATACTGCTCGCGTGCTGACCTCGTCGAGCATCGCTGTTCGCCAGCCCACGACAGGGGGGCCGGGGTCAGAACTGCACAATTGGCATCTCAATCGTTCTTCCATCCCTCATCGAGGAGAGATCGGAGACGGGCCATCGAATCCGCCGCGGGCTTTGATCGCTGCCTCTCCCAGCTGTCGACGCTCGAAACGTCTACAGCGAGCTTCTGTGCGAGCTTTCGTCGTGACAAACCCAACGTTACCGCACGCGCTTCTCCGGACCGCTCCTCGACCGCATCGACATCCAAGTCGAGGTACCCGCCGTACAGTATCGGGATCTCGCCGATCGTAGCAGCGGTGAGTCGTCGGCGACGATTCGCGCCCGCGTCGATGCGGCGCGCCGAAGTCAACTCGCGCGTTTTCAGGGCCGCTCTCTCTTCTGCAACGCGCAGATGGCGGCACGCGATCTGCGCCGTCACTGCAAACCCGATGCGCCGGCCGAGAAGCTCCTCGAGTCGGCGATGACCAAGCTCGGTCTCAGCGCCCGCGCCTATACGCGCATCCTGAAGGTCGCACGTACCATCGCCGACCTCGACGCCTGCACCGACATCACCGCTACACACGTCGCCGAAGCAATCCAGTACCGCAGCCTGGATCGAGTCTTCCATTGACGAAAGTTCCCCTCGCCTAAGGCACGGTCATGACCTATCTTCGGCGCGATGAACTTGCGCCGTCTTGCCTTGTCCGTTGCGACCGTGCTCAGCCTCGGCACCCTGCCGACCTGGGCACTGACCTTCCAGGTCAATACGGTCTCCGATGCACCGGACATGATGCCCGGAGACGGCGTCTGCGCCACAATGGTAGGTACGTGCAGCTTGCGAGCCGCGGTCGAGGAGGCGAATGCCCTCTCCGGCCCCGATGTCGTCGAGCTGCCCGCATCGCCCCTGAAGCTGACGCTCGGCGAGTTGGACATCGGCAGCGAGCTGGCGATCCACGGAAGCGGCGCCAGCTTGAGCGCGGTACGGGGCAATCGCCGCAACCGCTTGCTGCACGTCGAGATCGGCGCCAGCGTGTCGATCTCCGGCACCGCAATGAAGAACGGCAGCGCCGATTACGGTGGAGCGATCCTCAACGACGGCACGCTGACGGTCAGCGACGCCCTGATCGCTGCCAACCGCGTCAAACGTATCGACGGCGGGCTCGGGGCCGGGATCTTCAACAATGGAACACTGACTCTCCTGCGCACGACCCTGGCCAGCAACCGCGCCCTGGGTTGCGGCTGCGCTTTCGGCGGCGGCTTGTTCAACAACGGCGACGCCAGCCTCGATCAGGTCGTCCTGAGCCGCAATCGCGCCTCGGGCTGTGGCGGAGCCATCTTCCACAACACCGGCACTCTGCAGATCAACGACTCGACACTCGAGTACAACAGCGCCGGCAACAGCGGCGGCGGCCTCTTCCATCAGGATGGTATCGCGCAGGTCGAGGGGACGCTGCTGCATCGCAACCGGGCGCGCAAGATCGGCGGCGGCGTGTTCACCTATGCCGAGCTGCACGTTGAAAACTCGACCCTCAGCAGCAACTACAGCAAGGTCGGCGGCGGTCTCTTCAGCTCCCTGACACCCATCACGAACCTCAACAACGTCACCATCGCCGCCAATCACGCCAGCGACGGCGCCGGCATCCTCAACAACGGAAGCGTGACGCTGCACAACACCTTGGTCGCTGCGAACCTGCCGCACAACTGCAGCGGCAACCCGCTCAGCTCCAGCGGCCACAACCTGTCGAGCGATGCGACCTGCTCGCTTGCCGCCAACGGTGACATGGTCGGCATCAATCCGGTGATCGGTCCTTTGGCTGCGAACGGCGGGCCAACGTGGACACAAGCGCTGCTCGCCAGCAGCCCGGCGATCGACGCCGGCGACAACGTTAACTGCCCCGCTGCCGATCAACGCGGCGTCGCAAGGCCACTCGATGGCGATCTCAACGGCACTTCGACGTGCGACATTGGCGCCTTCGAAGTTTCGCCTTGAACGTGATCGATCCCGGTCTCTGCACCCAAAACCCCCCAACCACCCGCACCGAAAAAGTGTTGGCGCAACCTTCCCATGCGGGCGAAGGACCCTGCCTCACCGTGCCGTTTGACATTCAACAGCCGGCACAAGTAAGGCAGCCGCTCACAGGCAAGCGACGGGTCAGAGACGATTGGGAGGTCGTGAATGAACCATTTCGGGCCGCACACGAAACTCCGCACGATGGTGGTGCTCGGCGCGTTGACCTACGCCGCCGCAGCCCTTGCCGTGAATCTCGACAGCGATGGCGATGTGCGGCTGGGCGTCAGGACCTACGTCAACGCTCGGGTTGGAACGCAAGCGACGCGCGACGGTGTGCCGATGCACGGCGCACAAGGGCGCGTCGTCGAAGGTTTCTCCGCGACGTTCCCGCCGTCCGCTGCCGGGCACCTGCGGCAGAATCGTATCTTTCTCGAGAGCGAGCTCAACCTCAAGCTCGATCGCCTGCTCAAGCAGGGGGTCGGCCCGTTCAACCTCGTCAACGATCTGCCGTTTCGCGTGCGCGACCTCGGCTTCAACTTCACCTTGCGCGCCGAAGGGGACGGCCTCTACAACTGGGGGCCGCGCGAATACAGCACGGCCGAAGAGTTCAAGAAGCTTCTCTACCTGCGCCTACCGGCCGCCAATCAGACCGCTCCCGATGTTGCCGCCATCCGGCAAACCTTGCGCAGCCGGGCCGTGCACCGCGAGCGGCTCTTCCTCGGTTACGTCGAAGCGAATCTCGGCAACGTCTATTTCCGACTCGGGCGCCAGGTCTTATCCTGGGGGGAAGACGACGCCTTCCAGCTGCTCGACCACATCAACCCGCTGGACGCCAGCTTCGGCGGCTTCCTGATTCCACTCGATGAGCGGCGCGTGCCGCTCGACATGCTGCGTGTGACCTATGGCATTGGCACACTCGGCCCGGTCGACGAGGCATTCCTCGAAGGCTTCGTAGCGGATGACAACCGGGTCGGATTCAGCCCGGCGATTCCACCGGGTTCGCCGTGGACCCTGCCCAGCTTCGGCTCCGGGACCACAACAACCCATACATACTTCGACACCCCGAGCCGCACAGCGAAGGAGATGCGCGGCGGCGCGAGGTTTCAGTTCAATTGGCAAGACGCGACCTTCAGCCTGGCGTATCTGAGCACCTACTTCGACACGCCCGCCGGCGAGCTGTTCACCCGAGCCGCAATTCCGCAGACCTCGTTCGACGATAGCCTGCCGTGTCCAAGCACCACGCTGCCGCCGTATCTGAGCAACGACCCGACGCGCCACAACTGCGGCTCTCCCGTACACGTCTTCCTCAGTGCACCTCGAACGCAAGTCTTCGGCACAACCAGCTCCTTCGCCGTGCCCGCCCTATACAGCGTGATCCGTTCGGAATTGGCGTATTTCAAGGACGAGGCGGCTTACTCGCAAGAGCAATTCGACCCGTTCCTATTCGGAGCGCGAGGCAAGACCGGCACCTTCCCCGGCGGCAGCGGACTCACCGGCGGACGTCGGCTGCGTGATTCGATCAATCTGGTGCTCGGCGCCGACAGCAATGTCTGGATCCGCTTCTTGAATCCGAACCAGACCTTCTTCATTACGACGCAGTTTTTCTACAAGCACATCAAGAACGCCGCCGGAAACAAAGTGGATAACCCCAACGGCACCATCAGCACCCTCAACGGCGACCGCGAGGTGCTGCCGGTGGTCGAGACCCTGCGGCCCTTGCCCGGCCTCTTGTCGCAGCTTGGACCGGTCGAACCCGTCTTCGCGCGACAGCCGCGCGATTCGTTCCTTCAGACGTTGGTCATTGCGACGTCGTACTACAGCAGCAAGGTCAACCCCGTCATGACCTTCTTCTACGACTGGGGCGGCGCCTTTCTCTACCAACCCAGCGTCACGTTGGTCAGCGATCCCTTCCGCTTCTCCGTCAGCTACAGCATCATCGACGCACATATGCTCAAGGGCAGCAGCGGCGTGAGTCTTTTGAAGGATCGCGACAACATCGAGTTCCGGCTCGACTACGTCATCTGACGTACGGAGGGACGCAAGACGAGTCGACCGTCCGACGCTGATTCTCGACGGCGCTTGGAACGGATCGACGCTCGACGCACGCAGCTCACGGATATGGCCGGACTTGCACATCGAGAGGTCGCTGCAGCGCGTCGACGAATTGCGCGACATCGACGTCCGCGGGCAGCGCGTAGCTCGTCGCTTGCAACCAGATGAGGCCGGCTGAAACTTCCTCCCAGTGATCGAGGCCATAGCCGACACCCGGCAATTCACCCGGGAAGTCTTCGGGCGGGTCGCCGGCTGAAAGACTTTCGCGATACCAGAGGCGGCGGCGCACCGAGGCCAGCGACGGGCTGAGCTCGATCCCTTGCAGCAGTGTCGTCTCCGGACCGCGAAGCGCGATCCACTTGTCGCCGCGTTGGCTCAACGCCCGTTTGTCGGCATTCATCGAGCCGTCGACTGCAAACGTACGGCCGTTCCCGGGAACTTCCACCTGCCAGCCGCGCAGATCGCGGAAGTCGAGAACGACGCGCACGTGGATGCCGCTAAAGAAGTACGTCGGAGGGAAGTTGAGCCGAAAGCCGACGGGTAGCTCGGCAAAGTCGCGATAGAAGAAGGTGTACGACACGAATGTCGGTGAGCGGATGCCCCAGCCGAGCCGCACCCTCTGCTCCTGCCCCCGGACGATGCGAATCGGCCCGGCGCGCCAGCCTGAGACTTGCGTCTGCAGGTCGGCCTCACTGCGAGTGAAATGAATTAACCCGAAGAGAAACGAAGCATCGGCACGCACTTTGAGGCGGTCGAGGAGATTCACTCCGTCGTCGACCGACAGATAGCCGGGAACCCCCGCGGCGTAGCCGAGACCGACGTGGCGACCCTCGGCGCGGTCGTTTGTCGGGTCGTAGTGGACGTAACTTGCCAGGGACTCTGTGCGCGGCTGGCGCTGCGCCACGAGGTAGATGTAGCGCATCGAACCATCCAGCGGGTCCCGGATCGACACTTGATACAACGCAGGGGCTTCGGGAAGACCGTGCGCCGGTGGCAGGGAACCGCCATCCGACGCGTAGAACATCACCATATCGTTGGCATCGAGACGTCCGGGTTCGTCGTCCACGTTTGTGGTCGGACCTTGATCGAGGACCCAGCGCCCGGCTGCGTCGCGCTCATCCACTTGCATTGGAATCAACCCACAAGAGGACTCCGAGCAGGCGTAGGCCACCAACCTTTCCAAAGGTACGTGGAGCAAGAGCGGCAGCTGGGCGCCCTCCAACTGGATGACGCTCGCGAAGCGCAATCCCGGCAGCGATTGCGCCGACAGAGGATTCGCTTTCAACAGTCCTAGAATCGATAGAGCAGTTACAAATCGCCAACATCGGCGCGATCGAGTGGGGTAGAATGTGCTTGACTTCGTGAGCGCGCCTGACGTAGGGGAACGCCGCAGCAAGCCAACCGGTTCAAAGTTGTAAACGACGCGGAACACGATAGGAGGGTCCCGATGGTTCGTATTGGGCTGAGGTCTTGGGGTGTCGCGTGCCTCGTCGGCATGGCGCTTCTGTTTTCCCGTTCGCCCAGCAGCGCTATTCCTCTCGACAAGGACGGGGATATTAAAGTTGGCGTCCGCACATACGTCAATGCGCGAATTGGCACGGAGAATACTCATGACGGGGTACTGACCTCCACAAATGGAGTAACGACCTCGACTTCTGCGACTTGGCCCAAATCGAACGCCGGACACCTTCGACAAAACCGGTTCTTTGTCGAGGCGGAGCTCAAGCATGACCTCGACCGCCTCGTAAAACAGGGTGTCGGTCCGTTTGCCTTGCTCAATGATCTGCCGTTCAAGGTGAGAAATCTCGGTTATGGCATTACGTTTCGTGGCGAAGCCGACGGCCTTTACGATTGGGGCCCGAAGGAATACAGCACCGCCCAGGAGAACCTAACACTGCAAAGAGGGGATCCGGCCCTGCTGGTCGTCTCGAACTTCGGCCAAACGACCCACATTCCCCTGCGCGAGCGCCGTTCGCTGCGCAACATCGGCACCCACCGCGAGCGGCTGTTTCAAGCCTACCTCGAAGGGAATTTTGGTGACCTGTTCTGGCGCTTCGGCCGCCAGATCCTGTCGTGGGGTGAAACCGACGGCTTCCGTTTGCTCGACAACATCAATCCGCTCGACTCGAGCTTTGGCGGATTCTTGATCTCACTGGATGAACGGCGCGTTCCACTCGATATGCTGAGAACGACGTACTTCATCGGCGATGCGGGACCGTTCTCTGAAATGTTCCTGGAAATGTACGGGGCCGTCGATAGACAGGTGGCCTACGTTCCCGGAACACAGGCTGGCTCACCATGGACCCTGCCAAGCCTGGGGGCACCGAGCAATGACACCCTCAGCTACTACAAAACCCCGCCGCGCAATTTCACGCACACTCGTGGAGGTGGGAAATTCCAGTTCAATGCTCTCGACGCAACTTTCAGCATCGCCCACTACTACACTTACCAGAACACCGAAGCATTGCAGGTCCTCACCTCGGGTTCCGGATACCCAGATCGTCCGGGAGATAAGCTACACCCCGACGACCCGACAAAATCGCTTCTCAATTCATTCAATGACGGTCAACCGTGCGGTCTGGGTCCGACCTTCACCAACCCGGATTATTCCAGGACGAATTGTGGCTACCCGACCCACGTAATTCACAGGGCCCCGCTGACTCAGATTTCGGGGGTAACGACGACCTTTGCACTGCCCAGCCTCTACAGCGTCGTGCGCAGCGAGTTGGCCTATTTCAAAGACCAGGCGGCATTTAGCCAAGGGCAACTCGATCCTTTCATCTTCAACGATCCCGTCAAGGTTGCGCCACGCAAACAAACTGGCGGCCGCCGCCTACGTGATTCGCTTGCTTTCGTGCTCGGTCTCGACACCAATCAGTGGGTCCGCTGGCTCAACCCCAACCAAACCTTCTTCATCTCGACGCAATTCTTCTACACGCACATCATGAATGCCGGCAGTCAGAATATCTGGTTACCGGCAACCAAGGATGTCAACGGCGACGGTCATATCGACTACCTGGACAGTCCCGGACTCAATCCCAAACGAGAGGTATTGCCGCTTGATCTGGACGTTAAAAAATACCTCATTCATGGAACGCCCTACCGATTGGAGCCGATCTTCATCACCCAGCCGGCTGATCAGTTCTTGCACACGCTCTTCATCACGACCTCGTACTTCAGCGGACAGATCAATCCGAGCATGACCTTCTTCTACGACTGGGGTGGTGGAATCGTCTACCAGCCAAGTCTCACCGTCAGTCGTGATCCCTTCCGTTTCAGCGTCGATTACAGCATTCTGGACTCGCACATCTACAAGGGCGGTAGCGGCGTGAGCTTGCTAAAAGATCGTGACAACATCCAGTTCCGCTTCGAGTACGTCATCTAGAACAGCTAATCTAGGAGCAGCGAGCGCAATCGCGTGACCAACGGAATCATTGTTTCACCCGCAAGGGTGTCGAGAGGATCAGCATCGTGAGAATGAATCGATGGGGGGCCGCCTGCTTGGCGGCCCTCGCGCTTGTCGAAGGTGGTGCAGCACGAGCGGAACAAATCAATGCGAGCCAACTCCGGCAGAACCTCTTCGCCGTGTGTTTTGCTGACGGCAAGGAAGGTTGGGCCGTTGGCGATCTCGGGCGGATTTTTCACACCGTCGATGCCGGCAAGAACTGGGAAATCCAAAGCTCCGACACCAAGCTCCAATATGCGAGCGTCGCCTGTCCGACCAAAACCGACCTCTGGGTAACCGGCCAAGGTGGACAGATCGCTCGCAGCGCCGACGGCGGTCGAACCTGGAAAGCTCAGCAAAGCGGCGTCACACGCCAACTTTTGACCATCGCGTTTGCCAACACACAGCGCGGCGTAGCGGTCGGCGACTTTGGCGTGATTGTACAGACCGAAGATGGCGGGAACACATGGACGAAGGTGCCGCTTCCTGCCGACATGAAGCTCCCCGAAGACGTGGCCGAGGTGGTCGATGCAGGTGACGTCGTGCTCTACGGTGCCACGTTCGGCTCCCCGGATGTCGTGCGTGCAGCCGGTGAGTTCGGAATCATTCTGGGCTCGGACGATGGCGGCAAAACCTGGCACCAGCAGCCCAACGCGGTGGAATCGACGCTGTTCAGCATCAACTTTGCCGACGCGCAACGCGGCTGGGCGGTCGGGATGGACGCAACTTTGCTATCCACCACGAACGGCGGAACGACCTGGGAGAAGCAAACGATCGAAACGCCCAAGGGCTTCATGCTGCCACTCTACGACGTTCAAAGGCTTCCTGGTTGGCTCCCGTGGTCTGGTCGTCGCCACGGACCATGAGTCATTTGTACCGCTGAAACAAAATTTCTGATTGCCGATCCAGCCAGAGAAGTACCCTGCCGAGAGTGCATCGCAAGCAAGAGAGAAAATACCGATAGTCAGCGAGGAGGTCGTTATGAAGTCAAACCTATCAGCCCATCGCCGCTTGGCTCTGTGGGCAATCGCCTGCGCGGCCCTGGTGGCGAGCGGTCCGGTGCGCGCCGACGACGCAAACAAACCGTGGACGCTCGACCAGAACAATTGGCAACTGGGCAAGGACCTGCTCCCCGAAGTCGTCCTCAATCGCGTCAAGAGCGGCGACTATTCCTACAAAGTTGTCCCTGTCGATCCGGAGAAGTTCAAGCAGAACTACTCCAAGAAGTTCTGGGAGGCGAGCGAGGCCAACGCCGGCAAGTACGACGTCGACGCAGCCACGTGCGGCTTGAAGGATGTCAAGACCGGCAAGATGCCGGAGTTCTTCTTCGGTTACCCATTCCCCAAGATCGACCCCAAAGATCCCCAGGCGGCGTGCAAGATGGCCTGGAATTTCAACGCCGCCAACGGCATGGGCAACGGCCAGGGGGCGACGTTCACGTTGAACGGAATCGACAGCAGCGGCGAATTCAAACGCATCAAACTGTGGCTGCACGTCAATTCATACCTCGGTCGTTCGGCAGGCCCGTTGCCGAACCCGGAAAACCTGCGCGCCACCAGCATGTCGAGCGTGCTCGAGCCGCAGGACGT
>JACQEN010000123.1 GCA_016200585.1 Deltaproteobacteria bacterium
CGCTCGCGGTCCTCGACCGCGGCTACAGCATTGCCCGCCGTGTCGATGACGGGCGTGTCGTACGCGATGCAGTCGACGTTCAGCTTGACGAGAGACTCGATCTGTTGCTGGCCCGAGGTCAGCTACGCGTGCGCGTGGATCGGCCTTCATAGCCCGTTCACCAACAAGCTTGGAATGCAATATGGCGAAAAACGAGACGACGAAGACCTTCCATGAAGGCATGACGGCTCTGGAAAACATCGTCCAGGAGCTGGAATCGGGCGAGCTAGCGCTCGAAGCAGCCCTGGCGGCGTTCGAAACCGGGGTCGCGCTGGTGCGTGACCTCAATCAACGACTGACCGATGCGGAGCAACGGATCGAGGTTTTGACGCGCGATTCTGACGGCAGCGTGAAGACCCAACCTCTCGAACGCAATCGAATCATCAAGGAGTGAGCAGCTTGAAACGCCAAGACTATCTGGTTCGCCGCAAGCAGCAAATCGACGCTCAACTCGAGCGTCATCTTGGGCCCGAACAACCCAGCAATCGTCTGCACACGGCCATGCGCTACAGCGTGCTTGCCCCCGGTAAACGCGTGCGTCCCATCCTCGCCCTCGCCGCCTGCGAAACCGTCGGGGGCAACGCCGCCGAGGTTCTGCCATTTGCTTGCGCCATTGAACTGATCCACACCTACTCGTTGATTCACGACGATCTGCCGGCGATGGACGATGACGACTTGCGGCGCGGCCGGCCCACTTGCCACAAGATGTTCGGCGAGGGGATCGCGATCCTCGCCGGCGACGCTTTGCTCACCGATGCGTTTCGCATTATGGCGGAAGCAGCCCTAAGCAAGGGCGCTCGGCCCAAAACGGCCCTGCGCGTTTTGAGCGAAATCGCCGCGGCTGCCGGATCGCGCGGCATGGTCGCCGGACAAGCGGCCGATATGGAAGCGGAACGGGTTGCGCTCGATCTGCCGATGGTCGAGTACATTCACGTTCGCAAAACAGGTGAGCTGTTGCGCGCATCGATCCGTGCCGGAGCTCTGTTGGGCGGCGCAACGCCCAAGGTGCTGACCAGCCTCACGCGCTACGTCGACTTCCTTGGCCTCGCCTTCCAGGTTGCCGACGATATTCTCGACGAAGAAGGAGTCACCGCGGTTACGGGCAAGAACACCGGGCGCGATCGCTACCGGCGCAAGGCCACGTTCCCTTCGGTCATGGGGCTGCCTGCCGCCAAACAACGCTTACGCGAATTGCGCGAGCAAGCCCTGGAGCAGATTGCCGACCGCGGCCGTCGTGCCGAGCCTCTGCGCCAAATCCTTCAACTGATCGTCGATAGAGCCTGTTCCCCGAGCTGACCGAGAGAATCACGATGGCGCCGAAGCGCATCCGGATCGACAAGCTGCTCGTCGATCGCGGCATCGTGCAGAGCCGCGACCGAGCTCTGCGACTGATCCTTGCCGGCGAGGTTTGGGTCGGCGAGCGCCGCATCGACAAAGCGGGAGCCCTGGTTTCGTCGGATGCACCCGTCGACGTACGCGGCAGCGACATCCCTTACGTCAGTCGCGGCGGTCTCAAACTCCAAGGCGCACTCGACCACTGGCAGATCGATGTACGAGGCCGAGTGGCCGTTGACATCGGAGCGTCCACCGGCGGTTTTACCGATTGCCTGCTGCAGCGCGGCGTCCGCCGCGTCTTCGCCATCGATGTCGGCTACGGCCAGTTTGCTTGGAAACTGCGCCAGGACCCACGCGTAACTCTGTTCGAACGCGCCAACGTTCGAAACCTCGACCCCGGCCTGCTGCCCGAGCGCGCCGACCTTGCCGTCATCGACGTTTCTTTCATTTCATTGCGTCTCGTGCTGCCTGCCGTCCTGCCACTGCTGGCCGCGCAAGCATTGCTTCTGCCGATGGTCAAACCGCAGTTCGAGGTCGGGAGAGATCTGGTCGGCTCGGGCGGCGTCGTACGCGATGCGGCACTTCAGCAGGCAACCGTCGAAGCGATCGCAGAGTTTGCTGAAACCTTGGGGCTGCGATGCCTGGGTCGTTGCGAGTCGCCGATCCTCGGCCCGAAGGGGAACCGAGAGTTCTTCCTTCTACTGGCGCACGGAGGCGACGCAACTACTCGATCGTCTGCGTGACCAGCCAACCGCGGGCAATGCTGTAGAGGACGCCACCGCCGAGAGTAGCGACCAAACCGAGTACCGGCGCAGGGCGCGTTGGCAGCTCGCGCAGCGGCAACGCCCAGGCGAGGTGACTGACCACTGCGCCGATTACGAACAGCAACCCGCCCGCGACCAGTGTAAGCCCGGCAACCCGGCAGACTTGCCTCAAGCCAAGCACCTCACCGCGCAAACTGTCGTACAGCTGTGCCTTCTCACACGCTACCGCAACGTCCGCGCCGAGTGTTTCCAGAAACTCCAGATCCGCCTGCGTCAGATACTCAGGATCGGGGTTGACGACTTCGATGACGCCGATGTTGCCCGAACGCGTGCGCAGTGGCGCCGCCAGCAAACAACGTGTCGTCATGTGCGTCTGTGCGTCGATCCCCTTGTAGAACCGCGGATCCTGGGTTGTATCTTCGATCAGCTGCGCCGCATCGTGCACCACGACCCAACCGGCAATACCGGTATCGGCAGGAAAGCGCAGTGAGCGCAGGCGCGCTTCCGAGGCGGCGTCGGTATCCGAAGCAACGGGGAAGTAGAACTCCTTCTTGTCTTGATCGAGAAGGAGAACCGCGCAGCCGTCGGCACGGAACAGCTCGCGGCCGCGTTGCATGGCGTAACGCAAGAGGCCGCCGAGATCGGTAAACGTCGTCAGGCCACGATTGAGCTCGTAGAGTAGATGCAGCCGGTCGCGAGTAACCTGGTCCATCGTCCGTCGCCTTGGTCCGACAAGATACTATGCCCGACGCAGAAGTCGACCGCAAAGAAACCGGTTCCTAGCTCGATCTGCGGCCCGGCATGAGAATCAGGCTTTGGCAAACCCCGCAACATACGGCAGGCGTGCTGCCGTCGCCCGTACGGCGTCCGCACCTTGGAGCAGGCTGCGCGTCGCATCCCACGACCCATCGAGGAGTTGCGAGCGGCTGCCGCCCGGCAACGCAATCGCGTAGCTCTTACCGCGATAGGCGATGGTCATCGTTTCCAGATCGACAACCAGGTCGTGCGCCGGGTCTTCCTCGACCGCAGCCATCAGCGCCGCGACCTTGGCTTCGCTGGCGCTGACGCACGGTATGCCCAGCGCCACACAATTGCCGAAGAAGATGTCGGCAAACGACTCTCCGACGATTGCTTTGATGCCCCAGCGCAGCAGCGCCTGCGGTGCATGCTCGCGCGACGAACCGCAACCGAAGTTCTTGTTGACGATGGCGACGCGCGGCCCTTTTGCCTCGAAACGCGGGTCGTCCATGATGTGTCCCTTCGAGTGTCCTTCGGCATCGAAGCGCACATCATAAAACGCGAACCTGCCCATACCTTCGAAGGTCACCGCCTTCATGAAACGAGCGGGGATGATGCGATCGGTGTCGACATCGTTGCCGCGCAAGGGAATCGGTCGCCCGGCGACTTTCTTGATCGGAATCAGATCTGCCACGTCGTTCGCTCCTTCCGCTCCCACGGTCTACTTGCGGCCGAGCATGTCGCGCACGTCAGCGACTGCGCCCTCGATCGCGGCGGCGGCAACCATGGCCGGACTCATGAGCAGCGTACGACCCGAAGGGCTGCCCTGCCGCCCTTTGAAATTGCGGTTGCTCGACGAGGCACACACCTGCCGGCCCACTAGCTTGTCGGGATTCATCGCCAGGCACATCGAGCAACCGGGCAGGCGCCACTCAAATCCCGCCTGACGGAACACTTCGGGCAGGCCTTCCGCTTCCGCCGCCTTTGCGACCGCCTCGGAGCCCGGCACCACCAGCGCTTTGACGTGCGGTTTCACTTTCCCCAGACGCGCAACCTTGGCGGCTTCGCGCAGATCGGAGATTCGCCCATTGGTGCAAGAACCGATGAAGGCAACGTCGATGCGTGTGCCGCGAATCTCTGCACCGGGTTTGAAACCCATATACTCGTAGGCGTCCTCGGCCACCTCGCGGTCGTCAGGGGCAAAACTATCGGCAACGGGAATCTTCTCGTCGACGCCAATGGCCTGCCCGGGATTGATGCCCCAGGTGACCGTCGGCGCGATGCGCTCGCCGTCGAGTCGTACCGTATCGTCGTAACCGGCGTCGGGATCCGAGGCCATCGATCGCCACCAGGCGACGGCGCGCTCGAAGTTTTCTGCCGGCGGCGCAAACTCACGCCCTCGAACGTAGTCGAAGGTCGTCTGGTCGGGGTTGACGTAGCCCAGGCGCGCACCGCCTTCGATACTCATGTTGCACAGGGTCATGCGCTCTTCCATCGTCATGTGCTCGACGACTGCCCCGGCGTACTCGTAGGCGAAGCCTACACCACCTTTGACGCCCAGGTTGCGGATGATGTGCAGGGTGACGTCTTTGGCATACACCCCGAGCGCCAACTTGCCCTCAATCTCGATACGCCGCACGCGCGGGCGCTGGATTGCCAGGCACTGGCTGGCGAGGACATCACGCACCTGACTTGTACCGATGCCGAAGGCCACGGCACCAAGCGCACCATGAGTGCTGGTGTGGCTGTCGCCACAGGCCACCGTCATGCCCGGCTGGGTCAGACCGAGTTCCGGCCCCAATACATGCACGATTCCCTGATGGCCGCTGGGACCGTCGAAGAAGCGGATGCCGAACTCGCGACAATTCCGCTCAATGGCGCTCATCATGCCCTCCGCCTGGGAATCGACGTACGGTCGCTGGCGCGTGTCGGTCGGGATGATGTGGTCGACGGTCGCGAACGTACGCTGCGCAAAGGCAACCTTGAGATCCTGCTCGCGCATCATCTGAAATGCCTGCGGGCTGGTCACCTCGTGAATCAAATGCAGACCGATGAACAACTGCGTCTGTCCCGACGGCAGCTCGCGCACCGAATGCGCTTGCCAAACCTTGTCCAAAAGACTTTTGCCCATAGCGATCCTCTATGTAGTGAATTGCGATAGCCGATTCACCTGGTCGATGCGACCGCAAGCCACGAGCGTGGAGGCAATCGATCCGCAGACACCGTTGCGCCGCCTTGGCGCCGCGCTCGTCTGGTCTATTTGATCAATTTCTGGATGGTGCGGAATTCGGGGGAGTCTGCGGTGCGGACCCACTCCAAGCAGATCATTTCCACTGTGGCCGGCACTGCACCGGAGCCAATGAGCTTCTCCAGCGCAGTACGATAGTCGACCTCGAAACGCGAGGAGATGGCATCGTAGGGCAAGTGGACCTGGTAGCCTTGATCGAGCAGGTCGTGGACGGTTTGGTTCACGCAAGCGTGCGCTTCGAGTCCACACACCACGACCTGGTGTCGACCGGTCGCCAGCAATGCGGTGGTGAACTCTGGCTGCCCACAGCAGCTCAACGATCGCTTCTCGATGGGATGCTGCTCCGGCGGAAAGCCGTCGCTGACTTCAGGCATGAAGTGGCCCAGCCCCTTTGGGTATTGCTCGGTCGCCAGAATCGGCACGGCAACAGCCTTCGCGGCCTCAATCAGACGCCGGACGCTGCGTAGCATGCGCTCATGCTCGAAGGTCAGGTTGCGATACGCTTCCTGAACGTCGATGACGACGAGCACACTTTGCTGTCGCTCCAGCACGCGCGGGTGGGCCATGATTCTTCTTGCTGCGTGCCGCTTCTCAGCGACGAACCAGGCCCGCGCCGCCACCGCGCCGCGGCACGAAGCGCGAAGGCACGACCGGCGGTACGACGGGCAGGAAGTAGTCGTTGGGGTAGCCGAAGGTCAGATCGCGTTCGAGCGCAAACTCGTCCTGCAGCAGCATGCGCAGGGTTTGATGGCGCGAGCGACCACGATCGAACGACGTTGTGACAAACGGGTATCCGTACGACGGCACGACGTACGACGGCGGGGGCACGGCATTGGCAATCGCTAGAGGCCCGTTGATTTGCACCGCGGGAGCTGCCGCTGGAAGGTTCGACGCGCGGACCATCTCGATCCCTTGCCTTAGGCCGTCGAGATAGGCGTCGCTCACCGGCGGCCGGTCATAGACCGCCTGCGCCATATGCCGCGCTTCCGGCTCAACACTCGCCGTTGCCACGGGTGGTTCTGCTTCTGCGGCACGATGGCGCACAGATTCATCGATGACGACCTGCGCCTGGCCGCGCTGCTCCTCGGGGATCTCTTCCTTGAGGTTGGTGTAATGGCGTACGCCGGCAGCGTCGCGCCATTCGATTACGTCGGCTAGGGCAGGAGCCGCCGCGAAGAGTAAGAAGCTCAGCGTCCACAACCTGGTCATGATGCGGATCATACGCCTCGCCTCTGCCACCGTTCAAGTGGCCGCCGGCTGCTCCTCGGTTTCAACGGATCTTCCGACCTGCGCCGACGAAGCACGACGGACCATGAGGATGCCAAGGCCGACCATGCCGATGCTGATCGCCTGCGCCGTAGTCAAACCGAAAATCCAGGCGGGATTGCGACGAATACACTCGATCAGAAAACGCGTGATGCCGGAAAGAATCAAATACCGGCCGAAGAGATCCCCGGCTGCTGGCTGCTGCCAGCGATAGCGCCACAGGTAGGCAAAGATCGCAAAGCAGGCGAGCATCTCGTAGATCGGCGCCGGGTGTACGCGCTCCAGCGTCGGTACCACGCCGTCCGGGTAACTCATGCCCCAAGGCAAATCGGTCGCCACGCCGTAGTCGCCATCACCCGACAGTTGGCAACCGATGCGGCCGAACGCCAGGCCGATCGCCAACGCCGGCGCAGAGATGTCACAGAACTCGAGCATCGAGATGCCACGGCGTTCCGACAGCACCCACATCGCAATCGCGCCGCCGATCAAGCCGCCGTACCACACCCAACCGCTGCCCGAGAGCAGGAAGCCGATCGGATCGTTGAGGAAGATGCCCCAGGCCGTCGGGATCAAGAACAGACGCGCACCAACCCAGCCACCGACATAGGCGTAGAGAACGATGTCGTAGGCCAGCTCCGCGGAATGTCCGCGGCGTAAGACCTCGGCTCGAACCACGAAAAAGGCTGCCACGAAGCCTGCAAAAGCGGTTGCCCAGAAACTGGGAATGCCGAAGTCACCAAATTGAATGAGGACCGGCCGCATCAGAACCTACATGCCAACGATGTTGTACCCAGCGTCGGCGTGAACGATCTCGCCGGTCACGGCGCTGGACATGTCGCTGCACAGGTAGACTGCCGTCTCGGCAACCTCCTCCGGAGTGACGTTGCGTCGCAACGGCGACCGCTGTTAATGGAAGTGCAGCATCTCTTTGAATCCCCGAATGCCGGCTGAGGATAAGGTCCGAATCGGACCCGCCGAAATGGCGTTGACCCGCACCCCTTGCGGTCCGAGATCGAAGGCGAGATAGCGCACGCAGGACTCAAGCGCCGCTTTGGCGATGCCCATCACGTTGTAGTTGGGAAGCACGCGTTCGGCTCCGAGGTACGACAGGGTCAAAATGGAGCTGCCGGGAGTCATCAACGGCAGCGCGGCGCGCGACAATGCAACCAGCGAGTAAGCGCTGGTATCGAGCGCGATGCGGAATCCTTCGCGCGAGGTGTCGACGAATCGACCCTTGAGCTCGTCGCGCAAGGCAAAGGCGACGGCATGAATGAGGAGGTCCACCCTGCCCCATTGTTCACCCAACGCCGCAAACGTTGCCGCAATCTCGTCGTTGCTGCTGACGTCGCACGGCAAGAAGGTCTGCACGCCGAGACCTTCGCCCAGCGGCCGAACCCGACGTTCGATGTTGTCGCCAACGTAGGTCAGCGCTAGCTCTGCGCCTTCGCGGTGCAAAGCGCGAGCAATCGCCCACGCAATGCTGTGGTCGTTTGCAACCCCGAAGATCACCGCCTTCTTGTCCGTCAACAAACCCATGCGCAAAGGTCGTTTAGCGCCGCCAGCGGCGGCATCGCAAGCGCCTTCGGCATGACGCGCTCGCGTTGGCGCTTGGAGCCGGCAGTCAGTGGACCCCGCCACCCATCTGCAGAGAGTACGGGTTGATGCCCAAGCTACGAATGGCGCTCTCCCACATTTGACTCGGCTCGGTGCGGAAGATCAGGTCCTTCGAAACATCGGCCGTCAGCCACGCCGACGCGGCGAGCTCGGATTCGAGTTGCAGTTGCCCCCAACCGGCATAGCCGAGCAGAAAGCGCGATTCGGAAGAGGCCGGGTTGATCTCGAGCACGTCACGCAAAACGTCGGACGATGCACACAGGTAGAGATCGTCGGTCACGGCCAACGCCTCGCCTTTACCCGGATCGTATCCGAGCAGAAGCCAGCCGCGGTCCGGCTCGACCGGTCCGCCGTTCCAAATCAACATCCCGTTGTCGCGCTCTAGCGGCGGATCGAGCTCCACCGCACTCGACACCAGTGCTTCGGTTGGTCGATTGATCACCAGTCCCATGGCCCCTTCGCGCTCGTGCCGGCAGAGCAGAACCACAGTGCGCGAGAAGTTGGGATCTTCCATCTGCGGCATCGCCAAAAGCAGCGTCGGTGCCAACGAGGTTTCAGCCATTGTTTTTCACCATCTTCGCCAAGGTTCTCGTCAATCCGTCGGTGTTTCTCAAGCATCAAATCTACATCGACCGCAGCGCCGAGTGAACCCATTGGCAGGCGAATTTTGCAAGATCGGTTGAACCAAGACAGCGCGGCGCACTTCTGCTACGGAAGCGACATGGAACGTTCCGTCCAGTTGGACCCTGTTGAAGCACGCGTCTTCGGCGTTCTGGTCGAGAAGGCCCTCACCACACCGGATCAATATCCGTTAACCCTCAACTCGACGCTGCTCGGCGCCAATCAGAAATCGAACCGCGATCCGGTTCTCACACTGGAAGAGTATGAGATCGAAGGCGGGCTCGATCGTCTGATCAAGAAGTACCTCGCGCGCCGCGTGTTTCCCGGTAATAGCCGCGTCGAAAAGTACTGCCACAATGGCAAGGATGGTCTGGGCCTCGATGCACCGTCACTGGCGATCATCGCCGAGTTGTTGATGCGCGGCCCACAGACCGCCGGCGAGTTGCGCGGCCGCGCCGGGCGCATGGCGCCGATCGATTCACTCGATCAGTTGATGCAAATGCTTGCACCGCTCATCGAACACGGCCTGGTGCGCTCGCTACCCCCGGCACCCGGTTCACGCGCGGAGCGCTATGCGCAACTGTTGTGCCCCGATCTGCACCCGCTGGACGCGAAGCCGACAACCTCCGGCAGCGAAGCGACTGCTGCCCCGGCACTGACGGCGCGAGTCGAAGCGCTTGAAACGGAAGTAGCGACCCTGCGCCAACAACTCGCCGAGATCACAACACGGTTGGGACACTCGGGAAGCAATTGAAGCCTTGAGACCTTTGCGCATCTCGTTCTGCGGACGACCAACGATCTCTATTCTCTGTGAGGAAGCATGAGTCTGGCCGAAATTGTCGAACCCAAAGAGTATGCGCCGTCCTACTTGCTGAGTACGTTTAGCACAGCCGCGTTGCCGCTCGTCGTTGGTGCCGGTGCCGCACCGCACGTCGACGTGCTTTGCTCCTGGCTCCGGTCGTCTCCCGAGTGGGTTGAGTCGACGCTTCTGCGCCATGGAGCAATCCTGTTTCGCGGCTTCGACGTCACTTCTCCGGAAGCCTTCGAGGCGATTGCGCGCTCCATCGACGGCGAGCTGAAGAACAACTATCTCGGAACGTCGCCGCGCAACGCATTGACCGACTTTGTGTTCTCCGCCAGCGAGCTTCCCGGTGCCTATCCGATTCCACAGCATTGCGAGATGAGCTTCACCAAACATCCGCCGCGACGTTTATTCTTCTGTTGTTTGCGAGCGCCGGCGGACGGCATGGGTGAAACGCCGTTGGTCGACTTTCGCACCGTCTACCGCGAGCTCGATCCTGCTGTGCGTGAACGTTTCGAGAACGGCGGAATCCGTATCATTCGCAACTACGCCGGACCCGGTGGCGGCGGCACGTTCGATTTGTGGAAGCTCAAGCGCTGGGATGAAATGTTTGCTACCACCGACCGCGCTGAGGTCGAGAAGCAATGCCAAGCCGAAGGCTTCGAACCAATCTGGGGGCCAGGTCAAAGCTTGCGTCTGGTCAGTACGCAGCCGGTGTTCCGCGACCACCCGATCAGTGGTGAACGCGTCTGGCACAACCACACGCAAGTGTTTCATCTGTCTGCAGCGCCAGGCGAGTACGAGCGCATCTACGACCTGCGGCCGACGCTGCGGCACTGGCTGTTGCTGCAGCTCAGCCGCGTGCTTGTGCGCGTCAATCGTGCTTGGCGCTCGTCGGACGAGCAATCGATGCACTGCACCTACGCCGACGGTCGCGAAATTCCCGATGCCGACATGGAGCACGTGCGCGACGTAATCTGGCACAATCTAGTGATCATCCCGTGGCGCCGCGGTGATGTCGTTGCTATCGACAACCATTCGGTAGCGCACGGACGATTGCCGTATCACGGTGCGCGTCAGATCGCGGTGTGCTGGGCTTGACGGGCCTGTCGCCTCGGTCGTCAGCCAGTTCCCTGCTCTCCCACCATCTTCACGATTGAGATTTCGAGGCAAACGCGGCCCTGTCGAGCCTTGCCGATGCAGCCTGTTGAGGCAATCCGGTTGGCCTCACCAACGCCGCACCTATTGACCACGCCGCAATTTTGTCGCATGTCGTCTGCTACCTCATCGTACCTGCTGGTGGCATGGCGGTGCCGCAGGCAAAGGGGGGGCGACCCATGGCAAAAGTTTACGACGCACTAAAACGTCTCGAAGAAGAGCGTACGCTTCTCGAACAGTCGGCTCGCTCGCAGACCAGGAATGGCGTCAAGCCGGCAACCTGCTGGAGCACGTGGTTCCGGCGCGGCCGGCAACCCGCCCTGACGGCAGTGCCGGTGCCCGATCGCCAGGTCCTCGATCGACTGGAGAAACTGGCGAGCGACGTCGAATCGGTTCGTCTGGCTCGCAAAACGAACGCCAGTGACGTCGAGGCTCGTTTGGATCTGTTCCAGGCGCAAATCGATGAACTGCAGGCTGAGGTCAAGGAGCTGGAACAACGCCTGAGGTTGGCCGTGAGTACGACGGCCGATGGTCTGAGGTCACGCTTCAGCGAAATCAGCAATCGCCTGCTATTGATCGCGGCGATCTCGGTGTTGGCGCTCTGCGTCGCCCTTCTGAAGTCTTGATCGCCTCGTCGTGCGAGCCGGGTTCTTCCGGCCGGCCGACTGGTCGCTTGCCTTGCGGTGACGATACGTCAATCACAAAGCGCGAGAGCTGGGAAACACGAAGATCCGCGCCGTGGCTTTCGTGGTTCCGAGCTCTCGGAGTTTGCTGAAGGCGTCTTTCCGGCTGTCGTTACGAGTGCGAGTGGATGCGCATTCCGTAAAACGAACGGCGCACGAAGAATGCCGAGGCCAGGAAGAAGACCAAGGCCAGAACCTTGGACAGGCCGGAAGGCAGGGTTACCGCAAGCTCCACAGCCAGGAGGCCGAACAACGTCGTGAACTTGATGACCGGGTTCATGGCGACCGAGGAGGTGTCCTTGAACGGATCACCGACCGTGTCGCCGACGACGGTTGCGGAGTGCAGCGCCGAGCCCTTTTCCTTCAGCTCGACCTCGACCACCTTCTTGGCGTTGTCCCAGGCGCCGCCGGCGTTGGCCATGAACAGGGCCTGGAAGAGGCCGAAGAGTGCAATCGAGATCAGGTAACCGATGAAGAAAAACGGATCGAGACAGGCAAAAGCCAGCGTCGAGAAGAACACGGTGAGGAAGATGTTGAACATGCCGGCTTGCGCGTATTGGGTGCATATCTCGACGACGCGCTTGGAGTCTTTGATCGAGGCCTTCTCGACACCTTCGAGCTTGATGTTGGCTTTGATGAACTCGACGGCCCGATAGGCACCGGTCGACACGGCTTGGATCGTTGCTCCGGTGAACCAGTAAATGACCGCGCCACCGGTGATCAGACCGAGCAGGAAGAGCGGGTTCAGGATCGACAACTTGCCCAGGTGCTCCGGCTGCAAGCCGTCGGTCAACGCTACGATGATCGAGAAGATCATCGTCGTCGCACCGACGACGGCGGTGCCGATCAACACCGGCTTGGCGGTTGCTTTGAAGGTGTTTCCGGCACCGTCGTTTTCCTCGAGGAAATGCTTGGCACGGTCGAAGTTGGGTTTGAAGCCGAAGTCCTTCTGAATTTCCTTTTCGACGTTGGGGATGGTTTCAATCAGCGACAGCTCGTAGACCGACTGTGCGTTGTCCGTCACCGGGCCGTAGGAATCGACGGCGATCGTAACCGGGCCCATACCGAGAAACCCGAAGGCCACCAGCCCAAAGGCGAACACCGGAGCCGTCATGTCGGCCGAGGCTGCCGGCAACGACGCATGCAGATCGCCCAAGCTGACCATCCACGCCACACCCATGAGGATCACGAAAACGATGCCCATCCAATATGCGGAGAAGTTGCCCGCGGTAAGACCCGAAAGCACGTTGAGCGAAGCGCCGCCCTCACGCGAGGCGGTCACCACTTCGCGAACGTGACCGGAATCGGTCGAGGTGAAGATCTTGACCACTTCAGGGATGACAGCGCCGGCAATGGTGCCGCAGCTGATGATGGTCGACAGCTGCCACCACAAACTGCCGGAACCGAGGTCGCTGATGAGCAAGAACGAGACGATGTAGGTCAGAACGATCGAGACGATGGAGGTCAGCCAGACGAGCACGGTGAGCGGCTGTTCGAAATTCATGATGTCGGCGTCGGCGTAGCGGGCCTTCTGCATCGCTTCATTGATCAGATACGACATCCCGCTGGCGATGATCATCATGATGCGCATGGAGAAGATCCACACCAGCAGCTTCACTTGCAGCGTCGCATCGCCCTTGAGCACCAGCAGGATGAAGGTGATCAGAGCGACGCCGGTGACGCCGTAGGTTTCGAAGCCGTCGGCCGACGGGCCGACGGAGTCGCCGGCGTTGTCACCGGTACAGTCGGCGATCACGCCGGGGTTGCGCGCGTCGTCTTCCTTGATGTTGAAGACGATCTTCATGAGGTCGGAGCCGATGTCGGCGATCTTCGTGAAGATACCGCCGGCAATACGCAGCGCCGAAGCGCCGAGGGATTCGCCGATGGCGAATCCGATGAAACACGGACCGGCAAACGATGCCGGGATGAAGAGCAAGATCATGAGCATGATCAAGAGCTCGGTCGAAATCAGCACCATGCCGATACTGATGCCTGCCTTCAGCGGAATCTCGTACGTCGGGAACGGCTTGCCTCTGAGTGCGGCAAAGGCCGTGCGCGAGTTGGCAAACGTGTTGACGCGAATCCCGAACCAAGCAACGCCGTAGCTGCCGCCGATGCCAACCAGGCTGAAGAACAGCACGACGACGACCTTGAAGATATCGCCCTCGAAGGCACGGGCGAAGTAGACGGCCATGATGGTACCGATGAACACTTCGAGCAGAAGGATGAACTTGCCCTGTGTCATCAGGTACGTCTTGCAGGTTTCGTAGATCAGCTCCGAGATCTCCCGCATCGACTGGTGAACCTGCAGGTTCTTCAGCTGCTGGTAGTTCATCAGCCCAAAGCCGAAACCGAGGGCGCAGACCAACAATCCAAACGACAGCAGAACGCGCCCGCTCATGCCGAGGAAGGTCACCGAGGTGAAATCCGGCAGGACCAGATTCATTTCGCCGTGCGCTTCGCTACCGGCGGCCAACGCTTGGCCGGCAACCAAGAGCAACAGTCCCACGAAGCCAATCAGTACCAACTCTTTTGTCCTACCTCGTATCATCTTGAGCCTCACCCCTCGGGATTTCGTTGAATCTCGACCAAAAACGATCTGCGTTTTTTTTGATTTGTTTCTGGTCGGTCCTGAGTCTGCCGTAGCTCACAGGCACCACCTCGCTGAGCCCGGTCGAACCAGTTCCTTAAGATCGTGAACCGCGGTTTTATGACAAAACTCCAACGGAAAGACAAGGTGAGGCAATTCGGGAAATGGGTGATTTGAGCGGCGAGAGATTGATGATTTACGGCGGTCAATTTCGTGATCCACGGACAGCCGATGACACCCGCCGACGTCGCGGATCGCTGTGCTCCATCATTTCCGGCACTTGCCGTTGGCCACAGTTTGGCCGGCGCTAGGGGCTGTGTTAATTGATCATTCGTCGTGACGATGCCGCGAAATCCTGCTCCGACTGTCGACGTGATCATTGAGCTGCCCGATGGAATCGTCCTGATCGAGCGCCGCAATCCGCCCCCGGGCTGGGCATTACCGGGCGGTTTCGTCGAATACGGAGAAAGCGTCGAGGCGGCTGCTGTGCGCGAAGCGCACGAGGAAACCGGCCTGAACGTGCAGCTAACAGATCTCCTCGGCGTCTATTCCGATCCGCGGCGCGACCCCCGCTCGCATACGATAGCCGTCGTTTTTGTCGGCTTGGCTCACGGTGCACCGGTTGCGGGCGACGATGCGGCAAAGGCTGCCATCTTCACCGAAAGCACGCTGCCGGGGCCGATCGCTTTTGACCACGCTCAGATTCTACGCGACTACTTCCGCTTCAAACGAACCGGCGTGCGGCAGTGGCCGCGTCGCGACTGAGGGAACCGCCATGGTCGAGCCGACGCCTCTGTCCGCCGAGGAGCGCCGCGTCGCCTTACAGCTGGCGCGCCAGGCGATCGTCGCTGCCCTGTATGGCCGCGCGCGCCACTCTGTCTCGGACATACCGGCAATGTTACGGGAACCCTGCGGCGCCTTTGTCACCGTCTACTGTCGCGATGAGCTGCGCGGCTGCGTCGGCACCATCGATACCGACTCCAGCTTCGACGAAGCGGTCCAGCGACTAGCCTGTGCCGCGGCCCTCAACGACCACCGCTTCTCCCCGTTGAGTCTGGAAGAAATGGGCGGCGTCCGCATCGAAATCTCGCGTCTCACACCGTTACGCCCGGCTCGCATCGCGGAGATCGACGTCGGCGTCCATGGAGTTTGCCTCGACTGCGATGGCAGCCGCGCCGTGTTTCTACCGAAGGTCGCCAGCGAGCATGGGTGGGACCGTTCGACGCTGCTGACCGAGCTCTGTCGCAAGGCGCTCTTGCCCGACGACGCTTGGATGTTGTCTGCGGCCTCCCTGTTCACGTTCACCGCGGAAGTCTTCGACGACAATGAGTTCGGCTGAGAGGCCGCGACGCTTTCCGCGCTAACGACCTCGACAGGCGGTCACTCAAGCGTTCCCGAGCTTGCGCAGCGCCTGTTCGATACGGTCGAGACCGCGCTCCAGGTTGTGCATCGACGTAGCGTAGGAAATGCGGATGTGCCCGGGGTAGCCGAAGTCGGTGCCGCCGACGACCGCGACGTGCGCTTCTTCGATCAGATAGCCCGCAAGGTCGTCGCCGGTCTTGAGCCCTTTGGACGGATTCAGGTGTGCGTCGATGTTGGGAAAGACGTAGAACGCTCCTTGCGGCTTCGGGCAACGCACTCCGGGGATCTTGCGTAAGCGATCGACGACAAAGTCACGGCGCTTGGCGAACTCGCCCATCATGAGCGGAACCGAATCCTGCGGCCCGCCCAATGCTTGTGCGGCGCCGGCTTGGGCGACCGACGATGGGTTCGAGGTCATCTGCCCTTGCAGCGTCGTCATCGCTTTGATGAGGGCTGCCGGGCCGGCGGAATAGCCAATACGCCAACCGGTCATCGCGTACGTCTTCGAGACCGAGTTGCAGATCAAGGTGCGGCCGCGCAAGTCGGGACGCAGGCGCAGAACCTGCCCGAGCTTGAAGTCGCCATAGACCATCTTTTCGTAGACGTCGTCCGAGATGATCAGGCAGTCACGCTTGGCAATGACGTCGAGCAGCGCCGACAGCTCCCCTTCGTCGTAGGCGACGCCGGCAGGATTGCTCGGGCTATTGAGAATGATGGCCCTGGTGCTCGGCGTGAACGCGGCTTCGAGGTCGCCCGGGGTCAGCTTGAATTCGTTTTCCTCCTTGGTCGACACGATCCGGGCCTTGGCGCCTGCGAGCAGCAGCATGTCAGGATAGCTCACCCAGAATGGCGCCGGCACGATCACCTCGTCGCCGTTGCCGAACAGCGCCTGGAAGGCGACAAACAGAGAATGCTTGCCGCCGCAGCTCGCCAGCACTTCGTTCTTTGCATAGTCGAGGCCGTTGTCGCGCTTCAGCTTGGCTATGATCGCGGTCTTCAATGCATCGGTGCCGCCAACCGGGGTATACTTCGTCTGTCCGGCACGCATCGCCGCTTCGGCGGCATTCTTGATCGATTCCGGCGTGTCGAAGTCGGGTTCGCCGGCGCCGAAGTCGATGAGATCGACCCCCTTGAGCTTCAGTGCGGTCGCCTTCTCGTTGACCACCATGGTGGCCGAGGGCTTGATTAGTTTCAGACGGCTGCTGAGTTCCATGCGAGCTCCTATTTAATCGACGCTGCGTGGCCGAGCGAGGGCCAGCCGAAGGTGGCGTTTAGACGAACGTGCGGCTTAGCGCGAGGGGCGCAGCTTCTTGAGAAGCTCGCGATGCACGCCTTCCGGGACGAGGCCGCGGACGTCGCCGCCGAGTGCGGCAACCTCCTTCACCAGTCGCGACGACGTGTAGGAGTGGGTTTCGCCGGCAGCCATGAACATCGTATGAATGTGCGGTTTGAGGTGGCGGTTCATCATCGCCATTTGGAACTCATACTCGAAATCGGAAACCGCGCGCAGGCCACGAATGATCACCGTGGCGCCGACGCGGTCGCAGTAGTCGACAAGCAGACCGCCGAAGTTGTCGACCACCACCTCGTCACCGGCATTCCCCAGCGCTTCGCGAATCAATGCGACGCGTTCCTCGCCCGAAAACAAAGCACGGCCTTTTTGTGCGTCGCTCGTGAGGCCGGCCACGGCGACGATCACGTGATCGAATACCTGCATGGCCCGCCGTACGAGGTCGAGATGACCGTTGGTAATCGGATCGAACGAGCCGGCGTAGACGGCTCGAAGGGAATTGTCGGTTTCTTTTTGTACTTGTGGCATGCCTTCGTTGGCGAACAGAGCGAGGGCTGTCTTCCCATAGCGGCGACTCTGGGTCAATCGCAGGGTTCCGTAGGCTTGTGCCGGCGGTTCGTCGACGTGATGCTCGACCATGACCCAGCCGCCGGCTTTGACCAGACTGTTTTCGGCGAGGAGCGAGAGCGTCTTGTCAATCTGTCCCCGGCAATACGGTGGATCGAGCAGGACGCCGTCGAAGCGCGCTGCTGCGTTCGCGAGTCGCTGCAGTGCGGTTCCAACAGAGAACGGGAGAATCTGCGCCGCACGATCGACCTGGCAGTGCTCGAGGTTGGCGCGCAAAGTGGCGAGGGCCGGTTTCGCTTCGTCGACAAAGGTTACACGCTGCGCTCCGCGGCTGAGTGCCTCGATGCCCAGCGCACCGCTGCCGGCGAAGAGATCGAGGACCTCCGCACCGCGCAAATCGAACCGACTCAGCAGGATGCTGAAGAGCGCCTCCTTGACGCGATCGGCGGTGGGTCGGACGTCGATGCCGGGCAAAGTGCGCAGCCGGCGCCCTTTGGCACTACCAGCGATCACTCGCATAGGATCGGCCGGGTCCCTGATCTACGGCTTGCATCGCGTCGGCGGCGAGGCGCCGAACGACGGAAGCTGCGAAGGTATGCGTTACCGCTCTGTTGAAAAAAGCTGAGGCACCCTTCGACGAGCTCAGGGTGAACGCGGCCCCCCTTTCAAATCGGGCGGGCATCCGGTCATGCTGAGACCGTCGAAGCATGGAGTGGGCCTCGTCAACACGCCGTCAAGCGCTGATCGGATCGAGTGCTCCATGCAACGCCGCGTTGGCGGCAGCCGACCCGAAGTCGGCCGAGCGCACCACCATGCTCAGGTCGATGCCGTCGACCGTGTCTTCGACACGATGATAGTTGCGCGGCACTCCATTCGCTTCGAGTGAGATCAGCGACAAGGCCGGGTAGCCCTTGCGTGCCGGCACGTTGCCGTCGGTCCCGGCGAGAAGGTGTGTCGGTGTCACTTCACCAAAGCGGCCGCTGGCGGCCAGGCGTCGCGCTACTTCGATCAGCATCGGCGGATAGGTCACGCGCCCGAGGAGTCCTTCGGTCAGGATATAGTGCAGCGCACCGCCGCCGACGCACTCGAAGTTGATGTAGAACGTACTCTCCGGCGGCCATTCCGGATGCCGATCGACGAGGTCGTGCATCCCACCGCTGCCGCATTCTTCCGCTCCCGTACCGACGACCCAAAGCTCGACATCTTCCGGGAGCGCTGCCTTGAGACTTTCGGCGCAGGTCAGCATCGCAGCAACGGCCGAAGCGTTGTCGTTGGCTCCCGGCGTCGGCATGGACATCGCCCACTGGACGCCCAGCACCGTAGCGATGAGTAAGCCGCCGCAGGCGCCCAGCTTGATCACCCCGAAGAGAAAGCCATGCGCGCCGATCCAGCCGGCCAGCGCAACCAGAGTCGCTGAAACCAGCAGAAGCTCCGGCAGCGCGTGCGGCGGCTTCGGCTGCTTATTGCTCTGCGCGCCACCCTGTTGGTTCAAGCCGGCGAAGCGTTCCGCAACCGCCTTGGTGAACATCCAACCCGCCTCGGTGGTATCGATATGGGCTGTGAGAATGACGCGACGAGGAGCGTCGGACCTTCCCGCGCGGCCGACGACGTTGACCGAATCTCCCGATCGCAGCAGGCGCGACAGAAACGGCTGGCGCTGGCGAAACTCGCGGCTGAAGGAGACCGCCCCAACCAGCGCCATCGCGAAACCGATCAAGCCCCACCAATAGCAACCAAACGCTGCCAGGCCGGTGTGCAGAGCGAGCATCAAGCCCGGTCGCGGTCCGCCGGTCGCATTGACGATCGTGACGTCGCTGAGACCCAGTTCCTTCATCCAAGCGCCGATTCGCTCGGCCGCCTGACGCTCGTACAGCGATCCCGCGAAGCGATCTGGAAGCTCGGTGAGAAGACGTATCCATTCACGCGCCCGTTGCTGCCGCGGGTCGGAAGCATTGCCGTCGCTTGCATCACTCATGGTCGCGGCGTTTAGCTGTCGGCGTTGGTTACCGCAAACGGTCGCGCCTTCCTTCCGCCCGACTACGTGATCGGCTAGATCTTCCTTTCACCTGCACCAGCCGGCTCACAAGGCGCCCCCATGCAAAGCGTTGAATCCCCCACGTCGCTCGATGCGGCTTTCCACAGCACAGCAACTCGACAAGCTGCGGCCACCGCGCTCGTCTTTGACGATGTCTCCTACTCCTATCGTGCCCTGCGGATCGCGAGCGAACGCTTCGCCCACGCGCTTCTTGCCGCCGGAATAGAGCCCGGACAGCGCGTCGTCGTCGGCATGACGAATTCGCCGGAGCTCGTCGTCAGCATCCTCGGAACAATCGCCGCCGGAGCCATCCTGGTACCCGTCAATCCGGCCGCTACTGCGGATGAGCTGCTCTACATCATCGGCGACTGCGGCGCTCGTCTCGCCGTCGTCGAATCGGCACACCTGGGTGTCTTGCGCGACGCAACGCCCACCGGTCTCACGCCGCTCGACGGTCCCAACTTGGGCCGCGACTGCTTCGCCGCCACACTCGAAACGAGCGCAGACCGACGACCCAATGCCATCGATCCGCGTTCGCCCGCCCTCATCATCTACACCTCAGGAACCACCGGGCGACCCAAAGGCGCGGTCCTGTCGCACGAAGCGTTGACAACCAACCTGCTGACCGTTGCCGAGGCCTGGCGCTGGACCGCCAACGATCGGCTGTTGCTCACCCTCCCCTGCTTTCACTTGCACGGCTTGGGTCTTGGAATTCTCACCAGCTTGATGGTCGGATCCAGCATCGTCTTGCGCCGGCGCTTCGTGGTCGATGAAGTGCTCGCCGATCTCGCACGCTTCGAGTGCACGATGTTCTTCGGCGTTCCGACGATGTACAGCCGGCTGGTCGCACTCCCCGACACGGCTTTACGCACCTACCGCCGCCAGCGCATGCGTTTGTGGGTCTCCGGCTCGGCGCCGCTCAATGCGGCTCTCTTCGAGCGCTTCCGCGAGCGCTTCGGCTACGAGCTGATGGACCGCTACGGCATGACGGAGTGCTGCTTCGTCCTCAGCACGCCGTACGACGAGCCGCGACGCCCCGGTATGGTGGGGCGGCCGCTTGCGGGCGTCGACGTTCGACTCGTCGATCCGGACGCCGCCGACAGCGGCAAAATCGTCGACGTCGCCGACGGGTCGCACGGCGAGATCCTGATCCGCGGCAGCAATTTGTTCTCGGGCTATTGGCAGCGGCCGCAAGAGACTCAACGCGTGATGCTCGACGGCTACCTGCGCTCCGGCGACATCGCGGTACGCGAAGCGGACGGCATGTTTCGTATCGTCGGACGCAGCTCGGTCGACATCATCAAGAGCCGTGGGTTCAAAGTCGGCGCCGTGGAGATCGAAGAAGCCCTGCAACGCCATCCTGCCGTTGAGGAGGTCGCTGTCGTCGGCCTGCCCGACCCCGACCAGGGAGAGCGTGTCGTCGCCGCGGTCATCTTGCGACGTGACGCACAGGTATCGACCGACCAGCTGCGCGCCCACGTACGAACGCTTCTGGCACCCCACAAGGTCCCCGCCGATATCGTCTTCGTTGACGACATCCCACGCATCGGTCCCGGCAAGTTCAAGAAGAAAGAGTTGATCGCGCGCTTGTCTTGAAACCGACCCCTCCTGCCCCCGACACGCGGCACTCCTTGACCCTTCGACCACGGATGGTAAGAACTCCGGCTCGCTGGGGTTTACGATTGGCTGAGCTCCTCGTTCGATGAAGAACTTCGGACCTCCGTCGTCTATCCCGCGTGGCTGCGCCGTATCAGCGTAACCAAAACCCAATGATCACGAGGAGAACGGCAGCGGATGGAAGCAGGGATCAACGCAATCAATGAGCGGGTGCAACAGGAGTCGGCGGGACTGTATCGGCTACGCGAGGAAATCAGCCGGGTCATCGTCGGCCAGCGCTACCTGATCGATCGGTTGTTCATCGGTTTGCTCGGCAATGGACACGTCTTGCTCGAAGGCGTTCCGGGCCTGGCCAAGACTCTGTCGATCAAGACTCTGGCGCAGACCATCCACGCGTCCTTTCAGCGCCTGCAGTTCACCCCCGACCTGCTGCCCGCCGACTTGGTCGGCACCATGGTCTACAGCCCGCGTGATGGTGCCTTTTCCACCAAGAAGGGGCCGATCTTCGCCAACATCATCCTGGCCGACGAAATCAACCGTGCGCCGGCCAAGGTGCAGAGCGCCCTGCTCGAAGCCATGCAAGAGCATCAGGTGACCATCGGCGACGAAACACACTTGCTGCCCGATCCGTTCCTCGTACTGGCAACGCAAAACCCGATCGAGCAGGAGGGCACCTACCCGCTGCCGGAAGCGCAAGTCGACCGTTTCATGCTCAAGCTGTCGATCACCTACCCCTCGAAAGCCGAAGAGCGCCAGATCCTCGACCGCATGGCTTCAACCGGCAACCAGCCGAAAGTCGCCCCGATCCTGCACACCGACGACATCCTGCGCCTGCGGCGCCTGGTCGACGAAATCTATCTCGACGACAAGATCAAGGACTACATCATCGATCTGGTGTTCGCGACGCGCGAGCCCGAAGCGTTCAAGCTCGACCTGCGCAAGTTCATCCAATACGGCGCCTCGCCCCGTGCGACGCTGTTCTTGACGCTGGCATCGAAGGCACACGCCCTGTTGCAGGGCCGCGGCTACGTCACCCCGCAAGACGTCAAATCCGTCGGGCCGGACATTCTGCGCCATCGCGTCATCATCACCTACGAGGCCGAAGCCGAAGACGTCACGTCCGACACCGTCATCAAGAACATCTTCGATGGGGTGCCTGTGCCCTAGGAAGCCTCCTGAGGGCAGAAAACAGACGACAGACTCGCTGGCATGCAGCCGCCATGTTGACCTCGGAACAGCTCAAGGCCGTCCGCAAGATCCAGATCCGCACCAGTCATCTGGTCAGCGATCTCTTCGCCGGACAGTACCAGAGCGTTTTCAAAGGCCGCGGCATGGAGTTCGCCGAGGTGCGTCACTACATCCAAGGCGACGACATCCGCACGATCGACTGGAACGTTACCGCCCGCACCGGGATTCCGCACGTCAAACGCTTCGTCGAAGAACGCGAGCTGACGGTGATGATTCTGGTCGACACCAGCGCATCGACGCACTTCGGCACCGTCAAACAACTGAAAAGCGAGATGGCCGCCGAGCTCGCCGCCCTCTTCGCCTTTTCTGCGATCACCAACAACGACAAGGTCGGCCTGCTCATCTTCAGCGACCGCGTCGAGCTGGCGGTGCGCCCGAAGAAAGGTACACGCCACGTGCTGCGGGTGATCCGTGAGGTCCTGGGCTTCACGCCCCAGGGTCGCGGCACCGACATCAGCGCTGCCCTCGAACATATGAATCATGTCACCAAGCGCCGCTGCGTGACGTTCGTCATCTCCGACTTTCTCGATCCGCGCGCCAAGCTGGCCTTGAAGATTGCCAATCGCCGCCACGATGTCATCGCCGTCGTCCTCGACGATCCGCGTGATCTGACCTTGCCTGACGTCGGTTTGGTCGAAGTGGAAGACGCGGAAAGCGGCGAGCTGATGCTCGTCGACACCGGCGATGCGCGCGTGCGCCGTGAATTCGCAGCCCGTGCCGACGCCGCACGACGCGAACGCGAGCGTCTCCTGCGCAGCGTCGACGTCGACGCCATCGAGGTCCGCACCGACCGCCCTTACACCGAAGCACTGATGCGCTTTTTCCGCCTACGCGAGCGGCGCCACTAACTCGTGCCCGGGAACTGTTGAGATGCTGACACGGGTTTTCACCACCTGCCTTTTGTTTGTCGCGATCGCACCGGCCGCCGCCGATGACGCGCCCACCGCGACCGTCGCTGCCGCCCCTGCGGCGGTCAAGCTCGTCGCCAGCCTCGATCGCAAGGAAGCAATGATCGGCGACCCTTTACGCTACACGGTCGAAATCTCCGCTCCGGCCGGAACCGAGCTGATGGTTCCGGTGCTCAGCGGCGGCGTCGGCGAATTCACCATCACCGATTTCGGCGACCTGCCGACACGCAACGACAACGGCCGATTGACGGTCACGCGCTGGTACACCTTGACCTGCTTCAATGCGGGCGAACGCAAGGTCCCCGCCCCAAAGGTGAAGTACAAAGCTGCCGACGGCGAGCTGAAAGAGGTGGAAGGCAACGAGGCGTCGGTCACCATCGTCAGTCTGCTGGCGCGTGACAAGAGCGCGACGGATATTCGCGACATCAAGCCACCCGAAGAGGTTCCCTTCGACTGGCGTCCCTACGGCCTCGGCGTAGCCATGCTGCTGGTGCTGATCGGAATTGGCGCCGGCTTCTATTTTCTACTCAATCGCCCAAAGAAGGCCTACGTCGTGCCACCGATGCCGGCGCACGAAATCGCCCTCGCGGCGCTGCGCAAGCTGCACGCTCGGCGCTACATCGAGGAAGGCCGTTTTGAAGACTTCTACGTCGAGCTGTCGGCCATCATCCGCAACTATCTCGAAGACGGCTTCCACCTGCGCGCACCGGAAATGACCACCGAGGAGTTCCTCGGCGCGGCGGGACGCGACGCGCGCCTCAACGCCAATCAACGCCGGCTCCTGAGCGAGTTCTTGTCGCAAGCCGACCTGGTGAAGTTTGCCCGCCACCATCCAACGCTCGACGACACCGAAGCGGCCTTCGCCGCCGCCAAACGCTTTGTCGAGGAAACCCGTCCCCAACACAGTACAGCTGCGGAGCTCACCGATGCAGCTGCATGATCCGTGGGTCCTCGTCCTCGCCCTCGTCGTCCCGTTGCTGTGGCTGTGGCAACGGCGTGGGAGCCGCGAAGCTTCGTTGCGTGTGCCGACGCTCGGCATCCTACGCGCGATTCACGTCTCCGGTGTCCGGCGTTGGCGCTTCGTCCTGCCGTTGATGCGCGCGCTGGCGTTGCTGCTGCTGATCGTCGCTCTGGCGCGCCCGCAGCGCGGCAAGGCCGAAAGTGAATACCGCGGCGAGGGCATCGACATGATGCTGGCCGTCGACATCTCCGGCAGCATGATGTCCGAAGACTTCACGCTCCCCAGTGGTGAGCGTGCCAACCGTCTCGAGGTGCTCAAGTCGGTCGTCACAGACTTCGTCGGTCGGCGCGGCGGAGATCGCTTCGGC
>JACQEN010000124.1 GCA_016200585.1 Deltaproteobacteria bacterium
GCGCGACGGAAATCGCCGCGCAGCCACTCAAGAACGGCAGCAAGAACAAAAGCGCCGCCGGACGGGCGACGCGTGCACAAACGACCAAGCGCTCCATGGGATGTCAGGCGCGCTACCACCGGGTCCCCTGGCGGTCAAGGTGGCCGAGGTGGGGTTGCGCGGACAGCACGCGACGAGTATCTAAACCTGATTCCAAACGGCTCTGACGCGAGCCGAATAACCAAGAACTGGGGGAAACACATGGCACTCGAACAAAGCAAGATCGCCGCGGTCGCCGCGGAGTACGCCGGCAAGGACCCAAGCGACATCATCGCCCTGGCGATCAAAGAATACGGCGGCAATATCGCCATCTCCTTCAGCGGAGCTGAGGATGTCGGTCTGGTCGACATGGCCCACAAGGTCGGCGGCAAGTTCCAAGTGTTCTCCCTCGATACCGGCCGATTGCACCCCGAGACCTACCAGTTCCTCGACAAAGTCCGTGAGAAATACGGTGTGGCGATCGATACCTACTTTCCGTACCCCGAGGCGGTGCAAAAGCTCGTTCACGAGAAGGGGCTGTATTCTTTCTACAAGGACGGCCACAAGGAATGCTGCGGCGTCCGCAAGGTCGAGCCATTGGTGCGTGCGTTGAAACCCTTGAAGGCTTGGATCACCGGCCAACGTCGCGACCAGAGCCCGGGGACCCGCGCCGAGGTCCCGGTCGTTCAGGTCGATCCGACTTTCGGATCAGCTGAGCGCTTGCTGGTGAAATTCAACCCGCTGGCCAACTGGACCTCGAAACAGGTCTGGCAATACATCCGCGAAAATCAAGTTCCCTACAACTCACTGCACGATCGCGGCTTCGTCTCGATCGGCTGCGAACCGTGCACCCGTCCGACCAATCCCGGCGAGCACGAACGTGCCGGCCGCTGGTGGTGGGAAGAGGAAACGCAGAAGGAATGTGGGCTGCACGCCGGGAATGTGAAGTAGTTAAAGACAGGGGTTAGGCGGTTAAGGGGTTAAGGGGTTAAGGGGTTCAGCGTAAGATCCCTCACAGCGTAACCCCTAACCCCCTAACAGCCTGTCCTTAGATTCCCCCAATATCATCCGGGTCGACGTCGCGCGCTTGTTCGAGCGTGCTGACCGTTTCACCCAGCCGTTCGCGAATCAGTTGCAGCACGCTGAGGTAGACCTTCTCTTTGTCGCCGTCGCGTACGACGAAGAAAGGTGCGCGTTCGACGCCGAGGCGTTTGCCCAACAGCATGCCCGGACTCTGCGGGTCGTCTTCCACCGCCCAGACCACCTCGTCGACGCGATCCCAAAGCCCGCGCGATTGCAGGTGCTCCGTCACCTCGGAGCACTTGCGACAGTCGGCGCCGCCTTTCAACTTTTTCTTCACCATCGTGATGTGCATGTTGGATCTCATTGTCACGGAAAGGCAGCCGATAGTCGATAGTTCATGGTCGCAAGGTGGTTCTCGTCGACGAGCGACTGCCGTTCACCCCGCCAGTCGCTCTGCTTCTTCGACCATCTTGCGGAACGGTTCGAGACCGAGCTGCCAAAATCCCGGGCTGTTGACGTCGATGCCCAGGGGGCGCAGGAGATTCTCCGGCGTGTCCGAGCCGCCCGCTGCCAGCAGGTCGAGATAGCGCGGGACAAACGCCGCACCCTCGCGCCGGTAGGTTTCGTAGAGCGCCAGGACCAGCAGCTCGCCGAAGCCGTAGGCGTAGCAGTAGAAGGGCGTGTGGATGAAGTGCGGGATGTAGGTCCACCACCAGCGGTAGTTGTCGGTGAGGCGGACCGTATCGCCGTACAGCGCCGCGTTGGCCGACTGCCACAAGTCGCAGATCGATTCGCGCGACAGCTCACCTTGCTCACGCCGCGCTTGATGCAGCTTCTGCTCGAAGCGCGTCAGGCAGATTTGACGAAAGACGGTGGCGATCGTGTCTTCGATCTTGTTGCACAGCAACGCCAACCGTTGCTTCGGTTCAGCCACCTCGCGTAGCAGGTGCTCGAACACCAGCATTTCGCCGAAAACGCTGGCTGTCTCGGCCGTGGTCAGCGGCGTGTCGGCCTGCAGATAGCCTTGCTGGCGCGACAGGTACTGATGTACGCCATGACCCAGCTCGTGGGCGACGGTCATGACGTCGTACATGCGGCCGGTGTAATTGAGCAGCACGTACGGGTGCAGGCTCGGCACGGTCGAAGCGCTGAAGGCGCCGCCGCGCTTGCCGTTGCGCGCCTCGGCGTCGATCCAGCGCCGAGTGAAGAACAGCTCGGCGATTTCGCGGATGCGCGGCGAAAAGGCATCGTACGCCGCAAGCACCAGTTCGCGGCCACGGGCCCATGGAACGGCGTCGGGTTCCTGGCTGATCGGCGCATAGCGGTCGTAGTCGGCCAGCTCCTGCAGCCCGAGTAGCCGGCGTTTGAGCCCGTAGTAGCGCTGCACCAAGTCGTGTCGCGCTTCGCACGCCTGCATGAGCGCGGCGACGGTCTGGCCGCTGATCTCGTTGGCCAGATGACGTGCCTGCATCGGGTCGCCGTACTTGCGCAGGCGATCGTCGATCGAGTGATCCTGCACCAGGGTGTTGAAGATGAAGCCGAGGAGGAGCTCGTTGGCGCGCAGGCCGCGGGTGAGGGCGTCGGAGGCAGCTTGCCGCACGGCGCGCTTGTCGTCGCGCATCAGGTTGAGGATTTCGCTCTCGTTGAGCTGCTGCGTCGTGCCGTCGACCTCGACGGCGAACGTCAGCGAGGAGAGGACCTCATCGAAGAGCCGTGTGAAAGCACGCGTGCCGGTGTTGGCCTTTTCTTCGAGGATCTTTTCTTCGGGCTCGCTCAGGACGTGCGGCCGATAGCGTCGCATGCTGCGCAGAAAGTGGCGGTAGCGGGCACAAGCCGGATCGTTGAGCGCGGGCTCGACGTCGGCGTCGCTCAGCGCCAGCCACTCGAGCTCGAGAAAGAGCAGGGATTGGCGCACCGCCGAAGCCTGCTCTTGCGTCCGCGCGACTAGCGCGCCGTGGGCCGGCGGGGTGACGTCGCTGGCGTGCAGCAGGTCGGCGAACGCGCATGCCTTGCCCAGGCGCTCGATGATGCGTTCCATCTCCGCGACGGCCTCGGCCACAAGCCCGGGGGGAGGGCCGCCCGCGATCTGAATGCGGCCGCGGAACTTCTTCTCGAAGCTCTGCGCCTCGGCCAGTACCGCGCTCAGATCGGCTTCGAGCTGCGGATCGTCGGGGCCGGAATAAAGATCGCTGAGGTCCCAGCGCACGCCTTGGGCTTCGTTGCCTGCAGTCATCGGGGCAGTGTCCTCTTTTTCATCGAGCCAAGATAGCGGCGAAGGCATACCCCTCAAGAGCGCACGTTCTCTTGCGACGCTTGATCCGGCGAACCGTCCGTCCCTATAGTCCACCCCCCGGAGGTGACATCGCCTATGAGTTTGGCCAACGACCTTTCTTCGTTTGCGGCTACCGTCGTGCGTCTCGGCCGCGGTTTGTATCCGCGGGTTACGCGCGATCAGCGTCGCGAACCGAAACACTTGCTGGAGCTCTACGACTTCGAGGCATGCCCGTACTGCCGCAAAGTGCGCGAGGCGCTGTCCGAGCTCGACCTCGACTACATCGAGCGACCGACGGCACAGGGCAGCCCGCGACGCGCCGAGCTCAAGAAGCTCGGCGGCAAGGTCCAAGTTCCTTTTCTGATCGATCGCAATACCGGAACCCAACTCTACGAATCGGACGACATCATCGCCTATCTGAACGAACACTACGGTGCGGGGAAGCGGGCCGGTTGGTCGTTGCCGCTGCCAAGCTTCGTCGACGACGTCGTCTCGGCTGCAGCGAGCTTGCCGCGTCTCGGCCACGGCCGCAGTTGCAGGACGACTCCGGAACGCGACGGCCTGGAACCGCTCGTGCTCTACAACATGGAAGGCTCGCCCTACTGTCGCAAAGTCAGGGAGACGCTGTGCGAGATCGATCTCGACTACGTCGTGCGCAATGTCCCGAAGGGTAGTCCGCAACGCGCCGATCTGAAGGAACGCGGCGGCAAAGTCCAGGTTCCCTACCTGATCGATCCGAACACCGGCTCCGCCATGTACGAGTCGGACGACATCATCGCCTACCTCGAAGAGACCTACGGCAACTAAGAGGCTACCGACCGCCGAGTGCTCGCAATCGGCAAACACAGAAATGGCGTTGCTCGGAATTCTGTCAACAAAGGCAGCTCGTGGTGAGGTGGTCTTCACTGCCGAGATCAGCCCGCCGCGGCTTTATCTGGAGATCGACCGCATCGTCGGCATAGCGCGCCGCCTGCGTGCCCTCGGGCTCGATGCCATTGCCGTCACCAACTCCACCGGCAGCAGTTACAAGTTCAGCCCGTGGGCCATCGTTGAGGACGTCCAACGCGCCATGGCCCACGTGCCGTTGATCATCCACCTCACGGCGCGTGACGAAGGCTCGGCGCGTAGCGTCTACTATCATCTCCATGAGATGTCGTTGAAGGGCGTGCGCGACGTGTTGATCATCCGCGGCGACCCCTCTGCGGGAAATTCCAAGCTTCTCGACTCGTATCGTTTTACGACGTTTGATCTGGTGGAGATGGTCGACGGCTATCGCCGTGGAACCCTTGTCGACGGCTCGGTCAGCGAGCCGCTGGCGAATCTCGACGTCCTTGTCGCCGCCCATCCCGAATTTCCGGAGAAAGGTCGACGCCGGGGCGGGCGGACTCATCTCCAACATCGTCACCGACACGGATGCATTCTTCCGCTATCGCGACGCCGCACGCGGCGCCGGCATCGAGCAGCCGATTCTGCCGTCGCTGCTGCCGCTCGCTCTAGGCTTGCTCTGACAAGAGATTACACCTCTGCGTCGTCGCGCCTTTGCGGTGAAATCTTTTGCCAGATTAGGGCTAGTTCGACATGATTTGCAGCCTCTGGGCCGACTGTGCCGCGGGGGTAAAGGAACGTGATGGAGGAACCCGATGGCAGGACGCTGGTTGTTGAAAACGGAGCCTACGGCGTATTCGTTCGCACAGCTCGAGAAGGATGGGCGCGCCGTCTGGGACGGTGTCAAGAATCCGCAAGCGCTGAAGAACCTGGCGGCGGTGCAGAAGGGCGACGAGATTTTCGTCTATCACACCGGTGACGAGAAGGCGGTCGTGGGCATCGCCAAAGCACTGAGCGCGGCCTATTCCGATCCGAAACAAAAGAACCCCGCGTTGTTGGTCTTCGACATTGCGCCACAAGGGGCGCTCAAGCGTCCGGTGACGCTGGCCGAGATCAAAGGCGATCCTAGGTTTGCCGGTTGGGAGCTGGTGCGCTTGCCGCGGTTGTCGGTGATGCCGGTGCCGGACGAGCACTGGCAAGCAATCGAGCGCATGGCGAAGTCCTGAGGGCTGAGCACAGACCACTGATAAATCCTGATGATCTCGTGCGAGCAGCCGTACCCTCGACCACAGACGTTGGAAGCCGTCGTCTGCCCCTTTGATGCGGCGCCGCGATTTTGTATCGTCGGCATATGGATGTGAGGCAGACCGTCATCGATCTGTGCAAAGCGGCGCGCGCCGCGACGCGCCCCCTGGCCACGGCTTCGACCGACGCCAAGAATCGTTGTTTGAAGGACGCTGCCACGCGTCTGCGCGCGCAGTGCGCGCAAGTGAGCGAAGCAAATCGCCACGACGTAGAGCGCGGGCGCGCCGGCGGTCTCTCGGCGGCTCTGTTGGATCGCCTGACGCTGACCGAGGCGCGTGTCGACGCCATGGCCAAAGGGCTCGAGGAGGTTGCCGATCTACCGGACCCGGTCGGCGAAACGATGGCGCGCTGGCGGCGACCCAACGGTCTGGAGATCGGCCAGGTGCGCATTCCGCTCGGCGTCGTCGGAATCATCTATGAATCGCGACCGAACGTAACCGCCGACGCCGCGGCGCTCTGCCTGAAAGCCGGCAACGCGGTGATCCTCAAGGGCGGCTCGGAAGCAATTCGCAGCAATGCGGCAATTGCCAAGATCCTTTCCGATGCGGCCGCCGGGGCCGGTCTGCCTGCCGCGGCCATCCAACTCATTCCAACCACGGATCGTGAAGCGGTGCAGGTGCTGCTCAAACAGAGCCAGTACGTCGATGTCATCGTCCCGCGTGGCGGCGAAAGCTTGATCCGGGCGATAACCGAAGCCTCGAGCATTCCCGTCATCCAACACTACGCCGGCGTTTGCCACACCTATGTCGACGAACAGGCCGATCTGCGCATGGCCGAGGAGATCTGCTTCAACGCCAAGGTGCAGCGCCCGGGCGTGTGCAATGCCATGGAAAACATGCTGGTGCATGCCGCCGTCGCGCCGGCCTTCCTGCCGTCGATGTTGAAGCGCTTTGGCGACGCGCAGGTCGAGCTGCGCGGCTGCGCGCGAACGCGCGCCCTGGTGAGCGGCGTCTTGCCCGCCAGCGAAGACGACTGGCGCACGGAGTATCTCGACCTCATTCTGGCGGTGAAGGTCGTCGACTCGCTCGATGAAGCGATTCAGTTCATCAATACGCACGGCACCGGGCACTCCGATGCCATCGTCACCAAGCACTACGATCACGCTCGTCGCTTCCAAAACGAGGTCGACTCCGCCGCTGTTTACGTCAATGCCTCGACCCGCTTCACTGACGGTTACGAGTTCGGCTTCGGCGCCGAGGTCGGGATTTCGACCAACCGCTTGCACGCCCGCGGCCCAATGGGTCTGCGCGAGCTGACGACGTACAAGTATGTGATTTCGGGAAATGGACAGATCCGGGAGTGAATGGGATGCGCATCGGCATCCTCGGCGGCACCTTCAATCCGGTCCACTTGGCGCACCTGCGTAGCGCCGAGGAGGTGCGTGAAGCGCAGCAGCTCGATCGCGTGCTGTTCATCCCGAGCGCCAATCCACCGCACAAGTCGCGATCCGATCTCGCCAGTGCCGCGCATCGTATCGCCATGGTGCGACGTGCCATTGCCGGCAATCCGGCGTTCCGCGTTTCGAGCATCGAGACCGAGCGGCGCGGCCGTTCGTATTCCGTCGACACGCTGCGCCTCCTGAGTCGCCAAACGCGACGCGCCGAGTTTACGTTCATTCTCGGCCTCGATGCGTTTCACGACATCGGCACGTGGAAGGAGTATCGCGAGCTGTTCGGCCTCTGTGATGTTGTCGTCACTTCGCGACCGCCGCACGCCAACCCACCGTTGAACACGCTGCTGCCGGTTGCCGCTCAGAAGGACTTTTGCTACCTTCGAAACATCAACGAGCTGGAGCACAAAACGGGACATCGGATCGTTTTCCAAGAAATCAGTGGCCTTGAAATCTCCGCCACTTCCTTGCGCGAGCATCTGGCTCGCGGCCAGTCGATCAAGTACCTCGTCCCCGCTTCCGTCGAACGCTACATTGCCGCACATCGCCTTTATTCGCGGAGAACGAAATCCACGTGAGCCGCGCTGAAGCCCTCGAAAAGGCGCTGGCGTGCGTCAAAGCGGCCCTCGACAAGAAGGCCTACGATCTGGTGCTGCTCGAAGTTGGCGACCTCACATCGCTTGCCGACTACTTCCTGATCTGCACCGGGCGCTCCGATACGCAAGTGCAAGCCATCACGCAGAGCATCGAACAAGAGCTGAAGCAACTCGGAGAATCCGCGCTCGCCGTCGAAGGCTATCCGCATGGCCAGTGGGCGGTGATCGATTGTGGTGACGTCGTGGTCCACGTCTTCTTCGACCCGGTACGCGAGTTCTACGACCTCGAACGTTTGTGGGTACGCGCCCCGCGGGTCAAATTGCCTGAGCCATACGAGACGCAGGTTCGCGACTTGCGTCTCGCCAATCAGGCACGCTAACCACATTTGTCATGAAGCGCGCCATTCTCGTTGGCCTGGCGATGGTGTGCCTGGTCATCTACCTGGTCTTGCTCAACGGCGAGTCGGTCGACTTTCGGTTGACCAACAATTGGATCGTCCATTGGAACGTCGGCGCCTTGATCGGCGGAGCCTTCGTCACCGGAGTCTTGCTGGCGTTGGCGGTGTTTGCGATCCAAGCGACGCGCCGTGCCTTTGTTGAGTGGCGTTCCGGACGCATCCAACGTCGCAGCAGCCGCATCGACCAATGGGAAGAGAGCGGCGAGCAACTGATCTGGAGCGGTGACGCACCACGTGGCCGCGCCCTGCTGCAAAAGGCCTGGCAGCGACGACCGGAGAGCTCCTATGCGGTATTGGCGCTGGCCGAATCGTTCCGCGATACCGGAGAGCTGCACCGTGCCCGTGGCGTCTTGTTTGATGCGGCGAGCCAACAACACACCAATCCCGACGTGCTGCTGGCACTGGCGGAAACTCATCGTGCCGCCGGCGAGCTCGGACCCTGCATCGAAGTGCTCGAACGGCTGCGCGCCCTCTATCCGCGTGCCCCAAGGGTGTTGCGTGCCCTGCGGGACGCCTACGGCGAAGCGCAGCGCTGGCCGGAGGCGGTAAACGCACAAGAGGCACTGGTGACGGAGATCCGGGACTCACAGCAAGTGAGCCGCGAGCGCGACACCAGCGTGCTCTTGCGCTATCAAGCCAGCTTGCAAATCAAAGAGCTCGACAAGAAGGTCGAGGCTCTTGAGGGTCTCGCGGCATCGCGTTCACCGCAGTTGCCGGTTCTGGTGAGCCTGGGCGACGCTCTTGCCGCGGCCGGGCGGCCGGACGACGCTTCCGCGGTTTGGGAACGGGCGCTGCGCAACAGCCCGCGTACGGTTCTAGTCGATCGCCTCAAAGGTCTGGCTACGGAAACCCGCCATCGCGACCGCCTGCGCGGCCTGCTGCGCAAGCTGAAAGCGCAGCAAGTCTCCGGCGACAACCTGCACTGGGTCGTCGCTCAGCTATGGCTGCAGGATCGCAACGCCGACGAAGCCATGCGCGAGCTGCAAGCCATCCAACAACCCGAGGCCATCGGCGCGCCGTACCACTGGCTGCAGGCCGAAGCGTGCCGGCAACGCGGTCAGATCGACCAAGCCGTTGCGGCGTACGCCAGGAATACGGGCGACATCGGTTCGTATCACTGCACCACGTGCCAGCGCTTTGCCCCCGAATGGATCGGCCGCTGCCCGCAGTGCCGCAGCTGGGATAGTTACAAGGCTGCGGTTGAGATCGGCGCCTGAGAGCGGTTGTCACACTACACACCGGTGCTACCGCAGGTCACGTTGAAATAATCACATGGGTTGCTCGCCGCTGACGTTAGCGGCGAGAGTCTGCGGCTGGTGAAGTAAACCTGCCGCTTCGGGGGGACGAGAACAGCCTTCGACATTGCGCAGGGTGGGCGGACTTCTTCCGTTCGTGCTGAGCCCTTCGACTCGGCTCAGGACCTGCTTGTCGAAGCACGGTTTGAGAGAGAATCGACGGACCTCTTACGCAGGGATCATGCCCGCGGCACGTAGCCGCTGGCTTCGAGGTAGGCAAGAATCGCCTGCACCGACTGCGCTTCCGATTCGCGATCGGTGTGCACGGTGATCTCAGGCTTTTGCGGCGGCTCATACGGTGCGGAAACACCGGTGAACTCTTTCATTTCGCCGGTGCGGGCCTTCTTGTAGTGGCCTTTGGGGTCGCGCTGCTCGCAGACTTCCACCGGACAGTCGACATACACTTCGATAAATTCGCCGTCGATCATCAGCGAGCGCACACGATCACGGTCCGACCGATACGGTGAGATGAACGCCGTGACGTTGAGCACGCCGGCGTTGGTGAACAGCTTCGCCACTTCGCCGATGCGGCGTATGTTTTCGACACGGTCTTCGGGTGAAAAGCCGAGATCCTTGTTCAATCCGTGGCGCACGTTGTCGCCGTCGAGGACGAACGAGTGCACGCCGCGATCCCACAAGGCCTTTTCGAGGGCCACCGCCAACGTCGACTTGCCCGACGCCGGCAGTCCGGTCATCCAAATCGTACAGGCCTTGTGGCCGGTGATGCGCTCGCGGTCGGCTTGCGTCACGACACCGGGGTGCCAGACGATGTTCCTCGATTTTTCACTCATGGCTGGCTCACATTCCGTCTGCGCACCGAGCCCGGATCACGGATCTGCCGGTGGGCAGCGGTCCGTGTTCGGCGTTCGATGGTTCGTGCACGATGCTCTTCAAGCGATTCCTCTTAGCCCGGCTCCTACGGTGTCTCAAGCGTTGCGGTTGCAAAGCCCACGGCGCCGGCGTAGGTCGTCGCCGCATGAGCTTGATACGCCTCACCCACATTGGCATCTGCGTTTCCGATTGGCAGCGCTCGTTGCGCTTCTATCGCGACCTGTTGGGCTTCGAGTATCTCTCCGAGCTGCAGATTGCCGGCGAGCCGACCAATACGCTCTTGCAGCTCAACGATGTGGAGCTGCGCGCCCTGTACCTCGAACGCGACGGCACACGGATCGAATTGTTGCACTATGCGTCGCCCGGGCATGGCGGTGATTCGACGCCGCGACCGATGAACCGCCTGGGGCTGACTCACTTGTCGATGCGCGTCGACAATCTGGCTCAAACGCTGGCCACCCTCGAGCAGGCCGGGGTCCAGGTGCTGGCCGCCTCGCGCATCGATATCCCGGCGTTTGCGGCGGCAGCGGTTTTCATTACCGATCCCGACGGTACTTTGATCGAGCTGGTCCAAGCGCCCGGCGACCCGGCGCAACCGCCGGGGGCGTAGTCGAATATCACTCGATAGCCGGTCGATAGGTAGGGGCGGGAGGATGGCGGAAGGAGATGGAGCAGGACCCGGCGTCGACTCGTTCGTCGGGCGCGCGCAGGAACTGGCGACTCTGTGCGAAGCGGCGGTCGACGGTTGGCAGCTCTGTCGCCGGCGTGCCGGCAAGTGCTGGCGGCGGCAGCCGTCATCGGCCGCGACTTTCGCGCCGCGGTTGTCGGAGAGGTTTTGGCGCTCGCTTCGTTTCCCGTGCCCGTCGCGACGCCGCTGGAAGAAGCTATCGAACACCAGATTGTGACTACGACCGATGTGCCGGACGTCTACCGTTTCTCGCACGCACTGATGCGCGAGACCTTATACGCCCAGCTGTCGCAGGACCGCCGCCAGTTCTTCCATCGCTGCGCCGGTGAAGCGCTCGAAAGGACGCCGGAGATCGACGAGCTGCTGATGCAAACGGCGCATCACTTTTTCGCGGCCGCCGCCGTCGATGACTTGCGCAAAGCGGCCGTCTACGCGCATCGGGCCGCCGAACGCGCCCTGGCGCTGTTTGCCTACGAGGAGGCTGTCCGTCTCGCCGATCTCGGACTCGCGGCGCTCGACCGTTTGGATGGGCCGCATGATCTATCACGCTGCGAGCTGTTGCTCGCTCTGGCTCACGCACAGAAGGGGGCGGTGGACACCGCCACCGCGCTGGTGACGTTCGAAAAGGTCGTGGAGCTGGCGCGGTCGCTGCGCACGCCGGATTTGTTCGCGCGTGCCGTACTCGGCACGCGCTGGGTGCTCGACCTCGCCAATGCCGATGCGGGGCGAGTCCGCCTGCTCAAGGAGGCGCTCGAAGGCCTCGGCGCCGGTGACAGTCTGCTACGGAGCAAGCTGCTCGCCGCGCTTGCCGAAGAGTTGCTGGCGAGCGCCGACGTCGAGACTTTTACGCGCTCGGCCGAGTTGAGTCGCGAGGCGGTCGCGGTGGCGCGCCGCGTTGGCGACCCGCAGGGCCTCAGTAGTGCGCTGGAGACGTGGATCGGTTGCGCCTGTCTGCCGGAAGACCTCGACCAACGCCTGGCGGCGGTGAACGAGATGGTTGCGCTCGGAGAGACGCTCGGGTCGACCGAAATTTCCGCGCGGGCGTCGCGTTTGCGGTTGGGTTGCTTGTTCGATCTGGGCGACATCGCGGGAGCGCAACGCGAGCTCGAGCGTCTGGCGAGCTTCGCCGCCACGCTCAAGCTGGCGCAGTGGCAGTACTGGATACCATATTGGAGCGCCACGTTGGCCACTTTCCGTGGGCACTTTGCGGACGCCCAACGGTTTGCGCTCGAGGCGTTGGACCTCGGGCGCAGCGCCAACGAGCCGCGGGCGTATCAGATGTTTCCCATCCAGGCGGGGTTTCCTCTCTTGTTACAAGGACGGCTTCCTCCTGGTAGCGGCGAGACGACCGGTAAGGCGGCGGCCGAGCTGGCATGGAACTGGGGCGTACGCACCGCGATGATTCACCGGGCTCATGCGGTCGGGGACGAAGCCGGGGCGAGGGCGCAATACGAGGCGTGCGCGGCGCATGAGTTCAGCGACATCTCGCGCACGAACCGCTTACTGTCGCTGGCGGTGCTCAGCGAGTTCGCAGCCCACTTTCACGACGCGCGCCGAGCGGCGCTGTTGTATCCACAGCTCCTGCCGTTCAAAACGCGCAACGTGCCCGATCCGAGCTGGGGCTCGGTGGCGCGCTTCGTGGCGCTTACGGCAGCAACAATGGGCCGCGTCGATGAAGCCGCTCAGCACTTCGAGGATGCCATCGCACACAACTCGCGCATGGGCGCGCGGCCGCATTTGGCGATGACGCAGACCGACTACGCACGCCTGTTGTTCGAGCGCAGTGCTCCGGGCGATCGGAGGAAGGCTCGGGCGCTGCTGGACGCAGCCGCGGCCATCGCCAGTGAGCTGGAAATGACGCCGCTGCTGGCCAAGGCGCAGGCGTTGTCGGCGCGATTCCCGCCGTCCGATCTCGATCGAGCGGGGCGGACTCTCGAGTTGGTTGCGCCGCGCCAATCCAACACTCGCCGTGTGGTGCCTTCCGAGCGGCAATCGGCGGCAGCAGCGGTTACGGCGGAGGCGGTCTCGTTCAATCGACCGTTCGTCGGACGGCAACAGGAGATGGCGACTTTGCAGGCCGCCGTGAAGGATGTGATGGAGGGCCACGGCCGGTTGATTCTGCTTGCCGGTGAACCCGGCATCGGCAAGACGCGTACGGCGGAGGAATTTGCCCGGCTTCGGCGACGCCGACGAACTCGTGTCCGAGCGTGCCGCGAAACCCCATGTAGCCTTTGGTCAGCTCCAAGTCGGTGTTGCAGATCCCGGCGAGCGTGACGCGCACCAGCGCTTCATCTTCGGCGCGGTCGGGAACGTCGCGTTCCTCAACACGCACGGCAGCTCCATCGAATACCAGCGCCCGCATGATGTCCCAGCCTATCAAACGAGAAGGGCCGCGCGCAGCTCTTCTTGAGCACCGGACGAGGGCTCCGTGAGCTTTCATTCTCGGCGAACTTGGCGAACGGAGCAGCGGGAGGGAGGGGTGTTCGGACGAGGGCCCTAGACGGGGGATGCAGGGCCCCTCGTCCGAACGGAGAGCACAACCGGCGGGGTTGTTACGTCTCATCATGAGCAGAGGGCATGCCAACCGACCCGGAGGTGCTGGGCTAGTAGAACGAGTTGCTTGCATCGAATCGGCTGCTTAAGAATCAGGCTTCCGGCGGCTGCTTTGCGGAGCATGAGGGCATCCGAGCCGGGTTGGAACGGTCCGAGCTTGGTTCGACACGGTCCCGAGCGACGCTTTCTTCCCCTCTTGCCAAGGGCGCCGCAAAAGAGGACAAGTCGAATGGTTCTGCAATCGATTGGCCGAGCCGAGGGGAAGAAGACGGCAGTTCCCCTTGACTCAAATGTGTTGCGACCTAAAGAATTGGCCGCACCGATTTGCGGTAGGTTCTTGGCGGAGGGTTGGAACAGCTAAGGAGGAGAGCTTATGAAAAGAGATCTGTACGCAGCCAAGGGATGCATAGTGCGACGGGCGCTCGTGGCGCTTTCCGTCGCCGCGTTGGCGACGGCTTCTGCGGCGTTTGCCGTAGACGGGCCGTTCGTCGGCATGGAAGTGGGCGCATCGGTGCCCACCAACTCCAACTACCGGGCGCACGCCGAAGCCGGCGTCATGGGCGGATTGTTCGGCGGCTACATGTTCAACGACTACCTCGGCCTGCAGGCGAATATCGATGGCACGGGTCAGGAGCCCGACAACAAACCACGGCGCTTCTATCCGCGGGAGAACCAGTGGACCAGCCACATCGGCTACACGCTCGGTCCGAAACTGGTGATTCCTTTCGGCGAGAACATGGAGCTCTACGGTTTGGCCGAGGGCGGTGGCTTTACCGGAACGAGCGGCAGCTTGCGCCAGACGGCGCCTGGCTTCTCAGCGGGCGGCGGTCTGGACTATTACCTCACGGATCACGTTTCGGTTGGTGCCTTCGGTCGCTGGAATCGCATGTACCAGGCGCCGCGCCCGACGCATCTCGGGCAGCTGGTGGCCGATCAAGAAGGTCCCGCCGATGCCGAGTGGGCCGTCGGCGGTATCACGATGAAGTACCGCTTCAATGGTCCGCAAGCGGCCCCGCCGCCGCCTCCTCCTCCTCCGGTCGCTCAGGCGGCACCGCCACCGCCACCGCCGCCGGCGAAGAAGAAGATCATCCTGCGCGGCGTGAACTTCGACTTCAACAAGTCGGACATCCGCAAGGATGCGGCACAGATTCTCGACGAAGCTGCCAGCGTTCTGAAAGAAGAGGGTGCTGTGGGCGTTATGGTGGTCGGTCATACCGACAGCAAGGGCGCGGATGCCTACAATCAAAAGTTGTCCGAGCGCCGCGCCAAGTCGGTTCGTGAGTACCTCGTGAAGAAGGGGATCTCGGCTTCACGACTGACGACGAAGGGCTTGGGTGAAACCCAGCCTGTGGCAACCAACGACAGCGACGAAGGTCGCGCGCAAAATCGTCGCGTCGAGTTGCTGGTCGAATAACCAACAAGCCACCAACTGTCTGCCACGAGGACGCCGCCGGCAATCAAATTTGCCGGCGGCGTTCTCGTTTGGCCGCTTCATCTGAGGGGATATGGTGACCGTCCCAGCGCTCAAATCCTTGGACCCCTCAGACCTTCATATCCTCAATGCAATCCCGCGAGCCGCTTACGAACCGCTTCTGCCGTACTCTCCGGCAATCCCATTTCGAGCGCCTGTTGGAAATGGCTCCGCGCTTCGTCGTCGTTGCCGGCGACCTGGGCCGCTTGGCCGATGGCGACTTGGGTGTCGGCATCGTGCGGGTTCAAGTTTGCCGCCTGTAAGATCAGATCGCGTGCCTGGCGCGCCTGATCTTGTTTCCATTCGTCGCTCTTGGATGCATCCGCCGACATGGCACGTGTCAGTGGAATCAATCCGAGGTTGTATAACCCGTCGGCGGTTCGATTGAATTCGATGGCCTTGCGATAGTCGCGCTCGGCTTCATCATACTGCTTGCGCTGCATCGCCAGACTTCCAAGGTTGTTGTAGATCGTCTGCTGGCCAATGGCGTTGTTGCGACGCTGCAGTGCTTCGTTGAAAAGCTGTGCCGCGGCGTCTGGGGCGCCGCTTTCGAGTCGAGCCGCGGCAAGGCTACGCAGCGGCAAGCCATCCGTCGTGTTCTTCTCAGCCGTATCTTCCCAGAGGGAGATGTTGCTGCGCCAGACGGCATTCCTTCGTATGGTTGCAATCATTCCAACTACGACCAGCAACCCTGTGCCCGCAACGAGAGCGTTGCGGCGAGCTCCAACGGGCGTCGCCAACAGTGCCGTAGCGCAGCCGAATCCGCACAGCAGGCAAGCCCCGACCGAGGGAATGTACAGGTAACGTTCGGCAACCGGCGCCGACGGAATCTTCAGCACGATGGCCAAGGACGGTGCCAGCGTGAACATCGTCCACAGCAAGGGGTAGGCGATCGGCGGACGCCTTCGCCAAGCGGTCCGGAAGGCAACGCCAAGCGCTGCCAAGACAGCGGTGCAGAGGAGCAGTTGCAGCGGATGAATCGGCAGGTCGGAAACGTAAGCGCTCTGATGCACCGGCAGTATGACTTTGAAAAGGTAGAAGCCGACTGCCCCGATGACATTCACCAAAGCGTCGAGGGTGAGTGGCTCTACACCTCCGACCATGGACTCAAGCGCCGCGTGGCGCAGCACGCCATAGACCACGACGGCCACCGCGAACGGCGCGAACCGCAGGGCGGAAGGGGACACCGGCACGGCCGTCGTGGTTTGCCGGCGGCGCTCGGCACGCGATGCGGGAGCAACCTTTGTTGCGGCAGTTGTCGTGAGGAACAGCTCGCCCGCGGGTGCAAGGAGCAGGACGGCCAGCGCGGTTTCCTTGGCCAGTGCACCGAGCAAGATCAAACCGGCGGCCAACGCGGCTCGCGAGAGCCGTCGTTGGCGATCGCCACAGTAGACGCCGGCGCCGGCCAGCGCCAAGGCGCAGGCGATGACGTCGGACCGTCCGGCTCCCAAAGCCACCGACTCGCTATGGATCGGATGCACCGCGAAAAGGGCTGCACCGATCAGCGCCGCCAGCGGGGCTGCGGCCGTTCCGGCGAAGACGATCGTTCCGAACCGAAAGACCAGCACCGTCGCGACGACGTGATACAGAACCACCGACAGGTGAAACGGTAAGGGTCCATTGCCTCCGAGCGCTTGATCGATGAGGTACGAAAGGGTGGTGATCGGTCGATAGTAGTCGGGGCTGAACTGCGGGATGTCGTGCGGTGGGAAGAAGACCGATGCAAGCGAGCCGAACACCCGCAGCTGTCGGCCGAGGACAATCGGATCGTCCCACACCAATCCGTTCGCCAGCGCGTTGAAGTAGGCCGCAAACGCCAGCAGCGCCAGCGATCCTGCGGCGATCAGACTCTGTCTTCGACTGAGCTCGTTGGGGAACGTCACCACGGGACGGTCAGGTCGGCCCGACGATTACGGAGTCGGAGCTGGCTTGGCACAAGGTGGGCCGGCGGAAACCTTTGCGGTGTCGAGGTTGCCGACGACGACGAGATCGAGATTGTCCGGATGCAAGTACTTCTGGGCGGCTCGCTGAATGTCTTCCTTGCTGACGGCATTGATGCGCGACGCATAGGAGTCGGCGTAGTCGTCGCCGAGATGAAAGAACTCGACCTGCGCCGCAAAGCCGGCGAGCTTCATGTTGGTATCCAAGCGCATCGGGAAGCTGCCGGTCAGATACAACTTCGCGCCGTCGAGCTCCTCGTCCGAAACTTGCGACTGGCGAATGCGATCGAGCTCCGAGCACGTACGTTGGATCGCTTCGGCCGCCGAAGCGTTCTTGGTTTGCATGATCACCTGAAAACTGCCCGGGGCCTTGTTGACGCTGTAGACGCTGCCAACCGAGTAGGCGAGGCCGCCTTCGACGCGCACGCTGTTGGTCAAGCGTGAGGTGAAGCCGCCGCCGCCGAGAATGAAGTTCATGACCGTGACCGCGTAGTAGTCGGGGTTGTCGCGCGCGATGCCGCGTTCGCCAAGGACGATGTTCGCTTGCGTCAGCGGCTTGGCGATCGTCGCGGCTTCCGACTCGTGAGCGTGCTCGGGCGGGTATACGAAGTCGCCACGACTTACCCCTTTCCACTCCGCAAGGATGCTCTCCATCCGCTTGGCCATGTCGTCGGCGGAGACATCGCCGGCGATGCTGATGATGGCGTTTTCGGGGCCGTAGTTCTCTTGGTAGAATTTCAGAATGTCGGCGCGCGTCAGCTTGCGCACCGATTCGGTGCTGCCGACGACCGGATGGCCGTACGGTTCGTCACCGAAGAGCAACTTCAGGAAGCGACGGTTCGCCACACGCCCGGGCTCGTCCTCTTCCGCTTGCAAGCTGGCAAGCGTGGCTTCGCGTCGCCGTGTGACCTCCGCTTCCGGAAACGAAGGGTGCAGCAGCGCGTCGGACAGCAGGTCGAACCCGGTGTCGAGATCCTTGGTCAGCATGGTCAAGCTGAGTGAGGCAAAGTCGACGTCGGCGCCGGTATCGAACGCCGCTCCGATGAAATCCGCGGTTTCACTGATCTGCACGGCCGTACGCTTCTTTGTACCCTCGGTGAGCAGGTCGGCCGTGAGCCCGGCCAATCCTTCTTTGCCGCTTGGATCGCGACGCGCGCCGGCATCGACCATGATCTGCACGACGACCATCGGTAGCGCGTGCTGTTCCGAAACCAACAGCCGTGCGCCGTTATTCAACGTGCGGCGCTGCACGGCGAGCGGCGAAGCGCTCGCCATTGTGGCAATCAGCAGCAGCGTGGTGGGCAGTGCTACGCCAAACGCCCGACGCCCGGCGCCCGTCGAACCATGCTTCCTTCGCAAGGCCATCATCAGTGCACCATCCCTTGCGGCGCGCGTTCGGGTCGCGTCATCTTTCCGGGTGGCGGCGGAATCGGATCGAGGGTTGCCACGCTGCGATTGGTCGGCACCAGATACTGCGACGCGACGCGTTGGAGATCGTCGGTCGTGACGGCGCGGATGGCCGGCAGATAGTCGTCGATGCGTTTCCAATCGCCGGCGACTTCGTACTGCCCGAGCAGCAACGCTTCGTAGAAGAGCGAGTCCTGCGACAGCACAAAGCCGGCTTCGATTCCGTTCTTCGCTTTTTGCAGCTCGCGTTCGGATACCTCAGCCTTGCGCACCAGATCGATCTCCGCCTCGATTTCCTTCTCGAGTTGCGCGGCGCTCTTACCGGGCAACGGCTGTGCGTACAGAGCGAACATGCCGGGGTCGACCGAAGTGTACTCGTACTGTGCCCCGGCCTCGCGCGCCAGGCGCTTCTCGTAAACCAGCTTCTTGTGCAGACGCGAGCTCTTGCCGCCGGCGAGAACGGCCGACAGGACTTCGAGCACGGCGCCGTCAGGGCTGCGCAAATTGGGGACGTGATAGGCGAGAGCCACGAAGGGTAGCTGAGCCTCGCGCCGTAGGACGCTGCGCCGCTCGCCTTGCTGCTCCGGCTCTTTGGCGCGCATCGGCGGCGGCTGCGGGCCCGCGGCGATCGGGCCGAAAGTCGACTCGACCTTGGCAATCAGATCGTCGGCCGAAAAGTCGCCGACGGCAACCACGAAGGCGTTGCTCGGATGATAGTAGAGCTTGTAGTGCGCCAGGGCGTCTTCGCGGGTTGCCTGGCTCAAGTCGCTCATCCAGCCGATGACCGGCCAGGCATAGGGATGGGCGACGTACGCCGTCGAGCTCAACAGCTCGAACAACGCCGACATCGGGCTGTCGTCGGTGCGCAGACGCCGTTCTTCCATCACCACCTTGTGCTCCGGCGTGAACTGGGCGTCGTCGAACTTGAGGTTTTGCATGCGGTCGGCTTCGAGGTCGATGACGACGTTGACCCGGTCGCTGGCCAGCGTCGCGAAATAGGTCGTGCTGTCATCGCCGGTGAAGGCGTTCTCGTTGCCGCCGTTGCGCTGAATGATCTTCGAGTATTCCTCCGGGGCAATCTTGTCGGTGCCTTTGAACATCAAGTGCTCGAGGAGGTGCGATAAACCGGTCTTGCCGAGCTCTTCGTTGCGCGAGCCCACCCGGTACCAGACCTGAAAGGTCGCTTCGGGTGCCTTGTGATCTTCGAGGACGATCAGCTTCAGCCCGTTGGGCAGCACGTGCTCGCGCACGCGACTGTTGTAGGTGGCCGCAGCACTGCCCGGATGCGGCCGGGCAATCGTGAGCGCCGCGATGAACATCAAGCCGCAGACGACGTGTCGGTGCATCGCGCCGAGGTAGCAGCGGGGTGCGGGGAATACAACGCGCAAAGGACGACTCTGCCGAAGCGATCGCGTGACTCTCCCCTGGCTGCGTCACTTCCGGGTCGGCGTCGGTGCTGACGATTTGCTCTCCTTCGCCGTGGCAAGGTCGTGAGCGATGACGTCGTACACGTCGCTCTGCAGCTGACGTGAGGTCTGCTCGACGCACTGACTAATGGCAGCGGCGAGCGCGTGCGGCTCGTTGCACGACGCCGGGACCTGCGTGTCGTAGGTCTTTTGCAATGCCGTCGCGTTGCTGTTGTCGGCCGGATGCAGACGAAACAAGCTGACGCGCAGGCGTAGCACGGCATGGCAGTCGTGCGTCTTGCCGCGTTCCTCGATCACCTCGACAAATCCGTCGAGATGATAGTCCGGAATCACGACGGCCGGTCCGACCACGATGCTACGGTAGGCTCCCGACGCGACCAGATCGCGTGCCAAAAGGTCGGCAATCATCGTCCCCGGCGGGCTGCTCCATTGGTGATAGTGGTAGACGCCGGTCGAATACTCATCTTCACGAAAGACAATCGGCTCGCGGTCGTAGATCGCATCGACACCGAAGGGAGCAATGCGCAGCACCGCAGCGAGCGGTGCCGAATTCGATGTCGGCGGTGCATAGTCGAGACGATAGCTGTGCAGGTCGGGGGCCGGTTGAGCGAGTTGGACGCAGCCGGCGAGGAGTGCCGACGAGATCAAGAGCACCATTGTGACCGGCACGATGCGCTGTACAGAACCACCCCTGACCCCTTCTCGGGGCTTTGCCCGCCAGTTCGGTCCGTGCGGGCTTGGCGCCGCAAACCCGACGATGAATCGTCGGGCTGAAAACAGGCACCCCGTGAACGGGGTGCAGAACAGTTTGCGAGCTCCGCTGCTTGCGCCCGCTTCGAGCGGGCGCCTGATTTCAGCCGGGGCATTCATGCCCGGGTCCAAAGCACGCGTTTGGTCATTGGAGGGCAAAGCCCCTTCTCGGTATGGAGGGAAACCGATCGCCAAGTTGTTGAACCGGCAAAGCTCGCGCACGCCCTTGTGCCGCCAAGCCTTCACTCTGTCGCTGCACGGTTTCACTTCGTCTTCTCCTCACTCGGCCCGCGGGGCGCCGGCGGCGCGGCGAACAGCAGACGCGACGGTTGGCTGCGCAGCTCGTCGGTCAGCCCCTGGAGGTTGCCCGCCGTCCGATCGAGGCGCTGCAAGGTGTACTGCAGGCTGACGATGGCTTGTTGACTGGTCTGTACCAACAAACCTAGCTGCTTGATGGCTTCGCCAAGCTGTTGACCCGTGGCGCCGGTGTTGAGCTCGCGGAACAAGGCCTTGGCTTCGGCGGTGGCCTGCGTCGCGTTGTCGACGGCGGGGGCAAGCTGGACGTTCTTCGTCATGCCTTCGAGATTCTTCATGACCGCGCTGGTCGATTGTGTGGTGGTCTTGAGATTGGTGAGCAATGCGTCGAGGCGCTCGTCGCGCAGGACGTTGGTGGCCGACTGCAGCGCGGTGCGTGCGTCGTGAGAGATTCCGGCAAAGTCGATCTGCATGACGCGATCGTAAACGTCGCCGAGTGCTGCTTGGATCGCCTTGAAGCTTGAACGCGACGACGGAATCACATCGTACGGAGGTTTGAACGAAAGCACCGGCATCTGGTTGAGAGCGTCGCCGGAGCGGCGGTCGATCTCGATGTAGCGCAGTCCGGTGATACCGCTGAGCTCGAGCGTCGCCCGCAAGCTCGGGTCTTGCTTCAGAGCCTTTGCCGTATCGACGTCCAGATCGATGATCACCTCGATGAGCTCGCCGTCGGGGGCAATGTGGATGGTTGCCACGCGGCCACTCGGCACACCGCGGTATTTGACCGAGGCGCCGGGGTCGAGGCCCTGCACCGACTCGGAAAAATAGGTGACCGCGCGTTCTGTTTCTTCGAAGAACCGACTGGCTCCGAGCCAGATGACGGTAGCGACGCCGATGATCGAGGCGACGATGACGAAAACGCCGACGCGGTACTTATGCGCTTCGGTTGCCACTCGTGTTCCTCCTGCGGGGCGACGCCCCGCTGCGGAAGCGTGAAGACCGCTTCGCGTCCAATCGTTGCCGGCGGTTCCTGAAGAGAGAGCTCGTCGGTGTCATTTCTTGTTCCCGGGATGTTTGTCTTCGATCGGCTTGCGGTTGAAGAAGGCGCGCACGCGCGGATCGGGGCTGTTGTCGCGCAAGTCGTGGGGATCGCCCTGCGCGATGATTCCCTTTGCCTTGCCGTCGAGCATGATCACCCTCTGCGCGATGGTGAAGATGCTTGCCAACTCGTGTGTCACCACGACGATGGTCGTGCCGAGGCTCTGGTTGATTTGCAAGATCAGCTCGTCGAGCTCGACCGACGTGATGGGATCGAGCCCGGCCGACGGCTCGTCGAAGAACAAGATGCCGGGATCGAGCGCCATGGCGCGTGCCAACGCGGCACGTTTCTTCATGCCTCCGGAGAGCTCGGAAATCATGAAGTCCTGGAACCCGGCGAGCTTCACCATGCTCAGCTTCATGCGCACCAGCAGATCGATGGTTGCGGGCGGCAGGTCGGTGTACTCCTCGAGCGGCAGGGCGATGTTCTGCCCCAGGGTCAACGAGCCGAACAGTGCCCCGGCCTGGAAGAGCACGCCGAACTTGCGCTGCACGCGGCGCAACGCGTCTTCTCCGGCGCCGCTGATGTCTTCGCCGTCGATCATCACGCGGCCGCTGCTCGCTTGTAACAACCCGATGATGTGCCGCAGCAGCGTCGTCTTGCCGCAACCCGATCCGCCGACGATGACGAAGCGCTCGCCGCGCGGTACGTCGAACGAAACGTGATCGAGGATGGTCCGGTCGTCGTACCGTGCAACCAGATCCTGTACGCGGATGGCCGGCGTGTCGTTGCTGGCTTGGATGGGGTTCGTCGGCATTCGATCACCAGTAGTGGAAGACGACGGTAAAGACCGCGTCGGCAAGGATGATCATGAAGATGCCGGCGACGATCGCCGAGGTGGTGATGCGTCCGACGCTCTCGGCGCCGCTCGACGCTTGGAAGCCGCGTAAACAGCCGACGCCGGCGATCAGCATCGCGAAGACGACGCTCTTGATCAAACCGGAGGCGACGTCCCAAATGCCCATCGAGATGCGAGTTTGCCGCATGAAGACCTGTGCCGGCAGATCGAGACCGAACACCGCGACGAAGAGGCCTCCGAGGACACCGACGAGATCGGCGATCAGCGTCAGACACGGCAGCATGAAGAGCAGCGCCAGCACTTTGGGGGTGACCAGAAAGCGCGTACGGTCAAAACCCATCGTGGTCAGAGCGTCGACTTCTTCGGAAACCTTCATCGTTCCGATCTCGGCGGCAAAGGCGGCGCCGGAACGTCCAGCCGCTATGATCGCCGTCATCAGCGGGCCAAGCTCGCGGGTGATGGACAGTCCGACGAGGTTGGCGATGTAGATGTCGGCGCCGAACTGGGTCAATTGCACTGCCGCCTGGAACGCCGTGATCAATCCCATCAGGAAGCTGATCAGAGTGACGATCGGCACACCATCAAGGCCGGCGCGCTCCATGTAGATCCAGGTATCGTGCCAGCGGACCTGTCGCGGATGCAGAAATGCATGGTACAGGCCGATCATCAACTCGCCGGTGAACACGACGAGATCACGGACATCCTGCCCGAAGCGCAGGGCCCCTTCGCCGAGCTTCTCAACCAGCCCGGGGGCGACGCTTGCCGCTGCGGTCGGTTTCAGAACCGCTTCCTGGTCGACCAGGCTCAGGAAGCCGTCGATGGCCGGAGTCGAGCGCGCAATGTCGAGGTCGATCTGGCGCTGCGCCAGGCGTTGTCGCAGCATCAGCAGCAAAGCGCCACCGCCACTGTCGAAGTATTCGACGTCGCCGAGATCCAGGCTGACTTGGTGCACGCCGTTGCCGGCTCGGGCGCTGATCTCGTCGAGCAGTTGCTGGGCGTTGTGGATGTCGATGCGCCCGCGCACGGCCAGGGACAGCGCTTCACCGCGTGCCGGACCCTGCTTCAGTTCATAGGTCGCCTCAGCGCTCACGCCAGGCCTTCTAGCCGCAATCGGCACGCGTTCCAATCGACACGGGAACCGCCGGCGCTCGTGTTTGGCGATCTCGCCTCAATCTTCGCGCCGGCGCCTCATTGCCCACAGTCGCATGATCCTTCGACCTTCATGGGTGGCTTCTTCTCCGTGTCTGTGCGGCGTGACCATGGGCTTTGCCCGCCAGTTCGGTCTGTGCGGGCTTGGCGCCTCAAACCCGACGATGAATCGTCGTGCTGAAAACAGGCACCCCGTGAACGGGGTGCGGAACAGGTTGGGAGTTTCAGCGCTTGCGCCTGCTTCGAGCCGGCGCCTGATTTCAGCCGGGGCATTCATGCCCCGGTCCAAAGCACGCGTCATTGGCGGGCAAAGC
>JACQEN010000125.1 GCA_016200585.1 Deltaproteobacteria bacterium
CTGCGCATCGGCACGCTGCTGGGTGATCGTGCCGCAGAGATATCCCGCGGCAAATAGGCCCGCGAACAGTCCGACTTGAAGAATTCGACCCAAACGCTGCTGCATCGTCATCCTCTCGATTCCCAGACCCGAAGGCCTGCGTCTGCGGCTCCGTCAGCGCCCACCTGTCGGGGCAGTCAATCAAATGCGCCGTAAACGGCTGGGCAAGCGAGGAATAGCACATTTCGGATCACGATAGAGGATTGTCTATTTTCGAACGGTCATTGCGCCCCCCCCGTTCAACCTCACCCGGACCACATCCAACAAGCTGCAAATCGTCCGTCGCCAACTCCATCGCGAAAAGTTTGCCGTACCCCGTGCGTGTAGCGGTACATTTTGGTAACGAACGACCCAGGCTGGTTCTCAGCCCGACAAGCAGAAGGAGGAAAGTGAGATGGCTTTGAAGATCGGCATCAACGGCTTCGGTCGTATTGGACGACTATTCTTCCGGACGGCTTTCGAGCGTGGCATCGAGATCGTCGCCGTCAACGATCTGGTTCCGGCCGACAATCTTGCTTACCTGCTGAAATACGATACGACGCACCGGCGCTTCATGACGAACGGCAAGCCCGCCGACGTCAAAGCCGCGGAAGAAAGTTTCACGGTCAACGGTCGGACGACCAAGACGCTCTCGGTCAAAGATCCGGCGGCGTTGCCGTGGAAGGATCTGGGCGTCGATTACGTTCTCGAATCAACCGGCTTGTTCACCGATTTCGAAAAGGCCAGCGGCCATATCAGTGCCGGCGCCAAACGCGTGATCATCTCGGCACCGACCAAGAGCGGCCCGGATCAGGTGCCGACCTTCTGCCTCGGCGTCAACGCCGACCAATACGATCCCAAGAAACACACGGTGCTCAGCAACGCCAGCTGCACCACCAACTGCCTCGCTCCCGTGGCCAAAGTGATCCACGACTCGTTCGGTCTCGAAGAAGGCCTGATGACGACGGTACACGCAGCAACAGCGACGCAGCCGACGCAAGACGGTCCGAGCAAGAAGGACTGGCGCGGTGGACGCAACGCCTATCAAAATATCATCCCTGCAAGCACCGGCGCTGCAAAAGCAGTGACCCTGTGCATTCCGGCGCTCAAGGGACGCCTGACGGGCATGGCCTTCCGTGTGCCGACCGCCGACGTATCCTGCGTCGACCTGACCTTCCGCACCGCAAAAGACACCAGCTTGGCGGAGATCAATGCCGCGATGAAAGCCGCCGCTGAAGGTTCGATGAAGGGAATTCTTGGCTACACCGACGAGGAAGTTGTCTCCAGCGACTTCATCGGCGATCCGCGCAGCAGCATCTTCGACGCCAACGCCGGCATCGAGCTCAACAAACGCTTCTTCAAGATCGTCAGCTGGTACGACAACGAAACCGGCTACGCGACGCGCTGCGTCGACATGATCCAGATGCTGGCAAGCAAAGACGGCAAGTAAAGGCTTCCCTCAATCCCTCCCGCTGCCGGAAGCCGGCGGGAGGGGACCCTCAGCGGACGGATTGCCGGGTGCGCAGCCGTGGCAACCAGCGTGGCACACGACTGCAGTACTCTTCGTAGCGCGCTCCGAAACGTTGGCGCAGCTCGGGCTCTTCGACAAAGATGACCGCCAGCCAACCAGCGAGCGTGGCAACGACAGCGTAAAGGTAGACGCCCAGCGTCGATAGGTAGAACGCTTCAGCCCAGATCACCGCCAGCTCGGCCACCATGATCGGGTTGCGGACGATGGCGAACGGTCCGCTGGTGGCAAGCTCGCGTGGAGCGTCGAGCGGAAAGGGCGTGCCGCGGCCGCGGCGGCTGAAGACGTCGAGACAGACTGCCCACAGCGCCATACCAGCGATGAACAACACAGCGGCGGCGCCGTGTAGCCAACCCGGCGCCGGAAGCGAGCTCGGCAACAAACAGCGAGCCCCAAACGGCGCTGCAACCATGAAGATGGCAAAGAACAGCAGCGCGTTGAGCAGCGACTTGGCCCACAGGGCCGCGGTGCTTCGAGTTGTGCTTGGGCGGATTCCGCGGCTCATGCGCCGCCATCATCCGCCGGAGATCTGCCCCGACACAAGCGTCGTGCTGCGGCGCGGCGGGTCGTAACCGCACCAGGGATCGGTCGCCAGGTAGTTACCGGTGAGCGCAAAAGCGCGCGACCGCGAGCCGCCACAGATTGCTGCGTACTCGCAGCGCCCGCAGCGGCCCAACAATCTCGACGGATCGCGCAACGTACGGAAGACTTCCGAGTCGCGGTAGATCTCGGCGATCCCTTGCGCGCGCAGGCTTCCCGCAAGGATGGGCAGAAAGCCGCTTGGGTAGACCTCACCCGTATGCGAAACGAACGCAAAGCCGTTACCGGCATTCACACCGCGCGGCGCCAGGCCGACGGTGTGTCCCGGCCCTTCGGAGCGCTGCAGCAATTTCGGCAAAGTCTGGCCGTTACCACCACCCTCAGCTGCGGCCTCATGCTGGGCAACGTAGCGCCGATAGTGCGGCGCCTCGGTGACCTTCAACACGAAGTCCGACCGTTTCTGCACATCGTAGAGAATTGCGAACAAGTCTTCGCATTGCTCGGGCGTCAACCCGCCGAGACCCTCGCCGCGGCCGACCGGCACCAGAAAGAATACCTCCCAGAAGACGATGCCCAGTCGCGACACCAGCTCGGTCATCTCGGAAAAATAGGGCAGCGCGCGCCCGCACAACGTCGTGTTGATTTGCAACGGCAGCTGCGCCCGATGCGCCCATTCGATCGCCTGCATCGTCTTGGCGAACGCGCCAGGAACGCCGCGCAATTCGTCGTGCCGCTCGGGCCGCGGGCCGTCCACACTCGCCATCTGGTCGAGGCCGTCGTCTTTCAATCGCTTGACCAGGTCTTCACTCAGGGTCGCCGTGGCCGCGGGGATGGTTCCCATGCGCAGCCCCACCTGCTTGCCGTGGCGAATGAGCTCGTGCAGGTCGGGGCGTTTCGCCGGGTCGCCGCCACTGAGGATAAAAACCGGGGTTCCCATCGCCGCCGTGTCGCTGAGCAGCCGCTTGCCCTCCTCCGTCGTCAGCTCGCCGGGATGGCGCAGCGGCTGGGCGGAAGCGCGGCAGTGGTGACACTGCAGGTCGCAGGCTTGAGTCGTCTCCCAGATGACCAGGAACGGTGCTTTGGCGAAATCAACCATCGATGGGCGCATGACATTTGTCATTCGCACGATCCGTGCCCGGCGACGGAATTGGCGCTTTGAGCGCCATCCCAACTTGAAGCAACGAATCGCTTGCATATCTGGGAATCCCAGCCGTTCTAGATTCCGAAATGCGGGCGAATACGCCGTCCTCCAACGCTAATGACCCCATCGAAGGACAAAGCGACAAGGGCATCACGACGTCCTTTCACCGCGCTCTGACCCGACGCTCCACTTCGCGGCGGAAGCCTTCCATCAGCCCCGGCAGGGAGTGCTTCACCATGTACGTCTCGAGAAAGGCTGGGACAGGTTTTCCGCTTTCGACGCGGGCTTGGTACAGCAGCAGCGTCCGTTGGTCCTTGTCGACCGGAATCACGCGCCAGGTTCCCTGGCTGTCGGCGATGTCGTGCGCCACGGTCGTGTCCAAGCTCCAGCGGATTCGGCCTTCCTCAGGCTCAAGTGTGTTGATGACCTGGTAGTGGAGCTTGAGAAACAAGGCTTTCACGGTTTGGTCGACCCAGACACGGTTACCATCGACTCGAACCACGTGGATTGAGTCGACCCCGGCAAGAAATTCGGGGCGTCGCTCGAAGTCGGCCAGCACACCCCACACTTGCTCGGCAGAACGCGAGATCAGCACGGCGGCTCGAACGACACGCGCGTCGGAGCGGTTCGCCGGATCTGCCGCTTCATCGGTTACCACTTCGCCGCGCTCGAGGGAGGGCCATTCACCCTCTGAGCTCAGTGTCCGATCCGAACGTGGATCGGCGAGCTGCCCGACGTGCGCCGGCAGGCGAAGCGATTCGGGAATCACGACCGAAGTGGTCCCTGCGACGATTGCCAGCAACGCCGCCGACAGCGGGATCGTGCTCATGAGCTACGCGGCCGTGTCATTCGCAACCGCCCGATTGCTACGATCGAAGCATGCGGAAGTCTGGCTTACGCTTTTCCATGAACGCCTGAAAGGCTTCGATATTTTCGGGAGTCCCGACCTGGCGCAACATGCCTTCATCTTCGGCGGCGAGCGCGGCGCGCACACCGGCTCGCCTGGCAACCAGGAGTGTCCGTTTGGTCGCCTGCAATGAACCGACCGGATACTGGGCGATCTCGCGTGCCTTGAGCAGGGTCGCAGGAAGCAGCTCGGAGTCCGCATAGGCGCGAGTTGCGATGCCGGTGTCGACGGCACGGCGCGCGTCGATCCACTCGGCGGTGAAGAACAGCTCGGCTGCCTGGCGCGCACCGACCACCGCTTCGAGCATGTAACTGCTGGCAGCCTCCGGAACCAAGCCGAGCGCGACAAAGGGCATACGGAGGCGGACGCTCTCACCGACATAGACGACGTCGCAGTGCAGTAACAACGTCGCGCCGATGCCGACACCAACACCTTTGGCCGCAGCCAGCAGCGGTTTGTCGAACTCGACCAACGTCGCCATGAACGCGTGGTAGGCGCTCTGATGTCCGTCGGAACGCTGCGGCGCCTGGACAAAGGAGCTCAAATCGACTCCGGCGGAAAAGTCGCCGCCGGCACCGGTCACGACCACCACCGCAACCCGCTGATCTTCTCGCGCCTCCCGTAACGCTGCGCTTGCGGCATCCCACTGCGCATCATTGAAAGCGTTCTTTTTCGCCGGGCGGTTGAACGTGACCAACAACACCCCGTACTCGTCGAGCTCCCTCAGTACCGACTCCGACATGCCTGCTCCCTTCTGCGACCCTTCCACTCCAGCCTCGTACACCGGCATGGAGCTTCGAGAAAGGGCACGAAGGCGTGCTGTGCCGCGGCGTCAAACAGCGACGGCCGTGCGTCCGACGCTCATGGCAGGCAGGTTAGGCGGAGCTTATCTTTGTCGACGCGTCCGTTCGCCGCACGCACGGCCGCCTTGAGCGTCTGGTGTCCGGCTTTGGATCGCTTGGCCGACGTCTGCAGCGGCACCACGATGTCGACCGCAGCCGAGCAGGTGCCGAAAGCCTCGCTCAGCACACGCGTGGTGGCGTCAAAGATACGGCCCCGCATCACGGCTGCCGTGATCGATCTCGTTGCGTCGCGCAGGGTCGGCGTTTGCACATCGCTAGTGAGAAGCCCCTGCCGTTGACAACGAACCAGCTTCGCGTCGGCGACGTTGGCGCAGGCCGAAACATGAAACGTGCATTGGCCGATAACGCCGCTATCGAAGTCGCACGTCGGGTCGTTGTCCCTGCATACCTGCTGCGACGACAAGGGTCCGCGCCGGTTCTGTGGATTCACCACCGCCCATTCCATCAAGCAGTCGGTCGCCGGAGCGCCGCCGCCGGCGATGTACTCGATCTGGCAGGTTGCGGAGCAGCCGTCGCCAGAATCCGCGTTGCCATCGTCACACTGCTCACCCGCGTCGACAATCGCGTTGCCGCAAACGGGTGGCGTACAGTTGGAGTCGCAGCTGTCGCCATCGACGCGGTTCCCGTCGTCGCACTGCTCGCCGACATCGAGAATCCCATTGCCGCAGGCCGGCAGCGTGCAGTTGGCCTCGCAGCCGTCGCCGTCGATGTTGTTGCCATCGTCGCACTGCTCGAAGAGCAGGATGTCGCGAATGCCGTTGCCGCAGCGCGGCAGCGTGCAGTTGGCTTCGCAGTTGGTGAACAGCGGACTGTTGTAGATGCCGTAGTCGCAGTCTTCACCGCTATCGATGATGGCATTGCCGCAGTACGATGGCGTGCAGTTGGCCTCGCAGCCGTTGCCGTCGAGAGTGTCGCCATCGTCGCACTGTTCGGCACCCCGCACCAACCCGTCGCCGCACACCGTATGGCAGACTCCACCCTGCGGCGGACAGGCCCACCCTTCCTCGAGACGGCAGTCGGCAGTGCAACCGTCGCCGGAAGTGTTGTTGAAGTCGTCGCATTCCTCGCCCGGCGACGTCGCGCCGTTGCCGCAACCGGTCAGTTGGCAGTTCGAATCGCAATCGTCGCCGTCGATGACGTTGCCGTCGTCACAGCGTTCACCGGGATCGCGTACGCCGTTTCCGCACACGAATTCCGGGCTCATGAATTGCCCGAAAGCGACTGCCGCCGATCCGATCGGCAGCGCAATTCTGGACGCAACTGTCATGCTGGCCGTGTCGATGACGAAAACACTGCCGTCGCTGAAGTAATCCGGCACGAAGAGACGGCTGCCCGAGGGGTTGAGCGCGATGCCGCGCGGCCCGGAGCCAAGCCGATCGACGTTGGCAACGACCTGATTCGTCTGTAGATCGATGGCCGTCGCGACGCCGTACAGCAAACAGCCGAAGCAAGTGCTGGGGTCGCGCATCTGCCCCATCCAGCCGACGTAGAGGCGGTTTCCATCGGGACTCAAGGCGAGGCCCGCAAGCCCTTGCCCGAGCGGGATCGTGTTCATCACGCGGCGTTGCGCCGTATCGATAATCGAGATCGAGCCGCCCCAATTCGCGACATACAGGCGCGCACCATCGGCGCTGATGGCCAGAGCAGTCGGCCGGTCTTGATGAAGTTGGATCAAGTCGACCGCCGTGTCGGTTGCCGTATCGATCACCGATACGGTTCCGTCGTTGTACGCCGGGGATGGGTCGCCGGCGTGGTTGCTGACGTAGGCCCAGCGGCCGTCCGGGCTGAAAAGCACACCGTAGGGTTCGTGGCCGACCGCGATGCGCGCGCGAATGGTGTTGTTCGCCGCATTGATCGCCCAAACGATGCCGTCGCTCGACTGGATGTACGGGCCGGTAACGTACACCGTGTTTCCGGACGGGTCCACGGCCGCGCTGTACGGCCAAGGGCTCACGAGCGCGGTTTCCCCCCCGTCGGTGAACAGAATCGGCGGGCCATCGAGATGAATGGTCGCCGATACCGTCTCGCTCAGCGTGTCGATGACCGACAGCGTCGCGTCATTTTGGTTGGTAACGTAGACCCTCGTCCCGGCTGGGTTCACCGCAACGCCCCAAGGGTGGTGCCCGACAGGAATGCGGCCGGTAATCCGATTGCTGCCGGTGTCGATTACTGTGACCGTGTCGGAGCTGAAGTTGGCAATGTACGCCTGCGATCCCGCCCGCACCGTCGCGGCCGGCAGAAAAAGAGTCAGCCACAGGGCAGCTGAGAGTAGTCGCGTCATCTGCGGGCCTCCCCCTTTGGCTTCAATGAGCGGTGAAAGACATCGCGAGTGTCATCTATTCGAGCTGACGATGTCAAGCTCACATCCCCCCTTCGGGCCTGCACCGAGCGTAGCTCAGCCGCGACGAGACTAGCGGGGTTGCGTCGACTCATTGGCGACGCGGCCGTAGCGTCTTGGAGTCGCGGCAATAGGGACGCCAGGCGCCGATACTCTTGCGCATCAAAACTTCGCCGCTGCCAGGAATCAGCAGATCGCTGAGAACACCGACTTCTTCATAGCCGAGCCGGCGATAGAAGGCGCGCGCGCCCTCATTGAAATCCGTGACACACAAGTAGACGTTCGGCCAGGTCGCAAAGGCGCGCTTCTCCAGTTCCTCCATCAATTGCCGCCCGACGCCCCTGCCGTGATTCGACGCGTCGACGGCGAGGATCTTCAGATACTCGCCGCAAAGCATTCCGGAGCTCGACAACGCAAAGCCAACGACCTGGCGCGCCGAACGAGCGAGCAAGAGATTGCTCGTTGCGACCGACCGCACGATGGCGGCAACATCTTCCGGCCCGTAACCGAGACGAATCCACGGTTCGTTCCCCAGAACCAGTCTCGTACAAACGTCAACATCAAGATGCTGCACCGTTTCAATTCGCAAGTCGTTCATGGGTTCCCTCGGGGGGTTGTCGAGTCTGACTGGCAGGCGCGCAGCAGCACGCTCACAGTGACGAAGTTGAAGCCGCGCGAGCGCAAGGCGTTGACGATCTTCGGCACCGCCGCGGCGGTGCCGACGCCGCGGCCGTTGACGTGCATGACGATGATACTGCCACCGCGGGTGTGTTGCAGGACACTGCGTTCGAGCATCTCGGCGGTCTGGTGCGCATCGGGATCGCCAGGAGCGACGTCCCAGAGTACCGGCGTCACACTGGCCGCGCGTGCCGCTTGCGCCAACGCCGCCGGCGTTTCTCCGTACGGCGGCCGGAACAATGGCGCCGGCGCGACGCCAAGCTTCTGCAATGTCGCGCGCCCGTCGTCGATCTCCTTTTGGATATCGGCTGGGTTCGTGCCGTCGAGGTGCCGATGGGCGAAGCCGTGCAAGGCCAGCTCGAATGCGGGGATCGCAGCCATCTGTTTCAACGCCGGCGCATGCTTCTGCGCCCAGCGGCCGGAAAGGAAGAAGGTCGCCGGAACGCTTTCGCGGCTCAGGTAGTCGACGACGGCGGCGGCAAAGCCTGGGACATTACGGGTCGGACAGGCATCGAACGTCAGCGCAATATCGCGTCCCGACCGCAATCCGTGCACTAGCACGCCATCGCGAATGCCACAGCCGGTGCCAGCAAGATTCTGCGCAAGGACACAATGGGCGGCGACCGTCGAAAGTAAAATGGCGACCCAGGTGAGGTTGCGTAGCACCGTCGCCCCATAGCAGCGGCGCTGCGTCTGAGGTATCCGCTTGCCTCATCCGGCGAGCCGACCTATGCCAGGCGCGGAGGTAATCCCATGAGCTTTCGCGTTGTCTGCATCTCACGAACTCTGGCCGCCGGCGGCGAGGATATTGGCCATCAAGTCGCTCAACGGCTGGGGTTCCGCTATCGATCAAGACGACCTGCGAATCTTGATCCGCGCGGCGATTTTCGAGGTTGCAGAGGCGGGTAAAGCGGTCATCGTCGCGCACGCCGCATCGCATGCCCTGGCCGGCAAAGACGACGTCTTACGCGTTCTGGTCACCGCTTCCGACAGTACCCGAGCCCAACGCATCGGCGCGGCTCAGCACCTGACGATCAAGGACGCCGAAGCCGCCATTGCAAAATCCGATCGTGAACGCACCGCCTACTTCCAGCAGTTCTACAAGCTCAAGCAAGAGCTGCCGACCCACTACGATCTGGTGCTCAACACCGACGTGATCAATTCGGAGCAGGCTGTTTCGCTCATCGTGCACGCGGCGCAGGACTGAGATGATCGGGTCGACCGTCGACAGTCGAGGGTCGAGAGTTGAGGCCCTTTCTCGACTCTATCTATTGTCAGTCGTCTGTTGCCTGTCCCCTCTTCTGTTGACCGGCTGCCGCTCACACGAGACGGTGGCTCCGACGGCGCCGAAAGGCGGCGGCGTGGCGACAACGACCGGCATCGTTCTCCCCAAGTACAGCGAAGTCGTCTACGAAAGCGGCAAGAATCTCGCCTACGATCAGCCGGCAGAGACGATTCGCCCTGACCTCGTCGAGCACTCGCGCTCGATGGCGCAACGCATCTACCGCAGCGGCGGCAACGTCTACTGCGCCGTCGGCTGGGGTCTGGCCAACATGACGATGATCGACGGCACCGACGGAGTGATCATCGTCGATACGCTCGAATCGGTCGACAATGCGCGCGAGGCATTGGCGGCGTTGCGGCGCTTCAGCGACAAACCGGTGAAGGCCATCATCTACACGCACAACCACTACGACCACGTGATGGGCGCGCTCGGCGTCGTCAAAGGGGAGGACGTCGCCTCCGGCGCGGTGCCGATCTACGCGCATGCGACGATGATGCGCGGCTTGCTCAACCAGCTCAGCGTCGTCGGCGAAGCGGTCGGCATCCGCTCGCTGTACACCTTCGGGGCGTTTCTTTCGAAGAGCCCGAGCGGATCGATCAACGAAGGGATCGGGCCGACGCTCGTTCAAGGGGCCCCGGGCTTCATTCCGCCGACCCAGACGTTCACCGACACCCTCGCCCTCAACATCGCCGGTGTCGATCTGCAGTTGATCTACGCTCCGAGCGAAACCGACGACGAGATCGTCGTCTGGCTGCCGAAACAAAAGCTGCTGCAATCGGCCGAAGTCATCCAGGGCGAAACCTATCCCAACCTCTACACCATCCGCGGCACCACCTATCGCGATCCGGTCAAATGGTACGAAACGATCGACAGACTGCGCGAGCTCGAGCCGGAGCTCCTGGTTCCAAGCCACGGCCGGCCGATCGAAGGCAAGGAAGCAGTCGAATCGCTGCTGGGTGCCTATCGCGATGCGATCCAATTCACCCACGATCAGGCGGTGCGTCTGATCAACCAGGGCCATACTCCCGACGAAATCGCCGCGGCGCTTCCCGGCCTGCCGCCGCACCTGGCGGCCCATCCATGGGTTCGCGAGTTCTACGGAACCGTCAAGCACTCGGTACGCAACGTCTACTCCGGGTACCTGGGTTGGTTTCAGGGCGATCCGACGACCTTGAACCCGATTGCGCCGCAAGAGCAGGCGCAGCGCTACGTGCAGCTCATGGGCGGGCGCGACGCGGTCATTCAAGCGGCGCACAAGGCGAGCGACGCCGGCGATCCGCAATGGTGTGCCGAGCTGCTGACGCACGTCATCCGCGTCAACCCCAACGACAGCGAAGCCCGTACGCTCAAGGCCAGTGCTTTGCGTCAGCTCGGCTATCAGCAAACCAACATCAACTGGCGGAACTTCTATCTCACCGCAGCGCTGGAGCTCGAAAACAAGCTCGACATGAGCCGTTACGACATCAAGCGCTCGATCGCGGTTCTATCGGGTCTGCCTTTGGTGAACATCCTCGAAAAGGTGGTGACGCGGATCGACGCTGAGAAGGCCAAGGACGTCCGCACGACACTTGCCTTCCACGTCGACGACCGCCACACCGCCTACGGCCTGGAGATCCGCCGCGGCGTCGTGCAGCTGTACCGCAAACAACCGCCGCATGCCGATCTCACCCTCAGCGGCAACGAAGACGACCTGCGCAACCTGCTGCTGCGACAGACCAGCTTCCTCAAGGAATGGGCCTTCGGACGCATCAAGCTCGAAGGCAGTACCGACGACCTGTCGCGCTTCTTCAGCTACTTCGACCCGCGCGCCGACACGCCGCCGCAGATCGTCGCACGCTGAGCTCGGTGTGCCGAGAAGCAACACCGACGTTGCGTAGTCGCAACGTCCGGCCGAAAGGGTCGATCGAAAGGCCCCCCACCACAGGACTTGCGATTGCCGGCGCGAATGTTGGATGTTGAACCGACCGGGGAGGGTCACTCCATGCCAACCACCGTACTGCGCAGCTGCAACCTGTGCGAAGCCGGCTGCGGTTTGAAGTTCGAGGTCGAAGACAACCGAATTCTATCGGTGCAGCCCGACGAAAACGATCCGTACTCTCACGGCTACGTCTGCCCCAAGGGCATGGCGATCGCCGCAATTCACGATGACCCGGATCGACTACGCCGGCCCATGCGGCGCAATGCCGGCGGCAGCTTTCGAGAAGTCAGCTGGGACGAGGCGTTCGCCCTGGCCGGCGTCCGCTTGCGCGACATCCGAGCCCAACACGGGGCCGATGCCATCGGGCTCTACTTCGGCAACCCGATGGTCCACAACTACAGCGGCATCATCATGGTCGGCGCGCTGCTCAACGCCATCGGCACGCGCAATCGCACCAGCGCCGGATCGCAAGATACCTCGCCGCGCTTCGCGGCATCGTACTATCTCTACGGCAACACGCTGGTGATGCCGATTCCCGACATCGACCGCACCGACTACTTCTTGTGCATCGGCGCCAACCCGATGGTCTCGCAAGGCAGCGGCATGGTGTCGCCCGACGTGCGCGCCCGGCTGCGCACCATTCGCGAACGCGGCGGCAAGGTGGTTTGCGTCGATCCGCGCGAAAGCGAAACGGCCAAAGTCTCCGACGAGCACGTGTTCATCCGGCCGGGCGGCGACGCGGCTTTTCTGCTGGCGATGGTGCACACGCTGGTCGAAACCGGACGCGTCGACCGCGAGGCGATTCGGTCGGTCGCCAGCGGTTGGGATGAGATCGAGCGGCGCCTGCAAGCCTTCTCTCCCGAGCGTACGTCGACAATCACCGGCGTCGACCCGGCCGTCACCCGGCGCCTCGCCGGCGAGTTCGCCGGCGCCAAGCGGCCCGTCGCCTACACCCGTGTCGGCACCTGCAACAACGCCTATGGCTCACTCGCCAGCTGGGCCAACGACCTGCTGAACATCGTCACCGGACGGCTCGGAGCGGTGGGCGGCGCGATGTTCGCTTTGCCCGGATTGGACGGATCACAGTTCGTGAAGTTCGGCGGCATGAACGGCCATGACCGCTGGCGCAGTCGAGTTCGCGGTTTGCCGGAAACCGGCTGCGACCTTCCGGCGGCCATCCTGGCCGAGGAAATGGAAACACCGGGGGCCGGGCAGATTCGCGCCATGATCACCGTCGCCGGCAATCCCGTGTTGTCGACGCCCAACGGCCCGCGCCTCGACCGCGCTCTGGACAAGCTCGAGTTCATGGTGGCGGTCGACATGTACATCAACGAAACGACGCGCCACGCCGATCTCATCTTGCCGCCATGCTGGGCACTCGCCGAAGATCATTCGGAACCCGTGTCGCCGAGCGTCGCGCTGCGCACCGTCGTGCGCTGGGGTGCGCCGGTCGTCCGCAAGCACGCCGACGAACGCGGCGACTGGGAGATTCTCCTGCGCCTCGCACAAGAGTTGGGGGGTGGCCCGACCGGAATGAAGTGGATGGACAAGCTGCTCGGCATCGCGACGCGCTTCGGTTGGCGCTACAACCCCGAGCAAACGCTCGACCTGCTGTTTCGCATCGGCCCACACGGCGACCGCTACCTGCCCTGGAAGAAAGGCGTCACATTGGCCAAGGTGAAACAGTCGCCCTACGGCATCGACCTCGGAAGCGCCCCGCCGGGGTTCCGCCATCGCCTGCACCACAAAGACGGGTTGATTCACCTGGTCGCCGGCCCGTTGATGCGTGCCTTGGCCGAGCTGGACAAGGAATGCGAGGAGGCGAACCGGCGCACCGTCAGCGCGGCGGCCGATGGCCTCGACTTGCTCTTGATCGGCCGTCGCGAGTTACGCAGCAACAACTCGTGGATGCACAATGTGCCGGCGTTGGTGGCCGGACGCGAACGCTGCGTGTTGTTCGTTCATCCGCACGACGCCCAGCGCATCGGTTTGCGCGACAGCCAGCCGGCACGCTTGGAAAGCCGGGTGCACGCGGGCGAGGTTCCGGTGCGAGTCACCGACGAAGTGATGCCCGGCGTCGTCAGCCTGCCGCACGGCTGGGGGCACGCTGCCAGCGCCGCGTGGCAGTCGGTCGCCGGTGCGCGTCCGGGAATATCAGCCAACGACTTCACCGACGACCAGCGCGTCGAGAGCGTCGTCGGACAGTCGATCCTCAACGGTGTGCCGGTTCGGCTGAGCACGGTTGCGGCTGAAAAGGCGGCGTAGGTGCCACATTCGCAATCGTCGCTCACACAAGACTCGTCATTCGATGCCGACGACGATGATCTCGTAGGCTCCCTTCACGACTACCGTGTCGCCAGCAGCGTTCTCGGCTTCGTCCATCAGCTTGTCGAGATTGACTCTCGGGATTCCGAGAACCCTTAGCGTCGTGCCCTTCTTCGGCTGTTTGGCGTGGAAGGCTTGCGCGGCTTTGGTGTCGTCGGCAATCACCAGTCGGCGCGGTTTGGCAACCACCGAAGTGCCGTCCTCATCCACGATGTCCGCCAAAACGAAGGTCGCGTCGTTGGTGTGCTTCGGGGCTCCCGCCAGCACCGCTTCGAACTCCGTGTAGTTGTAACCCACCTTGGTGCTGGACACGGTGGTGAACGACGCACCGTGTTTGACCCGGAACTCGAGCTTCTCGTAGGCTCCGAACGCTTTTTGGGCAGTATAGGCAGTGTAGCCTGATATCGGAACGAAGCTCTCGTCGGCGGCGTGCCCGTCCACGGTGACGATCGGGTGCAGCTCGAAAATATGATCGGGATTGGTGCCATCCGGCCGTGGAACAGTCCCGCCCTGAACCAGGACATCCGCCGGCGGATGCTCGAACCACAAACGCCACACTCCGGTGATGCGAACCTTCTGCGCCGTCCCTTCAAGGTCGCGCAGGCTTTGTACGACGTCGTCCTTCTCGAGCTTGGCGTTCACGACTTCGGCGACCATCGGCAGGGCGATGAGCGTGCCCGGTCTGCCCGAGACGTGTAAGTCCCCATCTTCGCCTCCCGATCCTACCGGGTTGATCGATGGTTTTACGTGATCCACCCGGAAATCATCTTCGACGGCGGCGCGGTTCTTGACCGCGCTTATGAAGGCGTTGCGCAATCGGACCACGCGTTGCGCAGCAACCGCATGAAGCGCGGGAGGCCACGCCAATTGCGCCAGCCCGACAACCAGAGCACCGTATAGAAGCCAACGTCTGCGGTCGTTCATCGCCAACCTCACGGCCGCTTGCTTTCGTCAGGATTCTTGCCGCTGCTGCGTACGCTGGTGATCAACTTGAGGGTGTCGAACCAGAACGGAGCGCCCATCGACACGGCTATGGCAGTCAAGAGCCATCCGAGGAGATGACGGCCCAACAACGAGAACGGGGCCAAACCCGCCGGGAATGCATCGGTGGGCTCGAGGCCGTTCGCGCTCTGCACGCACACGCCCTGCGCCGTGCCGCCATCCACCGCCTGAGTGCATTCTTCTTTGGTCGCGGCGTCAGACTTGCACAGCTCATTGATCCTTGATTGACGCTGGGCGCAGGTGGTCTTGTTGACTTCCTTGAAATCTCTGCCCCAGCCGATGATTTGCCCGAGAGCCTCGGCTTCGGCATCGGTAAGGCCGCCGTCGTCACGGGCGCAGCCGCTGTCTTCGCTGGAGGTGGTGTTGTCACTATCGGAATTGCCCTCATCGACCTCGCCCGCCGCCTGATCCGAGATCGGCTTGTCCTTGTTGGGGTAGTCGGCTTGCACGAAGAGATTACTTTCAGCCGGCCGTGGTTTTTTGACACGCGCTTGCGCCTGGGCGACCACCGCCGAACGAACCGTCGGACTGCGCCAGAGGATTCGCGCGGCGGAGATCGTGTCAGCATTTGAAGCAAGGGTGACAACCGCCGACACAATGATGGTGATCCACATCAGCTCGCGCCGGTACCACCCGGAAGCGCGCTCCATCGCTTCGTTGAACCACTGCTCCATGCGACCATCGCCGTCTGCTTCGCCGGACGAAGCAGGGGCAAACTCACCTTTCACGCCCTGATTACGCGCTTGCGGCGGCTGCGCACGTCGAATGGCCGTCAATTGTTTCTCGACGTGGCCTAGGTCATGTTTCGGTACGAAAGACGCCGTCGCGCCAGTCTCCGATTTCCCGACCGCCAGCGTGTCCATCAGCGCCGCAACGAAACGCGGCCCCGAAATGTATGACGGCCCACGCGCACCGTCCTTCATGGAGCTGATGAGAGGATGCTCGAAGATCCGGTCCGACAGTCGAGCCTCCTCTGCCGGCCGCTTCGCGCCGCTCGGGGCGTCGACCAGACGGGAAACAGCTCTCTTCAACGTCCGCGCACGCAGCCGGAAGACACTGGCGATCCACTCGTTGATGGCGGTGCACAAGATCGCCAGCAGGAGATACATGAACACCAGACCAATCGCGACGTCGAGAGCAATGAACGTTCCCATGCCGACCTCCCTGTCCAGGCTAGAACCTGCAACTGTCCACGAGCAAACTCTGCGCGAGTGGGCTTACGCCAAAGGCATGCAAATAAACAGCGGTTCCCTTAGCCCGCATTTCTTTCAGGATTTCGTATCCACGACCGCAGTCGGGCGATGGCGATAAATGCAGGCCGGTCATCTTCGTTTTCATTGAGCGTCACGGAGGCGCGTACTCCGGCAGGCGTCCGCATGGCGTCTGCGGTGTCTCCGCCAGCATGTCTCGGTAAGACTGTTTCTCTGGCACTGCGATCGCAACGCCACTAGGATGCTCCGTCATGACTCGCCTCTCGAAGTTGAGCCGTTCGATCGCCGGCAAAGTCGCCATCGTCACCGGTGCGGCAAGCGGTATGGGCCGTGCCACCGCCCACTTGTTTGCCGACGAAGGTGCGAAGGTCGCCGCGATCGATCGTCACGCCGAAGGCGTTGCGTCGGTGGTGCGCGAAATCACCGACGCCGGTGGACGTGCAGCGGCCTGGTCGGCTGACGTCACGGATTCCGCCAATCTGAAACGCATCGTCGGCGCGGTCGCCGGGCGGTTCGGCGGAATCGACATCCTCGTCAACAATGCCGGTGTTAGCATGCCGGCACCGATCGATAGCGATGGCTTCGACGAAGCCTGGACACAGACGTTGGCAGTCAACCTGTCGGCGCACGCCCAGCTCATTCGTGCCTGTTTACCGCATCTCAGGGCCAAAGGCGCCGGGCGCATCGTCAACATCGCGTCGACCGAAGGCTTGGGTGCAACGGCGTACATCAGCGCTTACACCAGCAGCAAGCACGGCGTCATCGGACTGACGCGGGCTCTGGCCGTCGAGCTCGGGGCGCAGGGGGTGACAGTCAACTGCGTTTGCCCGGGACCGATTCACACCGGCATGACAGCCATCATCCCCGACGACGCAAAGACGAAGTTCGCGCGACGACGCGTTCCGCTGCGGCGCTACGGCGATCCGGAAGAAGTCGCTCACGCCACCCTGAGCCTGGTGTTGCCGGCAGCCTCGTATATCAACGGCGCCGTGCTCGTCGTCGATGGTGGCATGACCATCCAGAACACCTGAGCGCATGATGCGACTCGGGTTGAGCCTCTTCGCCATTGCCGTCAGCCTAATCGGCGGCAACGTTGCCGGCGCGCAGAACAAGCCTGCGCTGCCCTCCTACTTCTCGGTACCGGAGCGGATGATCATCTCGCATCCGGAACGCATTGTCGTCGAGAACGACGCCAGTGCTTCGTTTCGGGTCGAGGACGGCGCGCCGCGACGGGTCGAACGACACGGCAAGCGCTTCGTCGCCTATCTGATGATGGACCCCGATCTCGAACAGGAACCGCGCGAGATCTGGGTCCGCGCCAAGGTCGGGCTGATCAAATCCGGCTGGAAGATCGTCGGCGAACAGGCCGGCCCGCCGGTTGTCGCCACCTTGCATCGCAAGGTTGGCAGCAAGGATGTGTGGGCAACCTTCACGGTGCGCTCGAGCGCCGAGTCGAGTATCGAGATCATCGAGAGCAACGCCGCGGCAAAGCCGTGAGCGCGTCACGACGCAGAAGCAGGTAGCAAGACTTACGGAATCAACAAGACGCGTCCGAATGCTTGGCGGCTCTCGACGTACGCATGCGCCGCGGCAGCGTCGCGTAGCGC
>JACQEN010000126.1 GCA_016200585.1 Deltaproteobacteria bacterium
AAAGAGAACCACCGAGTTCTCCTGCGTCGCCATCGCGAATCCAAACGGCATGGCGACCCAGACAGCATGCCCGCCGCGACGCCAACGCAGATACGCCAGCACCGCCAGGAGGAGAAAAGCCGTCGAGATCGGACCGCCGCGCGCACAGGTCCACGCCAGCGACTCGACCTGCAACGGGTGCACGGCAAACAGCAACGCCGCCACCAGAGCCCGCGGCGCATCGCCGACGCGACAGACGATCCCATACAATACAAAGGCGCTAATCACTTGCCAGAGCAGCACTTCGAAACGGTAGCCGAACGGATTGAGGCCGCCGAGCCACTGGTTGACGGCAAACGACACCTGCACCAGCGGCCGCCACGAATAGCGACCGACCATGACGTCGTGGGTCAAGAGGGTCCACAAACCCCGCCCCGGCAAGAAGCGGCAGACGCGCAGCCAGATGAAATCTTCATTGAGGAAGTAGACGCCGAAGATACGCCGGTAGACGATGACGATCGCAGCGGTCAGAAGCACCCAGGCGAGCGTCTGTGCCGGTCGAAGCAGTAGATCGGGGCGCACGGTCGTGGCGGACATCGGCGCGGCAACGCTACCCGTGGCAGTGGCGCAGAGCAATGGATTCGTCGCGGGACGGGACGATCTCGGCGACCGACCATCCGCCTCCTGCAACATCGAGGCAGTCCCACCCCGGAAAGTTGCAGAATTTTCGCTCGCCCCGTTAGTTCCGGTCTTGACGAAACAGATGCGTTTGTTGCAAACAGGTCTACACAGGAGGCAACGGGGTATTGAGATAGGAGTCCAGCGAGTTGCGTTCGCGGGCGCCAACAAACACTTACCGGTGCCGATGCGCCGCCGGGAGTCGAACTTCAGCAAAGAGGGAGAGACACGATGAGGAAAGCAAGCATTTGGAGTTGGCAGCGATGTACCTTCGGCGCTGCGGCCGTCGTGGCACTCGCAGCGTGGATCGGCGCTGCGCCAGGCAGCGCGCGCGCGGCGTGTGTCGGTGATTGCAACGCCGACGGCGAAGTGACCATCGACGAGTTGATCAAGATGGTGAACATCGCTTCGGGCACAGGCGACCTTTCGACCTGCAGCGTCGGCGATGCCAACGGCGACGGGGAAGTGACCATCGATGAGATCATCAAAGCGGTTAACGCCGCACTGAACGGTTGCCCGATGAACGGCGTCTGCGGTGACGGCAACATCGACGCGGCGCAAGGCGAGACCTGCGACGACGGCGGCACGTGCATCGGCGGCAGCAATGCCGGCACCCACTGTACGGCGGAAAGCCAGTGCCAGGGTAACGGCGTCTGCGTCGGCGGTGCCAAGGTCGGCACTTCGTGCGCTGACACCAACGCTTGTGGCGCCCTTGGAACCTGCGTCCACTGCCGGCCTCTGGGCGGCGACGGCTGTGCAGCCAACTGCACGGCGGAAGTCACCGTTCCGTACAATCTCATTCCCGGCGAACCGGATCCTGCCGATCCGCTCAGCATCAAAGCGGGCACCAGCGGCGCGGTCGTCCACGCTGACATCTTGACCATCCCGTTGGCGATCGTCGGCACCCAGAGCATCATCATCGGCAAGCCGAGCGCCGACGGCTCGGTGCCGTTCGTCATCCCGGCAGCCAGCGTCAAGTTCCCGAAGATTCCGGTTGCGGCTCTGGCTTGTGCCTGCGTCCGCGGCGTCAGCTACAAGACCTGCGGTGGCACGATCTTCGACGCCAACGGCTCTCTGTCCCCATCCTGCACGGACGGGTTCAACGGCAAGGAAGACTGCACCGGCAAGCCGCCTTGCACCTTCGTGCACGGCAGCGGTAACTCCGCCACCGGCATCTTGGGTTGCAGCGATGCCGGCCTTGCCGGCACGACCGTATCCCTCGAACAGGACAGCGGCGGTTCCTCCGGTGAGGCAGGTAAGGTCTCGATCAGTCTCACCGGCAGCGGACCAAAGGGTTCGGCGATTCTGGTCAACAGCACGGCCATCGGCACTGTGGTTGGCTCGTGTGACGACGCCGGCGCCGGTTTCTGCACCGACTCCGACGACATCTCGGTACGCGGCACGCCGCAAACCCTGCCCTTCACCACCGGCTCGGCAACCGCGGTGGTCCACAACGCCAACGGCAACGACGGCGTCGACGTCGGACCGTTCTCTGCCACCGGTTCTGCAGCCGACTGCAGCAAGCTGAGCGGCAGTCCACCGAGCACCAGCGGTTTCGCCACGGTGGGCGCCTTCCCGGCGCTGTCGCAGCCGATGCTCGGCGACATCGTCGTCACCAACCAGTTCTTCGCACAATAGTCCCGGCGACAACTGGCAACACCAGGCGGCACGCCCTCGCGGCGTGCCGCCTTTTTTTTGCCCGGCGCCTGGGCGGCGCAAAAGCCAGAGACCACTGTTGATCGAGTTGTCGAACCCGCAGCCGACCTTCGCCTTGACAGTGTCTCCCCAACAGGAGCAACCTTCTGATCTAGAGCACAGACAAGAAACAGCATCCTGCGGAGGACAGGTCACGGGCTCCGCCGCAGAAATCGTTGTTTCAACTTTGGCTCAAGGGAAGGAGAAGTCGATGACCCAGGGCGCTGTCTGGATGTGGCTAAGGAGCTCCTCAGGTGTTGCGGCAGCCGTAGGGATCATGCTTGCGGGCGCAGCATCCGCTGGCGCAACCTGCGTCGGCGATTGCAACGGCGATGGCGAGGTGACCATCGATGAGCTGATCACGATGGTGAACATCGCAGCGGGCCCAGGAGAGCTTTCGACTTGCTCTGCTGCCGATGCCAACGGCGACGGCGCAGTGACGATCGACGAGATCATTCAAGCCGTCAACATCGCCCTGGGCGGATTCTGCGAGGACGACTTCGTCTGCGGCAACGGCTTTCGGGGAAGTCTCGAAGAATGCGACGACGGCGGTACCTGCATCGGCGGCAGCAACGCTGGCACGCACTGCATTGCGGAGAGCGATTGCCACGGCAACGGCGTCTGCGTCGGCGGCGCCAAGCTCGGCACCGCCTGCGCCGACAGCAGCGCTTGCGGCGCCGGTGGAACCTGCGTCCACTGCGTACCCCAAGGCGGCGACGGCTGTGCCGCAAACTGCACGACGGAAACCACCATCCGCTTCGACCTGGTCGCGGGGGAACCCGACCCAAATGATCCACTCGCGATCAAGCCAGGAACCAGCGGTGCCGTCGTTCACGCCGACATCCTGACCATCCCCCTGTCAATCACCGGAACCCAGAACATCGTCGCCGGCAAGCCGAGCAGCGACGGCACCATTCCGTTCGTCATCCCGGCAGCGAGCGTAAAGTTTCCGATCATCCCAGTAGGTGCCCTGGCCTGCGCTTGCATTCGGGCGGTCCCGTACAAGACGTGCGGCGGCACGATCTTCGACAGCGATGGGGCACTGTCCCCCTCATGTACACCGGGATTCATCGGCGCCGACGACTGCAAGGACAAGCCGCCCTGCACCTCCGTCCACGGCAGCGGCAACTCGGCATCCGGCATCGTCGGCTGCGGGAGCGGTCTCGTCGGTGCAAACGTCACTTTGGAGCAAGACTCCGGCGGCTCATCCGGTACAGCAGGCAATGTGCGGATCACGCTAGCCGGCATCGGCGCGAAAGGTTCGGCGATTGTCATCAACAGCACGGCGATCGGTACGGTGGTCGGTGCCTGCGACGATGCGCCCGCGTTCTGCACCGACGCCGATGAAGCCTCCCTGCGGGGTACACCGCAAACACAACCGCTGACCACCGACACAGCCTGCGCCGTGGTGCACAACGCCAACGGCCACGACGGCGTCGACGTTGGACCGTTCTGCGCCACGGGTGTGCCGTTCGACTGCAGCAGGCTGACGGCAAACCCGCCAAGCGTCTGCGGAGCAGGCTTGGCCGGCGCCTTCCCGGCGATCGACCAACCGATGCTCGGCGACATCATCGTCACCAACCAATTCTTCGCGCAGTGCGGAAGCATAGGAATCAACAACTAGCCCTAATCTGACAAAAGATTTCACCGCAAAGGCGCGAAGACGCAGAGAAGAGAAGGCTCAGGGTGTGAAATGGCCGGAAATGGAGAGTTCATTTTCAATGGGCTTTGATTTGCCACACTCGGTGGTTTGACCATCGACGAGCTGATCACCTCGGTGGACATCTCACTCGACGCAGCCAGCGTCTCGGCTTGCGCTGCCGCCGACGCCAACGCCGACGGCACCATCACCATCGACGAGATCATCCGATCCGTGGGCGTCGCTCAGAACGGTTGCCCGCACTGCGATGCGGCTGTATCTGCGCCGTCAGCTACAAGACCTGCGGCGGTACGATCTTCGATGAAAATGGCTCTCTATCTCCATCCTGCACCGACGGCTTTCTCGGCCAGGCGAATTGCCCTGCGAATCGACCATGTACTTTCGTTCACGGCGACGGAGTCGCAGCTACGGGTATCATCCAGTGCCGCAGCGGGCCTCCTCGGCACGGACATCGCTGTGTCTAGAGACAGTGGAGGAACGACGGGAACGCCCGGCAATCCAAAGACGGTTGTCAGCGGTAGCGGCCCGGTGGGATCGGCGATCCTCCTGAGCAGTATGGCCTTCAGTACTGTGGTGGGCTCGTGCGACGACGCATTCGAGTTCTGCACTCCCGTGGATGACCCTGCGCTTCGCGGCATGCCGCAGACCTTCTTCCTGACGACGGGGGCGGCTTCGGCAGTCGTGCACAATGCAAACGGTAACGACGGAATCGACGTCGGACCGTTCTCGCTGTCCGGCACGCCGGTCGACTGCAGCAAACTGAACGACGATCCGCCCAGCGTCAGCGGCTTCGGGCTTGTCGGTGCGCTCCCGGCACTGACCCAGCCGATGCTGGGAGACATCGTCACCACCGTCCAGCTCTTCGCACAGTGAGTCGGCGGCTTGCTCCTGGCGGACTGTGCTGTGCTGGCTGAATCCCCCCGGCCCCCTTTGAAAAAGGGGGGAGCCTCAGACCTGGTTATCATTCCGAATCGCGTCCCCCTTTCCCAAAGCGGGACCACGGGGGGATTCAGCCAGCTGGAAGCTCAGCTCTCCACTCGAAGCTCTCTCACATTTGCACGCCCTCAGCTTATGAATCCCCCCGGCCCCCTTTGAAAAAGGGGGAGGGGGAGCCTGAGATCTTGCCGCCAATCCGGAACACGTCCCCCTTTTCCAAAGGGGGACCACAGGGGGATTCAGCCAGCTGGAACTCAGCTCTCCACTCGAAGCTCTCTCACATTTGCATGCCCTCAGCTTATGAATCCCCCGGCCCCCTTTGAAAAAGGGGGAGCCTGAGATCTTGCCGCCAATTCGGAATGCGTCCCCCTTGAACCAAAGGGGGACCACAGGGGGATTCAGCCAGCTGGAAGCTCAGCTCTCCACCCTGAAGCTCTCTCACATTTGCACGCCCTCAGCTTATGAATCCCCCCGGCCCCCTTTGAAAAAGGGGGAGCCTCAGACCTGGTTATCATTCCGAATCGCGTCCCCCTTTCCCAAAGGGGGACCACAGGGGGATTCAGCCAGCTGGAATCGCCGCGGCAATGCACTGGACCACGGCTTCGATCCGCGTAGTCACGTCATGGTTGCTGAAACGCAGCACCTGAAAGCCTTCGGCTTCCAACCAGACTGAACGCTCGCGATCAATTGCCGACTGATGCAGCTGCGAGTGATGAGACCCATCGACTTCAACCACGAGCCGAGCGCTGGGTGCGTAGAAATCTACAATGAAACGACCAAGCGGTCGCTGACGATAGAACTGAACCCCTTTGAGCTGTTTGCGACGAAGTCGATCCCAGAGCATCGACTCCTCGGGTGTCATCGCGCACCTCAGTTCACGCGCGGGATACTTCAGAATCGGCACATACCGACGCAACGGCACATCAAGACAGCTACCGAAGAATCGGCGCTGAATGAATCCCCCCGGCCCCTTCCGAATCGCGTCCCCCTTTCCCAAAGGGCGACCACAGGGGGATTCAGCCAGCTGCAAGCTCGCCTTGCCCCAACTATGGCGCTGCGGTAAGGCCTTCACCTCATCTCATCATCGTTCCAAGGGAGCCCGCGCATGGATTTGAGTTACAGCGCCGAGTACGAAGCGTTTCGCAAGGAAGTGCAGACTTTCGTGCAAGAGAACTGGACCGACGAAGACCGCAACAGCGCCCCTCCTCCCGATCCGCGTTCGATCACCTTCGGCACACTGATTCGCACCGACGAACGCGCCACCAAGTTCCGCATCAAAGCCGCCGAGCGTGGCTACCTCTATCGTCACGTCCCCAAGCGTTACGGCGGCGGCGAGCAGCCGTTCGATCCGCTGAAGTCGACGATCATCTCCGAGGAGCTCCGCCGCTCCCAGGCGCCCGGCGAGCTCATGGGCCAGGGGGCCAGCATGCTGGTGCCGACCCTGGTCGAGCACGGCACCGAAGAGCAGAAGGAGAAGTTCGTCCGCGATACGCTGCTCGGCAAGATCCGCTGGTGTCAGGGCTACAGCGAACCCGGCTCGGGCAGCGACCTGGCGTCGCTGCGCACGCGCGGCGTGCTCGACGGCGATTTCTGGGTGATCAACGGGCAGAAGATCTGGACCTCCAACGCCGACACCTCCGAATGGATGTTCTGCCTGGTGCGCACCGAGCCCGAGGCGCCGAAGCACGAGGGCATCAGCTACCTGCTCATCGACATGCAGACCCCTGGGTTGACGGTACGCCCGCTGCGCCAGATGACCGGCGAGGCCGACTTCAACGAAGTGTTCTTCGATAACGTCCGCGTCCCCGCCAAAAACATCGTCGGCAAACGCGGCCAGGGTTGGGTGGTCAGCCGTTCGACCCTCAAGCACGAACGCGCCTTGATCGGCAACTCGCTGCTCAGCCGCCGCACGCTCGACGGCGTCATCATGCTGGCGCAAGCGCTCAATCTGCGCGGCCAGCCGGCGATCAAAGATCCGGCCATCCGCAACAAGATCGTCGAGCTCGAAACCAAGGTGTTGGCCAACGAGTACCACGCCAATCGCCTGCTGACGATGCAAGCGCGCGGCGAGGAAGCCGGCATCGCCGGATTGGTCGCCAAGCTCTACGGCACGATGCTCGGGTACGACGTCGCCAAGCTGGCGATGGACATGCTCGGCGACCGCGGCATGCTCGCACCCGGCGAGCCCAGCGCGCCGGCGATGGGCATGTTCCTCACCGCCTACATGTGGTCGCTCGGCGTGCTCATCGCCGGCGGCACCGCCAACATCCAACGCAACGTCATCGCCGAACGCGGCCTCGGCCTGCCGCGCGACCAGGCCGCAAGCCGCAAGTAAGATTTTCGACTCATCGACTTTCGACCGTTCGACTCTATTCCGAAAAAGGATATCAAATGGATTTCGGCCTCTCCGAAGATCAAGTTCTCCTCCGACAAACGATTCGCCGCTTCCTCGACGAACAGTGCCCGACCTCGCGCGTGCGCGCCATCATGGAAAGCGACAGCGGTCACGACACGACGTTGTGGCAAGGGCTGGTCGATCTCGGCGTCACCGGCCTCATCGTGCCCGCCGCGTACGGCGGCTCGGGCCTCGAGCTGCTCGATCTGGTGCTCGCCGCCGAGGAGCTCGGCTACGCCGCCACGCCCGGACCTTTCCTCGGTTCGAGCATGGCAACCGTCGCTCTGATGGAAGGCGGCGATGCGGCACAACGCCAGCGTTGGCTGCCACAGATCGCTTCCGGCAAGGCCCTTCTCACCATCGCTTTCGGCGAAGCCGACAGTCAATGGGATCCGCGTGCTTTCACCACGAAGGCGAGCGGCGGCAAGCTCAACGGCGAGAAGCCGTTCGTCCCCTACGCCGCGATCGCCGACGCGCTCATCGTCGCTGCCGCCGACGACGACGGACCGGGCCTGTGGCTGGTCGAGCGCGGCGCCGCAGGAATCGAAACGACGTCGCTCACCCTGGTCGACATGACGCGCCGGGTCGACGGCGTGCGCTTCAAGGACACCCCGGCAACCAAGCTTGGCGGCGATCGCGCCGCGCTCCAGCGAACCATCGATGCCGGCTGCATCCTGATTGCCGCCGATGCCTACGGCGGCAGCCGCCGTTGCCTCGAAATGGCCGTCGACTACGCCAAAACACGTGAGCAGTTCGGCCAGATCATCGGCGCTTTCCAGGGCGTCAAACACCAGATCGCCAGCCTGGCATGCGAGATCGAGCCGTCGCTCGCCTTGTACTGGTACGCGGCGCACGCCTTCGATCGCATCCGCGACCAATCGCCACGCCACGCCGCACTGGTCAAAGCGCACATGAGCGATCTCTACGACCGCGCCACCCGCGACAGCACCGAGCTGCACGGCGGTATCGGCTTCACCTGGGAGTTCGACTTACATCTATGGTTCCGGCGCGCCGTCTTCGACCGCAGCTTCCTCGGCGAAGCCGCGGTGCACCGCGCCCGGGCGGCAGACCTGGCGGGTTGGTGAAGGGGTAGAGCGGCACCAGATCAGATTGACGACCGGGAACGAGAAAACACTTTCGTTCCTGCCGTCGCTCTGCCAGGATCGGCGCAACAGGAGACCACATGCTGCACGCTTTTATTTTGTTCCCCTATTACTTTTTCGGGGCGCTGACGATCTTGCTCCTTTCGATGATCGTCAGCCGCGTCCTGCGGCTCGGCGTGTCGATCAACGTCCTCGTGGGCATTGCAATCGCGGCTGGCATCCTGGGTTTGGCCATCCCTCTGGCAGCCGACGTCTTCGATCTGCACCAGCTCGGTGGCAAACCGATGCTCGTGCTCGCCGCGTCGACCTTCGTGCTGGCAGCCGTCGACGCCGTGCTGGCCAAAGTCCTGCCGTTAGCGCTCGATACGGAACTGAAAGAAATTTAGGCCCGGCCAACAGCAGGCGCTTGTCAGGTTGAATACAAATCAACACGCTGGCGCACAATCACCTCTCCCCTTTTCCCCTCTCCGACGCGGAGAGCGGCCGGAGCAGACGCCAAATCAGCATCTTCAGGTGCCTTCCCGTGTCGGGAAGGGAAGCAAAGGGTTAGGTCCCTTCGCACGACGTGCCTCATCGAACTGAGGTACTGCGGCCACCCGCGGACGCCTCAGCAACCGAGCAGGTCTGTGGCGACGGCTTCGAGGGCGACGCCCTCCGGCGTGTCGCGAATGCATAGGCTCTGCGCCCGTTCGGCGTGGTAGTGCAGCGGGTGCTCGACGACGTAGCCGGCGCCGCCGTGCAGATGATGCGCCGCCAGACTCAGGCGTTTGAAGGCCTGGCCGACGTACGCCGCCGCAATCGCCAGATCGCTCGCCTGCTCCGTGCCGCCGGCCAGGCGCGTGATCGCTTGCCAACCGAGATGGCGGGCAGCGGTGAACGACGTCGCCATGTCGGCGATCTGATGCTGCACCGCCTGGAACACCGCCAGCTTTTGTCCGAACTGTTCGCGCTGCTTGACGTAGTCAACCGTCGCCGCCAGCACGGCATCCATCCCGCCGATCATTTCCGCCAGCCCGAGCACCGTTTGCTGTCGTCGGACGCGTTCCACGTCGCCGCTTGTGCCGACACGCCGGACGACCGGCGTCTTGGCGTAGCGAACGCGCGCCTGGCGGTCGCCGTCGAAGGTTCGCAGCGACTGCGCTTCACGATTCGCGGCTTCGATCAGGACAAACAGCGGCCCGTCTTTCCCGCGCACGAGCACCAGGTCCCACGTGGCGCGCGCGGCGTCGGCGACGTACCACTTCTCGCCGTCAAGCGTGTCTTCCTTGCGGCCACGCTTCACCGTCGTTTCGAAATGTCGCGGATCGCGTGCCCGTCGTTCGTCGACGGCCAGGGCCAGCGTGTCGCGACCGTTCGCCAACGCCGCCAACTCGGCAGCTTCAGGGTCGAGGGTGGCGAGGGCAACGCCCGAGCGAATGGCGTTGATGATCGGTCGCGGAATCAGACCACGACCGCACTCTTCGACAAGGCACGCCACTTCGACGAGCCCCAGCCCGCTGCCGCCGCTTGCCGTCGGCACGCCCAGCCCAAACCACCCAAGGTCGGCAACCAGACGCCACAACGTTTCGTCGACTCCTGATTCCGATTTCGCCCACGCAGCAAGGCGCTCCGGCGTAACCTGCTCAACACAGAAACGTCGCGCCGCATCTTTGAGTTGCTGCTGTTCGTCGCTTGGGGCAAGTCTCATCTCCACACCTTACTTGCGCGGCAGCCCGTAGCCGAGCATGGCGATGATGTTGCGTTGGACCTCATTCGTGCCGCCGCCGAAGGCCAGCAAAGGAGCGGTACGATACAGCCACTGCAGACGACCGTGCATCGGCGCCGCCGGCTCGTCGGGATGGAGCTGCCCGGCGAGGCCGAGGATTTCGCTGCCGGCGTCGGCTACGCGCTGCGCCAGCTCGCTGACAAACACCTTGGCCATCGACGACTCGGCCGCCGGTACGCGGCCCTGGTCCAACGCCCAAGCCGTCTCCAGCCCCAGCATGCGCGCCGCTTCGATGTCGACCGCCAGACGCGCCAGGCGCTCGCGCACCCATGGCATTTGGCGCAGCGGCGTGCCGTCGACTTCCAGCTCGCGCACCAGCGCGATGAGCTCGCGGAAATAGCGCCGCGTCATCGCCACCGAACCGATGCTCAGACGTTCGAAGTTGAGCGCCATGGCGGCGTAGTAGAAACCCATGCCGCGTTCGCCGATCAAGAAATCGCGCGGCACACGCACGTTGTCGAGGAACATGGCGTTGGTGCGCAGTCCCGGCCACACGTAGATTCCCTGCACCGTCACGCCCGGAGCGTCCATCGGCACGATCATCATCGAGATGCCCTTGTGCTTGGGCGCGTCGGGTTCGGTGCGCACGGCGAGCCAGTTGTGCGTCGCGGTGTGCGCCATGGTGTTCCACATCTTCTGACCGTTGATCACCCAGGTGTCGCCGTCGAGCACCGCACGCGTGCGCAGCGCCGCCAGATCGGTGCCCGCCTCCGGCTCCGAATAACCCAGCGCGAAATCGACCTCAGCCGCTTTGATGCGCGGCAGCCACTCCTTCTTCTGCTCTTCGGTTCCGATACGCATGATGGTCGGCGCCACCGACGTCACCGTGAGCGGCAACATCGGCGCACCCGCGCCTTCGAGCTCGTCGACGAAGATCCACTGGTCGATCGCCGAACGGCCGAGGCCACCGTACTCCTTCGGCCACGGCAATCCCCACCAGCCGCGGTCGCGCAGCTGCAGAACGAACTGCCGTGCCAGCGGCCCCTGCCCTTCGTTGCCGGCTTCGCGCAACTCGTCGAGCAACTGCGGCGTCAGATGGTCACGGATGAATCCGCGCACCTCGTCGCGCCAGGCCACTTGTTCGAGACTGAAGTCGTATCTCATGAGGCGCTCCGCTCTTCCGCTGTCAGCTTTACCGGTTTGAATCAAGAGCCGCGGGCCTTTGACAGCGAGTGAGAATTCGCGTGTAACAGGCACGACAGTACGACAGTTGCACGGCGAGGGAGAGTAGATGCGGCGGCGCAAATTCTGGGGCTGGGGCTGGGAAGACGGCGGTCTCAGCGGCGAGCAGCAAGAGCGTGTAGCGCAAGCGCTGGCGGCACGCTTCGAGCTCGGCAACGTTGCCATCGCCGCGCCGCCGCGCCTCGAGGAACTGACCTTGCCGGCGCCGCGCTGCCCCATCCCGGCAAACCTCGCCACCTTTTGCTCATCCGACACCTACGATCGTGCCGGCCATAGTTACGGCAAATCGTTCCGCGACGTCGTGCGCGCCTTCCGCCGCGATTTCAGCAACCCGCCCGACGTCGTCGCCTACCCGCGCACGGAAGCCGATCTCGTCGCCGTCCTCGCCTGGTGCAGCCGAGAGCGCCTGGCCGCGATTCCATACGGTGGCGGATCGAGCGTGGTCGGTGGCGTCGAGCCGCCGAGCCACGGGACCTATGCCGCCTGCGTATCCATCGACCTCGGCCGGCTTGATCGCGTTCTCGAAGTCGACAAACGCTCGCGCGCCGCGCGCATTCAAGGCGGCGCTTACGGTCCGGCAATCGAAGAGCAACTGCGGCCGCACGGTTACACGCTGCGACACTTCCCGCAGTCGTTCGAGTTCTCCACGCTCGGCGGCTGGATCGCGACGCGCTCCGGCGGACACTTCGCCACGCTCTACACGCACATCGACGACTTTGTCGAATCGCTGCGCGTCGTCACGCCGAGCGGCACCGTCGAATCGCGGCGCCTACCCGGCTCGGGTGCGGGCCCCAGCCCGGACCGCTTGTTCATCGGCTCCGAAGGGGCGCTCGGCGTGATCACCGAAGCCTGGATGCGGCTGCAGGACCGTCCGACGTTCCGCAACGCTGCGTCGATCACCTTCAGCGATTTTGCCAGCGGCAGCGAAGCGGTTCGGGCGATTAGCCAGGCCGGGTTGTACCCGTCGAACTGCAGGCTGCTCGATCCGCTCGAGGCAATGACCTCGGGCGCCGGAACCGGCCAAGATGCGGTACTGGTGCTGGCGTTCGAGTCTGCCGACCACACGCTCGACGCCTGGATGTCGCGCGCCCTCGAGTGTTGCCGCGATCACGGCGGCAATGTTCCCGCCGGCGCCGGCAAGACGCGCACCGACCAGGAAGCAAGTCGGGAGGGTCCGGCAGGCGCCTGGCGGCGAGCATTTCTCGACGCACCGTACTTGCGCGACTTGCTGGTGGCGATGAACATCGTGAGCGAAACCTTCGAGACGGCGATCACCTGGGATCGCTTTGCCGACTTTCACGCCAACGTCATGACCACCGTACTCGATGCCGTCCAGCGCGTCTGCGGCCGGGGACAAGTGAGTTGCCGGTTCACGCACGTCTATCCGGATGGACCGGCGCCGTACTATTCGATCCTTGCACCGGCACGGCCCAACAGCCAGATCGAGCAGTGGGGCGAGATCAAACGGGCCGCCGCCGATGCGGTGCTCGAACAGGGCGGGACGATCACCCATCATCACGCCGTCGGACGCGACCATCGACCGTGGTACGATCGACAACGTCCGGACGGCTTCGCCAGAGCACTTGCCGCCGCAAAGCGCGAGCTCGATCCGCGCTGGGTTCTCAACCCGGGTGTTCTGCTCGACGAACCCGGCGCTTCACCAGCAAACCCACAAACCAAGAAGGGATGAACCATGCCGTCGAAGAAGCCAGCGCGCAAAGCGAGCGCCAGCCCGTCGAAGCCTAAAGCCAAGCCGCAACCGGCAGCGCCAGCTGCCCCGCGCCAGACGGTCTTGGATCGTTCCGACATCCACCGCATCCTGTTCGATCTGGCGCATCAGGTCGCACCTGCCGACCTCGAAACGCTCATGGACAACGAAGCCATGCTGATCGAGCGGGCGCGCGGCCTGACCGATGCCAATCTCGCGCTGTTTCAGAAACAGCTGTCGCTGGCGATGGCGTGTGTGCGCGACCATGTCGACGGCGAATGTTCGCAGATCCCGTACTACACCATCAGTCTCATCGGCGCCGCGCTCATGTACTTCGCCGACGAATTCGACGCCATCCCCGATTTCCTACCGGACATCGGCCATCTCGACGACGCGGTGGTGATGGCCATGGCGTGCGAGCTCGGAGCCGATGGCTTGCAGCGCTACTGCGACTTCAAAGACATCGATGCAACCGGCTTGTTGCCGCCGCGGCGCAACTAGTGTGACAAAGGCAATCAGGTCGACAGTCGGCAGTGGCGATTGTGCAAGATCCTGAACTGTCGACTCTCGACTAACCTGAGGTCACATCACCCCTACGGCAAGCTTCTCGCCTGGCAGGTCAGACGCAGCGTGGATCGTTTGACCTTCGGGTTGGGTGCGCTGCGGTCCTTGGTTTTCGTCCGCAGTATGAACCGTGCACGCCGGCCGGAACTGAGGGTGTCGCTGGCAAAGACGGTGATTGTCGTCGGCGCGCTGCAAAGGTTGGTCTGGGCACTCGTCAACGGCGCTTGGTTGTCGAACCCGACGCCGGGATTGTTCGGATCGAACAGGTGTGTCGCCGCCGCCGTCATCGCCGCCGTGTTCGTCGCGCTCTGCATGTCATAGACGGTCATGCCGGCGAACCCACCTCGCAATCGCAGCACACCGACTTCGCTGAGGCCGTTTGCCGAACAAGCCGACAGGTTCGGATCGGTGACGTTCAGACATATCGATACCTTGAATCCGCAGCGGCCGGGTGTCGCGTCGAAGTCGCAGGTGGGATCCCCGTCGAGACAGGTCTGGAGGTAGCTCGGCAGGCCGAACCGATCGGACTGGTTGGCAGGATTCTTCAGTGCGAACTCCAACTGGCAGCCCTTCTTGTCGTTGGCCGGATTCAGGCGGTTGCCGCGGACCAACAACCCGGCCGCAGCGTAGTTGCAATGGAACAGCGCATCCGAAGGACAACCGAGCTCGGGGGTTCCGTCGGGCGCCGGGTTGCGGATGCCCGAGTACTGATTGCCGTCGTCACACTGCTCCCCCGCCTCGACGATTCCGTTGCCGCAGCAGTTCGGGATCACTTCGCTGAGGCACGAACCACTGCCGTCGCAAGCGTGCAAGCAGTTGTTGCCGAGCTCGACCGGCACCGGCGCGGGCGCGTTAGTAGCCGGACCGTAGCACGGCGTGTGCGCCGCTTCGTGGTTGGCAACACATGCACCGAAACCGTCACAGGTGTCCGGATGGGTGCACTCCGTATCGTCATGATTGCCGCACGCAGTGGTCGCCGGCTGGAAGAGATCCGCAGGACAGTCAGCACTGCTACCGGTGCAGGTTTCCGCCAGGTCGCATAGACCGCCCGAGTCTCGGCAAACTTCCCCCGATGAACGGAACTGGCAGGTCGACGTGCAACAGGTCGTGGTCGTACCATTTTGCGTCGTTCCCAGATCGCACTGCTCGCCCGGGTCGATGATACCGTCGCCGCACGTCGAGGATACGACAGCCGCATGCCACGTGCTCGTGTTGGTCGACGCCGCAGCGACACTCGCCGCGAGCGCGGTAGCCGCAAGCAGCGCGACGATAGACTTCTTCGCCAACAGAGCACTCCTCAGGATCAATTTTTTCGGAGCCAAATCGACCTAACGGCGCTACCACACGCCATTTTCGTTTGTAAAGAACAATCGAGAGCGAGCCGGCAACTCAGCTTGTTGGCGCGGTCATCCGGCTGGACCAACCCCGGTTCCCCTCCCGACGCAAAAAGGGGACTGAGAGTCAGCCTTTTTTGCCGCGATCCGATCCCTCTGCTCAGGTCGCTCGCGCGTCGAGGTCGCCTGCCTAACGCTTCATGAAAGAGATCAGGTTGTCGAGCTCATCGATGGCGACGCCATGCTGGCGGAAGCGCGCCACCAAGCGCTGCTGCGTATCCGCCGCCCAGGCCTCGTCCAACACGTGCTCAATCCCATGTTTCCGGAACAAATGGCGGCTGCGCTCCGGAAACTGCAGACGATCGATCCGCACGACCTTGACGAACGGTGCCAGGCGGTCGGCAAACGCTTCCGGATTCATCGGCAACAGCGGCTGGATCACCACGGCCGTGAAGATACCCGCCTCGGCGAACGCTTGCAGCGCGGCGATGCGCTCGTCGACCGGATCGGCGCCGGGCTCGATCATCTGCCGATAGCGGTCGTCGTCCGTGGGGATCGAATAGCCGACTCCGGCATGCGCAAAGCGCCGCAGGAGATCGATATCTTCCAGAGCGCGGGCGGCACGCGTCAACACGAACGGCACGAAGTCCGTACCCAGCATCGATTCGATACAGCTGCGCGTGACACGGTACTTGCGTTCGACCGGTTGGTAGGGATCGGTGAGGATCGGGCTCATGCGCACGATGCCCGGTTTGTGATCGCGCAGCTCTCGCCGCAGCACTTCGGCGGCATTGACCTTGACGTCGAGACGCCGCCCCCAAGGCATTTCCGCCAGCCCCTGCATTCCCCAGGAAAGGTCGGCGCGCTGCGCGACGTAACAGAATTCGCAACCGATCATGCAGCCGACGTAGGGGTTCAGGTAGTAGTGTCCCTCTCCTTCCTGAAAGAGGATTCGATCGACGAGAATCTCACGCACTTCCATCTGCCGCGACACCGCCGGCCGTTCGACCAACGGCAACAACTGTTCGCGATGGCGTACCATGCGCACGATCGCCGACACGAAACGCCGTTCGCGGTCGGTCAGATCGTTGGCGCGGTCGAAATTGATGCGCGCGCAGACGTTGAAGCGCGCGGTTCGCTCGTAGCAAGGCTGCTCGTCGTTGCGTGGTTCGAGCTCGATGAGAAGGACCCGCCCCCCGAGCTCGACAAACAAGGAGATACCCTGCTCGACGTCCCAGCTCAGGACTTTGACCCCACCGGCTCCAGAACGCGCTTGCAGTAGTGGCGCCAGCAGCTTCTCGACATGCGTGTCGAGTAAACGCCGGACCGGCTCGAGCTTCATTGGCCGGGCTTATCCCTTCGACTGCAGCCGTTCAAGACACTTCCCGATTGCTCCATGAGGGTCTCAGGCATGGACCGGCTTTTGGAGAAGGAGGATCCACTCATTGGTCGACTGCAACGCCGCCGGCTGGTGTTCGACGATTCGTAGCAAGTGCCGCCGCGCAAACGGCAGGACCTCTTCGCTGGCCAGGTTGCGCAGATGTTGGTGGCCGGCGCGCGGTGCACGATCTGCCGCCGCCACCTGCTCGGCGCGTCGCAGCATGGCAAACGGAGTGCACTCGACCATGAGCAACGAGCCACCCGGTTTCAACAATGTCGCCATGCGCCCGACGGCTTCGTCGACATCGACGACATGATTCAACGAACGCAAGCATAGAATATGGTCGTAACTCGCCGGCGTGCCGCTGAACTCCTCGATGCCGCAAAGATGAAAGCGCCCCGCAGGAAGAACCTCACGCACCTTGGCGATGCTCGGCTCATCGGGATCAAGGCCGGTGTACTGCACGACGCCGGAGCGCACCAACGGCGCCAGCGTGTCGCGGTACAACTGCTCGCCGCAACCGACGTCGAGAACTCGTCCGCGTAAGCCGGCGATGTGTGCCGCGATCCATTGCTCCTCGCGCGCGTAGGGCGGGCCGTCGACGACATGGAAACGCTTGCCACAATCGGCACGGTGCTCGCAGCTCGAACAAACGAAATCCGGAAGGACACGGCGCATACCGTCGGTGAAGTCATCGAGCCTGCCGGGCGGCGCAAGGTCGACGAAGATGTGGGACCATTCGTCTTTGATCCGCGCGATCTCGGACGGCGTAAAATCGCCGGTATCGGTCGTGTGCAGGATGAGATCGTCGCCTTCGATCAGCCATACCTGCCGGCCGGGCCCGACCTTCCCGGCAACGTCGTACGCACGGCAGGCAGTTGGGTCCGCTTGCCACGGCACCTGAGTCGCCGTGCGCACAAAATTGAAGGAGTTGGCGCGCGTTTGCCCGCCGTCGACGATCGCTGCTTGCCGTTGCTCGTCGGCTCGTCCGAGGCAGCAGGCAGCCGGGGCTGGCGCCACGAACTGCAGCGGTGACGCCGGAATCGCCAGCCCTGCCGTCGCCGCCACCTCCGCCGGCAGGCCTTCCCAAACCAACAGCGGACGCGATGCGTCGTCGTTCCAAGCCGCCAGCACCGAGACGGCGTGACGCAAAACCCGCAGATACGCCGGGGCGCTGCAAGCGTCGCGGCCGGCGGCAACCACCAGTTGCACCGGCAACGATCCGAGCTCTGTGCCGAGCGATTCGATTTCCGATTCGATCGCCTCCATAGGCCGGCCGCGCAGCGTCAGCGCGACATCGACGTCGCAAGCTCCGTCGCCTTCCGCCAGCCACGCCCGCAACCCGGACAAGGCTTGCTCGAACGCCCCCGGCAAAGCGACCGCTTGGTCGTGGACAGCACCGTAACCGAACATCTGGATCCGCAAATACGCCAGACCCAAACGCCGCAGCTTCTGGCGCAACTGCGGGTAGACGAGACCGCGTCCGGTGGTCACCACACCGGCTGCATACCCAGCCGCACGAACCGCGGCGATCAAGCGCAGAAAATCCGGGCGCAGAAACGGTTCGCCACCGGCCAACAACACCATGCGGCTATCGCGCTCCAACGCCAGCGAAAGCCCGTGCTGCAGATCGACGACCTGTAACCCGGGCAACGCATCGGAGGGAGCAATCGGACAGGCCGGGCAGCCGTAGGTGCAGTTTGCACCCGTCCACACCAGCAACGTATCGGATCGTGGTCGCATCACCCTTCCTCATCAAGGCCGGTGGCGAGCGCCAAGTAACCCGAGCTCATCGACGTGAACCGTAGCCGAGTATCGCCAGCGATCAAACTGCGGACGCGACCGGCGACGGCGCGGCGCCCGGCGGGATCGATGCTGCGGCGGCAGTCGGCAGCTTCCCACTCTCTTGGAGATCCGTTCGCGCCGGTAATTCCGTGCCGGCAGCCAGCAGCATTCCGAGCGCAGCACATGCAACTGCACCTCGTTTGATCGCAACCATGCAGCGACGTTGCCATACGCTCCGTCGGAATGTCCAGACGGAACGGACCTCAGCCTCATTCGGATTCAAGGTCCTTGGAAATCGACTCGCGCCGCTATGCACCTGACCCCTCAGGACTCGCGCCCCACAGGAGAAGCAGGCTTGCGACAACAGCGCCCACCATCATGGCGATCACCGCAATCGTGTAACGCAAGCTCGCCAGAGTCGTCAGGCGCCGTCCCAAGGTGCGCCAGACGGCCGGCCATCCCCCGTCAACCCACGCTTCGACAAAGCTGGAAGCCGACTGCTCGAGTTGCGGCGATTCGAACAGTCCAGCCGTGGTCTGAAACGGATCGACCGCAAATACTGCGTCGAGCGCGGCCGCAACCAACGCTACGTCGTTCGCCGTCGCCCCTGCGTCGAGTCGAATGTCGAAGTAACGCGAGCTCGTTGAGGACGCCTGCTTTGCCGTAAGCGTCAGCCATTTGCTCGGCAACCCGGCGCGCTTCAGCTCCAAGCGGACTTGATCCCGAACTACCGAAACGCTGGCGTTGCTGACGTCGTCCCCCAGACGGCCGTTCTGCGCCATCTGGATCAGCCGACGGAAACCCGCTTCGCTATCTTCGTTGAGCGAGAGATCCTGGCCCCACGACGCCACGTTCGACAGCACCAACACAGACGTACAGCCCGCAATCAGCAAACAAAGGTAGCGCGGCATCACTCCACTCCTGAAGCGGCGGCCAGAGGGTCGCCCGGACTTGCCTCGATCATGCACGGCGGATAGCGACGATCGAAATCGCTCAGCGCGCAGGCCGCCGCATCGAAACGGCGCTCGACGACCAGAACACCGGCGGCGCCGTCATCGGAGTGAAGACGGACCGCCGTCGCCGGCAGTTGCCCGTCCGTCTGAACCCGATCGACCCGAGTGATCTGCCAACCGCAAGGACCCGACTGCGGCTCGGCTATGGCGATCCGCCGGCCTTCACCAGCGACCGGCTCGATCGGGATTTCATAGCGTGCGACGTACGGCGGCAGCACGTCGAGCCCATTGATTTCCGGAAACGAACGCGTGGCGAATAGAAAACGCTCCGGCGCAAGCGTCCTGGTGGCGCCGAGATTCGCCGGTTGACAAACGAACGCGCGCCCATCGGTCGGCAACCGACAAGCCGTCGACATCGTCGGCCGCAGCCACGAATCGACCTCGCGCACCAAGAGCACATCCTTGGCATTGATCTGCAGAACCGCCGCCGACTCGGTAGTCCGCGTAACCGCTTCGCGTTTGGCCTTGAGAACCTGCAACACGCGCCGTCCGTGCGCTCGGGTCGGCGCCCCGGGCGGCGCGAAGATCGCGATTTGGGATAGCAGCTCGCGACATTCGCGGCTCTGGATACGGAAGACCAATTCCTCGTAACTCCAACCCCGTCGAGTTGCTTCCTTCGCTACGGCTCGGGATTCGGGCAAACGCCACAAGGCCGTGCCGTGTGGCAGCGGACGAACCAGAACGAACGTCGCGGCAATCGCGACGAGCGTCGGAAACCATCGCCAGACGGCTCGCCACCGAGCCGCTACCTCGAACGGCAGAGCAAGGAGCGCCGCTCCCAACACCGCAGCCGGCGCGACAATCGGATGAAGGTAGGATCCACCGAACCCGTGTTTCTGCCAAAGAAACAACCACGCGGCGGCAACGCCGAATGGCGACACCAGCACGCCACCGACAATCCAAGCACGCGACCCGGCTGCGAGGCGACGAAAGCGCGCTCCGGCCATCGCGCCCACCGCAACAATCCCGCCGATCGCCAATCCAGCCGGTACGAACCCGCCGTACGCCGATAAGCCAATCACGTTGGCCCGCAGCGCCGCACGAGAAGTGAGAATGTAAACCGTTGAGAATACGATGGCCACAAGAAGTAGCTCGCGCCAGGCCCGCGGGCGCACCAACACTGCGATCAGCAGAAGCGCGGGCAACAGGCTCACCGATCCGATGTGCGTGTTGATCGCCAAGCCGAGAGCAAATGCTGCCAGAAGGAGAAACCGGCGCTCGCAGGAGAGCGCGTAGAGCAGCAAGCCCGCCGCCACCAAGACATCGAAGAACGCTGCGGCACTGGGATTGATCAACAAGCTTGGGTAGTCGTCGTACGCCAGCAGCGCGGTCATCGCGACGGCCGCGGGCACGGCAAGCCACGGCCGCGACCAGCGCCAGGTAATGACGAACACCGTACCGACCGCAAGCGACAGAAGAGCCAGAACCAGGGTCCGTTCTTTGGTGGGATCGCCACCGAGGAACTGCACCGCGACCAGCATATCGATCCACACGGCCCCCTGCTGAAAGCCGTGCAACGACGTCGGTGCGCCGATGAGGTGACAGCGTCCGAGGTCGGTACAGTCACGCGCCAACAGCTGGTCGCGGATGGAATCGTCGGTCGGTAGGAACGGCGGGTTGATGTGATGCAGCCAGGCAAAGGCGGCCACAGCCGCCGCAAGACCCAGCACGATTGGCAGCCATCGTTTCGTCATCGCACTTCGTCAACGCCACGCCTTGGACGAGTGGACGCGATACATTCCAAAGCGCTGCAGCTTACGCACCGGATCACAGATCTGCCGCCGCACCTCACCGGCGTAGATACTGCAGTCGAGAACCGAACCGGCAACCACGTCTTCCACCCGCACAGCGTCACCGGCGGCCATTTCCATGACCTTGGCGCAGCCTTCGGCGCCGAACCAGTAGTGCGAGATGCCCATGCAGGGTACGCCACGAAAGAACAGGCAATTGCTCCGGCTGCAATCGACCTCCTCGCGCTGCTCGAGAAAGCGGGTCATGCCGATCAGCTCGACACCGCGCAAACCCACCGCCGCAGCAATCATCTGGTATTTTCTCATGGCTTCGATTTGCGAGTGCGACTGTCGATACAACACCTCGTCGTCGGGCACTATAACGTGATCGATACCAGCCGGCAGCGACCCCAGCGATCTTTGGAAGAAGTCGTGTTCGACGGTCTCGAGGTGACGTTCGCGCAGATTCGTCCAGTAGACCTCGGGCAACGCCACCGCCCACGCCATCGTCGCCACAGCGCACAAACGCCCGACCCACACCGGCGACTCCCACAGCAGCGCCACTCCGTATCCGGCGATCATCGAGACCAACAACACCTGGTTGGCGTAGGTGCGCGCCAGATGATGGCCGTTCTTGCTGGCAAGCGCGATTGTCGCCACGGCGGCAACCAACGGTAGCGGCGCCGGCCAGCGGACACGACTGCGGCGACTGACGATCGACGCCAGGGTCCCGACTACGACCGGCGCAATGGCAAAAATCGGATTGCCGAAGGCTTCACCGACCGCGGCGCGTAAGCTCGCCTCGGTGCCGTCGGAATGTTGGTACGATACTCCCGAAGCCGTCGTTGCAGCAGCATACGCGAGAAAAAACCCGACGAAGAGTACTGCCGCCGGCCACTGCCGCCGCAACCACGGCGAGTGCCGATGGGCTTGCAGGTAGAAGACGGGAGGGATGAGGAAGAGGCAGTTTTCGTAGCGCACCTGCGTCAGAAGGATGAGGCCGGACGCGGCCCCGGCTGCCATCCAGCGACGCGCCGGGGCCGGTAGATCATCACCCTGGAGCGCCAGCACCAACAGCAGGTACGAGGCCGTCGCCAGCAGCGAAGTACTGATCGCCAACGCCTCGGTGCCTGAAAACAGGAGGTGCAAGGGATGCAGCGCGATGAACGCAGCGCTGCAGACGGCGAAGGCCGTCGAAGCCGGGTTCAAACGACGACAGAGCACGTAGACAAGCGCTATGGTCAGCGTCGCAGCGATTCGATTGATGAAGATGGCGTGCTCGATGTCGCGTGCGCTGACGGCGTAGAGCAGCGAGTAGAGTTGCGCCGTCGCGAAGTTGCCGTTGTAGCCGAGCAAGATGCGGCTGTAACCAATGCCACCAAGCTCGGCCAGATTGTGCTCGACGCAGAATCGCAGAAGCGCCGCCACCGTCGTCAACCCGGCGCACCACGCAAGATCGCGGCGCGACAAGTGAAGCCGGTGACCGTACAGGAGTCCCACGACGGCAGCCACGGCGACGATGACGGCAACAACGAAGCACAGGATGTTGGTACGCACCGCCAGCAACCAGAGCGGGTGATCGCTGTCCCCTTTGCCGAAGAGGACTTCAAAGACTCCGAGGACGACCTGCACGACGGCACGCTAACGGTACGGCGACGTACGAAACAAGCCTGCGATCGGGTCTGCTTACGGTGTCCAGCGATACAACCTGGCGGCCGGCGGCCGGCCGTGGAAAAAGTCGACGACCGCGCGCGGCGACGTCGTCGTCTCCGCCACGAGCCGCAGACGGCCGTTCTGATGTGCCTCGGCGCAGCGCTGCTGGAAAAAGGGAACTGCCTTTTCGGCGCGGCCGTGGACCGAGCGATCTTGCGGATCGTCGACAATCGAGCAGCTCACGCTTTCATAGTAGGCCACGCATGACGCCGCGGCGAAGATCGAAGCGGGATCTTGCGGCAGCTCATCGAAATGCAGTTTCGGAAAATCGAGCACCAGAGGAGAGCGGCGCATATCGAGACAGCAATCGAGATCGACCGGAAAGGCCTCATCACGAATCGGCACGGCATACACCGTACAGCCGTCGGGCAACTTGGCAAGCGCTTGACGGAGGAAGGTGTACTCGTCTTGGAACGCGTACCGAACCGCGTACGCCGTACGCCCCGCTGCCGCGCTCCACACTCCAATGACCACCATGGCCGCTACGGCGAAGCCCGGTCGATAACGTCGCGGCACGATGTCGAGCAACGCTTCGAAGCCCTGGCCGGAGGCGATGAGAAAAATCGCGATGGTCAGCAGAAAGTAGCGCGCCCCTAGAAGCTCATCGGGCAGGAAACCGCGCGCCAAGGCGACGAACGCAATCACCACCGTACCTGCGACCCGCATCAACAAGATTGGCCGCCGAACAAGCATGACAATCGCGCCGAGCACCGCGAGCAGAACTGCCGGCAGCGACATCCACGCCGGTTCGCCGGTGGCAAGCTGCCAATACTGCGGGAGCAACTGACGCAAGACGAGCAACCGCCCCTCCCCGGGCATCGGATGGTGCGACGGCAGTGCGACGTAGCGGTAGACGATCCACAAGGTCGCAACGACCACAAGCGCCAGCGCTGCAAGCCGCAGCCAAATCGCACGCGGTGGCGGTCGCTGCTGCCGCTCGATCTTGTCGAGTAGGAACGGCCACACCAAAACTAGCAATGCCTGCACCGCCATGTCGACGCGCGTCAAACAAACGGCGGGAAAGAGCAGACAGGTCAGCAGCCACCAGGTCGCACCGCCGGCGCGCATGGCGCGCAACCAAGACAACAGCAATCCCAAGCACAGTGTCGAAGCGAGAACATGCTCGCTGGTCGTCGCCGACAAGCGAGCATGAAACGGCGCACAGACGAGCAGGAGTAGCGTCAGCGATGCCGCCTCCAGTCCGACCCGGAGCTCCCACAGGACGCCAAGCAACAGCGGCAGCGCCAGAGATCCGAGCACCAGCTGCGAAACGGCCAGTGCTGCGGGCGTCCAAAGATCGGCGTCGCGCAGAAGAGATTGGAAGGCGTACAAACCCGGGCCGAATCGTGGCCACGGTGGCGGTCCGGAAACCGGCAACACCTCGGAGTACCAGTTGCCGATCGAAAATGGCAACGCTGCCCGCAACCCCAGGGCCGCAGCAAAACTCACCGCACCAACGACAACCCAACGCCGGTCACGATTCGCTAGATCCATCCCACCGCGAAGCGCCAGGCCGAGGCTCACGAGGATAATGGCCATAAACAGCAGGCGTGCCGTCCGAAACAGCGGATCGTCCAGATTGCCTATCGCACCGGCCGCAACCTCCGTAGCCAATTCTTCTTTGAAGCGCTCGATCTGCCGGCCGACGCTGGGACACTGGCGCACGATCTCCGGCGGCGTCACGACACCGAAAGCGCCGACGCTTTCACTCAACGGCGGCGCGCATTCCCGAGCAACGACATTGATTGCCGGGAGCATCACCCCAGCGTGCGACCAGCGGGCCTCCATTCGGCCAAGGTTGGTCGACAGGCCCTCGAATTTGCACTGCGGCTCGGACGGTGGGTGATTCAGTACAGCAAACAGCCGTTGCGTTGTTTCCTGCGAGATGGCCTTGCGGCAGTCGGCGGTTTCTCCACGTGCCAGGGCGGCGAGCGAAAGGAGCGCGATGCTCGCAAGGCTGAGAGCTCTCACGCCGTTCGTCGCCGGCGCACGAGCAACCAGCCGAGCACCACCGCAGTGAGTCCGCTGAACAACGCCAGCCAAGCGACACTACCCGTCTCCCCCGGTTGCAGCGGTATGACGGGCGTCGGCGGAACCGACCATTCGAACTGCAATTCCTTCGCTCGCACGTTGGCTGCGATCGCTTCGGCCAGTCCGGCAGGCGGCGAGCCGCTCACCAAACTGATGGCAAAACGCTTGGTCACCGTCGCCCCCACCGGAGCGCTGTCCGGATGCGCCAAGTGGAACACCACCGGACCATCGGGACACTTGTACGTCCCCTTCAGAGCGGTCTTCTCGACCTGGCCACCGTCGAAGACGCAGGTGCTCGGCAGCGTCGCGCCCTGACCGAGGATTTGAGCCAGCAGCTCTTCGTGTCCTGGAGCGATGACGTAACCTTCGTACGCCTTGGCAGGAGTTTGTTCTTGCCCGGTTTGTTGCTCCGTCACAGGAGTCGCTGCCTCGGCGAGAGCCATTCCAACCCCCAACACCGTCGCCAACACGGCGGCGATAACCATCCCACGGAGGTTTCGTGAGCCAGGAACACCTGAGAGGAGCACAGCAGAAATTTCGAGCATTGGTCAGAATTCCCACAATTCGAAAATCGAGTCTAGTCCGGACAATGCTCATGATAGTCCGGGCCGGTAGCGTAATCCGCGTGCTTTTTTTTCTCTGCCGCCATGAGTATGGTCCGCCGTCGAACCAATGATCGGTACACTGCATGGTCCTTGGCTGATCTTGGCCGCACTCCTGTTTGCTGGGCTGGCAGCTGTTCGTGGACGGCGACCGGCCACCGCCGAGATCCTGCTGATCGCAGGCATCTTCGCCGCGGGTCTGGCACTGCGGCTCGAGTTCGGTGTGTGGGGCCCGCTGCACGTCAACGGTCAGGGACCCTTGTGGGTGCGTGGCACACTCGAGCCTCAAGCACTCGTCGGCTACGGGCCAGGATACTTCGAGCTATTCAACTGGATGACCGGGCTCGGGCGCGCCCCGGACCGGACGGTCTTCGTCGTCAACGCGCTCCTGTCAGCTCTCAGCCCTACCCTGCTCTACGCTACGGCACGTCTCATCGGCCTACCGCGCCCATCCGCTCTTGCGGCGGCAGTGGTGCTCGCGCTCGACGCGGTCACCATCCGCACCGCCGCGAGCGAAGGTTACTACGCACCTCTCATCGCACTCGTACTGGGTGTGCAACTATCGCTCGGATTGGCCGTTGTCGGTCACCGGCAACGCAACGGATTCGCCGCTGCCGCAGGTTTGTTAGGCGCCGGACTCTTCGCCGCAGCCACGGCGCGGATTCATCCGATGGGATACCTGCCGCTGGCCCTCTGCCCGCTGGTCGTGCTCGGCGCAGCTGGACCCACCGGACTAGCGCGCCGAATCGGGTTCGCCCTCGCCGCCGCAACCGCAATTGCGGCAACCGTCGTCGTCACCAGCATCCAGACAATCCTCACAGCCTTGCAGGCGTCGATGGCAGAGCACGCGGTCGCCCCCTTGACCGTCCATCAGCTGGCCTTTCTACTCGTACTTCTCGCCGCCCTGTGGAGCATACGGCACTGGTCGCCGCTGCCCTGGCTACCGCTCCTGGCGGTTGCATCGTTGGCTCTGATGCTCGCAACGCAAGACAGTTTTCAAGAGCACCCGCTGCAGAAGCTGTCTTATCAACGGCTCTTTTGGCCGGGGGTATTCCTCGGCAGCGCGGCGTTGTTGCCGCCCCGGAGGCACAGTCTGATTGGCGCGGCTGCGCTTGCCACCGCGGCTGCGCTGTTTCTCCTCGCACCGGCCTACGCGCATCTCGGCACGCCGACCACCGAACAGCTCGAATACCGATTCCTGCAAGAGATTCTGCCAATGTTGCCTTCGGGCTGCACGATCGCCGCCGTCGCGCATGCCGACCGTCGCGTCTGGGAGATTCCCGGTTACCTCGCGCCGGCTGCCGCGCCGGGAACCATCGCTGCACAACGCGCCGTCGAGCGCGATTCCGATCTCAACGTCGCGCCGGGAGACTGCTTGATCTACATCCGCTCCTCTCTCTGCAGCAGCGGCGAAGCGCGCGCGCTGTGCGATTCTCTGGAAAGCTCGGCCAAGCTCGAACGTTTGGCAAGCCGCGTGTTTCCCGCGCTGCCGAGCTTTGCGGACTTGCCGTACGACCGTTCGCAAGTGGAGACGGTGGTGTTTCGTGTCACCGGACGCTCCGCAACAACAAACGAAGCCGCGCCGATTACCCCAGCGCTCGCCCAGTTGTTGTATGACCGCCTGACGCCGCTACGCGCAACGGACGGCTGTCGCGTCGTACGCCTCGACACCGGGCGCTACCAGGTCGACCTCGGCATGCAAGATCGTTCGGGTAGGGAACACAAGGTCGAGCTCGCAACCAACGCTTCCGACGAAGGCGCCGGTCGCCGCGTCGGCGGCTGGAGGGTGAGCCATTCCGCCGAGACACAAGCCGGCTGTCCCGACACCTTGGCCGGCATCGAACGCCTGCTCGGCGAGCTCGGCAAGTAGCTTGCGAGTGTTCCAGCCGCGAAGGGTTGCCCCTTTGCGGCGACTGTGCTCCCTCATCTGCCGATGCTTGGCGCTGTCGACGGTCCGTGGCTCTGCGTAGCCGCACTGCTGCTCGTCACTCTTGCAACCGCGCAGGGTCCGTTGCCACGAGCCCGCACCCTTTGGCACCTCGGCCTGATGACGCTTGCGGCGGCGGCACTGCGTCTGACCTACGGTTTGTGGGGCCCGCTGCACGTCAACGGTCAGGGTCCTCTGTGGATTCGCGGCGCCCTCGAGCCGGCCGCGCTTGCGGGTTACGGTCCCGGCTACTTCGAATTGCTGTCGTGGAGCACGCGTCTCGGCATCGCGCCGGATCGAACCGTGTTCGCCAGCAATGCCGTGCTCTCCGCCCTGAGCCCGGTTTTGCTTTTTTCGGCGGCGCGCTTGAGCGGCATCGGACAAGGAGGGGCACTGGGCGCGGCGCTCGTGCTCAGCGCCGACGCGGTGACGATTCGCACGTCGGCGAGCGAAGGATATTTCGCGCCGCTGATTGCTCTGACGTTGGGCGTGCAGGCGGCGTTGGCGCTTGGACTCGCCGCTGCACAACGCCACGACCGTCGTGCTGTTGCACTGTCCTGGACCGGGGCTGGGCTACTGGCGGCGGCAGCCGCGCGCATTCATCCGATGTCCTACTTGCCGCTGGCGCTCAGCCCTTTGGTCGTGTTCGGGGGCTCGCGATCCGCTTGGCCGACGCGCCTACGGCTCACCGTCGGCGCCGGGTTGGCAATCGGCATCGTTGTCCTGCTGACCAGTGGGCGGACGATTCACGCGGCCCTCAGCTCATCGCAAATGACAGCCCGTGGAATCGCCGCTCTGACATCCGGCGACGCGGCGTTTCTGCTGGCATTCCTGTTGTTGTGGCTGGCACTGCGACGCTGGGTGGAGCGGCCGTGGTTGCCGCTGCTCGGCATCTTTTCTTTGCTGCTGATGTTGGCAACGCAAGCCAGCTTCCAGGAGCATGTGTTGCAGAAACTTTCCTACCAGCGGCTCTTCTGGCCCGGCTTGTTGTTGGGCGCAGCGGCGCTGCTGCCGCGTCGAATGCAGGGGCTCGCCTGGGCCGCGGCCGGCGCCCTAGTTACCTGCGCCGTGCTGCTGTTCACTGCGCTGCCCTATCTCCAGACTCTAACCACCGAGCAACTCGAATACCGATTTCTGCAGACTGTCCTTGCAAGGATCCCGACGAACTGCACGGTCACCAGCGTTACTCACGCCGGCCTGCGACTCTGGGAGATGCCGAGCTATCTCGTCCCCAGCCTTCGACCGGGCGGGGCTCCGCACCGCAGCTTGGAGAGCGACTCCGACTTGCGCGACACGATCCGGTCCGCAGATTGCGTCGTCTACATTCATTCGTCGCTTTGCAGCAGCACGGACGGACGGCCGCTGTGCGAAGCGCAGGAACGCGATTTTGGACTCGAAGAAGTGACGCGGCAGACCTTTCCGGCGCGCCCCAGTTTCGCCGGCTTGCCGTACGATCGCCCCGAGGTCGAGGTCGTCGTCTGGCGCTCGCACAAAAGCGGAACGCGCGCCGAAAGCGCACCAGCGACGGTCAGTGACGGTGCGCCGATCACCCCAGCGCTGGCAACGCTGGTGTACCAGCAAATCGTTCCTTTGCGCCAAGCCGACGGCTGCAGCGTCGCACGCCTCGATACCAGCCGCTTCCGCCTCAAGATCACCTTACGCACCGCAGACGGCGTTGAGTTGGCGTTCGAGGTCGCCAGTGGCCGCGCACCGGACGGCCGCCAGATCGGCGCGTGGACGCTCGCCGCGCCTGCCGACATCGAGCGCCGCTGCAAGAATACGTTGGCCGCGATTGAACGGGCGTTGGGTGAGATCGACCCGGCAACCGTCGGAGGGTTGGAGCCAACGGTCTGACGTCCGCGGGCGCAACTCCTGTACTTGGAAAGCGGGCACTGGTACTCGCCTTTGGATGCTCGGCAACCTGCACGGACCGTGGCTGATTTGCACAGCGCTCCTGCTGCTCGTTTTCGCGGTTCGTCGCCGGGAACGGATCGCTGTCGAAGAACTGCCATGGGTTGTCGCCGTTGTCGTCGGCGCGGCGTTGCTGCGTCTGCTGGGCGGCGTGTGGGGGCCGATGCATGTCAACGGACAGGGGCCGTTTTGGATCCGCGGCGCGCTCGACCCCGAAGTGCTCGTCACCTACGGGCCCGGGTATTTCGAGCTGTTCCATTGGGTCACTCGTCTTGGCATCGTACCCGACCGCGCAATCTACCTTACCAACGTCTGGCTCGCCGCACTGACGCCGGGCTTGCTTTACATCACAGCACGCCTCCTGGGGGTCGCGAGTCGTGGTGCGCTTGCCGCCGCCGGCGCGTTGGCGCTGGACGCGGTATCGATCCGCGGCTCGGCGAGCGAGGCATACTTCACGCCCATCATCGCCCTGGTCGCATCGATGCAGGCATCGCTGGCTTTGGCGCTTCGGGCGCGGCAGCGATGCGACTGGCCGGCGCTGGCCGCGGCGATCGCCGCGGCTTCTCTGTTCGCCACGGCAGCCGCCCGCATTCACCCTGTTGCCTACCTGCCGGTCGCGCTCTCGCCGTTGGTAATCTCCGCGGCGGCTGGCCGCGGCGCTTGGCGGATTGCCATCGTGCTCGCGACGGTCTGCGCCCTTGCCGTCGCCGGCGCCGTGCTGTCGACCAGCGGCGAGGCGGTGACGGCGGGGCTGCAGACGGCGGCGAAGGCCGGATACAGTGCCGGCACCGTGCACATCGCCTACGGCAAGGCCGTCGCGCTGCTCGCTTTGCTCTGGATCGTGCACCTATGGTCGCGGCCGCCATGGCTGCCTTTGCTCGCCCTCTGCGCGTTGGTGGCGCGCCAACTGACACACGCACCGGACATCAGCATCAATCCCCTTTGGGAGCTCTTCTACGACCGCTTGTTCTGGCCCAGCATCCTGCTTGGGTCGGCGGCATTGCTGCCGCGACGCGTGCAACGCTCCGCCTGGGTACCGGGAGTTACCGCCGTTGTTGCGATTGCCCTTCTGCTTCCCGCCCTCCCCCACCTCACTGCGGCGACCACCGAGCGGCTCGAGTACGAGTTCCTACGCGGCGTTCTGCGCGGCATGCCACCCGGCTGCACGCTGGCCAGCGTCGGGCGCGCCGAGCGACGGGTGTGGGACGCTCCGACGTACCTCCTGCCCGGCACCGACCCGCGCGCCACGCCACGGCTGACGATCGAGCACGCCGACGACCTGCGCAATGCGACGGTCCCCAACGACTGCCTCCTGTATGTTCGCTCATCGTTGTGCAGCAGTGCCGAGGCGCGTGGCTTGTGTGAAGCGGTCGAGCAGCACAGCTCACTCGAGCGCATCGCCGGCCGCACTTTTCCGGCCGCCGAAAGCTACATCGGTTTGCCCTACGATCGAAGCGAGATCGAGGTCGTCGTGTTTCGCGTGCACGGGCACAAAGTCGACCGCGATCACGTCGCTCGCGACAGCGGATCGGATGGCGACGGAAGCGGCGTGCCGATCACTGCGGAATTTTCGCAAATGCTTTTCGATCGCCTGAACGCTACGCGTGAAAGCGACGGCTGCGGCATCGCCCGCTTCGACACCGGTCGCGTCCGCATCACCATCACCCTGCGTGATCCATCCGGCAGCGAGCACCGACTTGAGATCGCCTCGTCGCCATCATCGGCCGGTGGCTGGAGCGTGAATTCGATCGACAAGGGAGAGGAAGCCTGCGGCGCCAGCGTCAACAGCCTACGCACCATCCTCGCTGCGCTCACGACACCAGCCACCGCTGGCCAGTCGGATACGACGCCGGCAGCGCCTCTGCCCATTGTGGCGTTCGGACTCCTGGCTCTCGCCGTCGCCGTCGCATTGCTGGTCACCGACGCTATCACTTGAGACCCGGCGGCGCCGCACGTGCCGGGCAGCGCTCCCAGCCGCAAGCAAACCCATCTTGTGAGCCGAACCGTTACCGGCCATATCAAGCGCGTGTTGCGAGCGATGACATGAGCGCCAGCCAACCGACCTCGCTGGAATTGCAGCGCCTGTGGGAAAGCGGTCAGCCGGCAGGCGCGCTGCGGGCAGCGTTGGCAAACTGGGACGCTCTTTTGAGGCAGAACAACGACCTGCACTGGCTGGACGCGGCGTTGCGCAGCTCGGGGTTCGGCGCCGAAGCGTTTGCCTTGCAAGTGCATCAGGCGCACAGGAATGGTGACGAGAGCAGTTGGACTCTGCTCATCCACAACGCGCTGCAAGACGGGGATCCTTGGTGGGCGCAGCAACTGCTTCGCGAAGTCTCTGCCAGCTCGCGCGACCTCGAAGCCTTGCGCATCGAGGTCGAATTGCGTGTCGGCGATGCGGCACCGCTGATCGGCGCCTGGTTGCAGGCGCACGACGACGCAGCGGCGTCGGCAGCCGCGGTCTCGTGGTACGTTCGCAGCGGCCGCATCGACGAAGGTGTTCGCCTCGCCGATGAAGCCGGGCTTGTCTTGTGGCAGGCACGCTTCGCCCTGTGGCGCGGGAACTCGCAACGGGCGCGGGATTTCTTGGCCTCCCAACCCGCTTCTGTAGAGGCACGATGCATCGTTGCCATCGCCACGGCGTTGGATGGGGATCTGCCCCGCGCGGAAGCGCAGTTGCGCGAGCTGGCCGACACCGAGGTCCGCGCCGAAGCCTGCAGCTGGCTCGCCACCGTACTGCGCAAGCAGAAGCGCCATGGCGAAGCGCTGCAAGCCGCGGAAGCGGCAACCTCGGCCAGCGGCACGTTCAACCTGATCACCCGTCTGGAACGCGACCTGGCAACGCACCAGAGGGCGGCCGCCGAGCGATCGTCGCCGCTGAATCGATTGCTGCAATCGCTCGGCTTGTGGCGTCCGCAATTCCCCAAGATCGCCGTGCTCGAACATGCCGCCGTACTCTATCCGCTCGGATTAAAGCCGGACGACTCGATTCTAGCCCTCGAGCCGCTGTTGGAGCGCTTCAAAGGCAACCACACCGTCAACTTGACGACCTGCGATGACGGCAAACTGGCGGCGTTCAGGATACCGCCGGATCCGCGCAGCGTCGGCGAAAGCTTGCAGGGCGTGTTGTGGACACGCGGCATCGACGCGGTGCGCGCGCTGTACCGGGAGTACGAGCCGCGCGTCGGCGGACATCCGTTCTTCCGCATCTACCAGGGCGAAGTCGAACTGTGGATGGGCGAGTACGAGGAAGCGGCGCGTATCTTTCGCGCGACTAGCGAACGCCATCCCACGACGAAATGGGCGTGGATCGGTTGGGGCGCTGCCGTCATGTTGCAGGGAGATCGCCGCGCAGCGCTGAAGATCTGGAAGAAAGGCCTCGAGATGACCGGTTTTGCGGGACCGTCGCTCTACATCTACCGCGGTGAGTGCTATCGGCTGGAGGGTGAAGCGAAGCTGGCGCGCTGCGATCTCGACACCGCACTGGCTTTGAAACCGCGCCTGAGTGCGTCCATCAACTTGGCATTGCTCGAAGGCACCCCAGAGCGGGTCGAAGAGACCCTGCGCGAGTGCAGAGCCGTCGCACCCCTGCTGATGGAAGAGATCGGCGGCACCGGCACCGAGAAACTGGAGAAGGTGCTGCACGCGATGCGCGGCAATCGCAGCTCGACGATGATCTCGTATCACCTTTGGGGCCGGCTGTGCCGGCGAGCGATGTGATCCGGGTTCCCTTCAACCGATCGGCCGTAGCTCGCCGGTCCCGTAGAGCTCGGCGTAGCCGCGGCGAACACCGAAGCAGCGGTGCCGTTCGCTACACTGCTGGCAGACGTCGCCTTTGACGAACTCACCGTCACCGCCGCCTGCTTCGATCGCCAGCAGCGAAAAGGCGCCACGTTCACTCTCCGGGACCATGCACAACGGCAAGCCGCACATCGACTCGAAGCCGCCGACCTCGATGCCGGCGGCGTGAGCGCGATCGAGCCCGGCGATCAGCGCTGGCATCACTTCGGTGAAGCTGGGAATCAGCGCCTTGGTGCGCGGAACGACATCGGTGTGCGAGCCGACGAACGAGAAGACAACGGCGGTTCCCGGCCAGCGTTGCGCCACGAGGTCGATGAAGCGCGGGAAATCGCCGCGGTTGGCCTGGCAGAAAACGAAGTTGAGCCGCACTTGGACCGCGGTATTTGCGAGCGCATCGATGCCGAGCAGGGTCAAGGCAAACGTCCCAGGGGCGCCGGTAATGGCATCGGAGATTTCCGCCGTCGACCCGTGGAGCGAAACCATGGCGCGATCGAGGCCAGCTGCGGCGAGCGCCGCTGCCAAAGCGCCATCGGCCAGACGCGTGGCATTGCTCTGCAGCTCGACGGCGCGGGCGCCGCTGCGCTTCGCCAAACGGACGTATTCGATCAACCGCGGGTTCAACGTCGGCTCGCCGCCGGACAGCACCACCGCCGCACCTTGACGACCCGCAGCCTCGATGGCGTTGCGCACCGCGGCCTCCGCGGCCGGCGGCAGATGAGTCGACACGAAACAGAACTCACACGCTTGATTGCAGTGAAAATTGACCCGCACGGTAGTCTCGGGCACCGCCTCCGTGCCGCCGCGGAACTCGCCGACGCTCACCAGCTCTCGCGCTACCTGCTCTTCCACCGACGACACCACGGTGAGGCGCCGCCGCAGGCGATCTTCGACGATGGGATGGAGAGAATGTGCGTCGCCCGCTTCGAGAGCGGCCACGGGTAGGCCTGGGCAACGATCGCGCACCAGGCACGGCGCGCACTCGGCGACGTGTTGAAAGTCGGGTCGCGTCGCATTGCCGCGATTCATCGCATACAGGTGGGCGACGCGCTCCGGCTTTTCGAAGATGCAGGGTGGAACGAATGTCGTCGGATCCAAGCGCAGCGCCAGACCGTAGCGTCGCGCCGCGTCGGAAACCGCGACCACGACACGTCCGACATCGGCCAGCGTCGCGCACTCGGTAGGATCGGGAACACTGGTCGGCACGACGAGCACCAAGGCGTCGACGGGCAGCGCGGCGGAGACAATCTGCCGCGGCAGATCCGGCAACAACGCCAGATTGCGCCGGATGATGGGCGTCGTCACCTCGACCTTCACGCCTGCCGCCGCCAACGCCGCGATGCCACGCAGGGCGGCGGAAAACCCGTTAGGATCGCGGGTGATCTCGGCGACCGCCTGATCTCCCCAGGCCACCAGCTGGACGCGCGCCAACGCCAAGCCGGCGGCGGCGAGCTCGCGGGCTCGAGCTTCGTCGATGAGCGTGGCGTTGGTCTCCAAAACGACACGCGCTCCCTCCAGTGCCGCCTGGCGGACCAGATCGGCAAGACCGCGGATCAGCGCCGGCTCGCCGCCGGTGATCACGATCTCACGCGGCGCGCCTTGCCGGGCTCGTTCGATGCGCTCGCGCACTGCGGTTCGAGTGACGAAGCCGGGTTGCTCCGCCGGCCGGCGCGCGTTGCAGAACCAGCAGTTCTGGTTACAGGTCTCGTTGGTTATGAGCCGCTGGACTTGCATGTCCCTGACACGAATCGGCAAGGCCCGGCGTCGAGCCCGACCATGTCAAAGCTCGTCGATCTCGTCGTCGGAGCAGACCTGCAGAACGACGTCGGAACGCGGATGCGCCTGGCACATGAGGACGAAACCTTGCTCGACCTGTTCGTCGGAAAGAAAGATCTGGCTGCTCTGATCGACTTCTCCTTCGACCAGGCGGGCGCAGCACATGCCGCACGAGCCCATGCGGCACCCGAACGGCAGATCGGCCCCGCGCTGCAATGCGTCGTCGAGAACCGGAGCCGTACCTTCCGACGCAAAGTGGAACCGTTCGCCACCGACGACGCGCACTTCGACCCAATGACGGGCGTCGGCGGGTCGCTCGGCCGTCGACGGCGGAAGGTCGCGCGCCGATGGAGCGACGCGAGCACGGCCGTAGATGTTCTTGACGCGATTCTGCTCCGACTCGACGTGACCGCCGGAAAACAGGTTCTGCCGCGAGAAGCCGTACGGCTTGACCACCGCACCGAGGCCTTCGGTTCGGCGCAGCAGATCGTTGAGGTACGGGATGATCTCGTCTTCTGAGATGTCGAGCTTGGCTTGCAGATCCGGCGCCAACCCCAGCGTGCGCACCGGCTGCAGAATGAAGTGGCGCACGCCGCGCTCGTAGGTAGCGCGAAAGATCTCATCGAGCTGCGTCACGTTCAATCGCGATACGACGATCTTCTGCGTAATGCTCACGCGAATCGCCAGAACCTCGGCAAGCCGCAGGAGAACCGCCAGCCCCTTGAGCGCTTCGTGCAGCGAGCGTCCCTCGTCTTCGATCGGGTTGACGGCCAGCTGCCCCGCTTCGTCGGCGGCGTGCAGGGCAATGTCGAAGTACTCGAAGCCTGCCTGCAGAGTCTTGAGAGCGAAACGCGGGTCGGAAAAGGTGCGGAAGTGCGACGACATGCCGAAGCTGGTGAATCCGACGCTCTTCGCCAACTCGACATAGTCGAACAGCTTGGGGTGAATTGTCGGCTCGCCGCTGGCGAAGAACAGCAAGTCGTACTTGCCGGCTGAGTCGCGGATCAACTGTCGCGTCGCATCGGCCTTCGGCATGGCGCGGTGGCTGGGGTTGTATTTCTCGATGCAGAAGATGCAATCGCTGTTGCAGGCGCCGGTGCCGCGAACGTTGAGGATGCGCAAACCCTCGTGCCCCGGACCGCGCTCCGGCTGGAAGCCGAGACCGAGCGCCGCCGGACTGGCCGCGTCGAGCTCGGCCAGCAACGCCTCCATGTCAACGTCCTTGCGGGTTAAGCGCGGCAGGCCGGTGTTGCCGATCGACGCCTGGCGCGGATGCGCGGTGGTCTTCTTGGCAACTTGATTGAGCGCTTTGGTGACGTCGCGCGCCAGCACTCTGAGAGCTTCCGGCGAGCTGTCCTGCCGCGGTTTGAGTTGCAGCCCGACGCGCTTGCCTTCGGCGCGCGTCAGAAAGACGTAGCAGCGATCGGCGAAGCTCAGCAGCGCGTCGTACAGCGCCAGACGGCCGATGCCGGCTTCTTCGAAATCGAACGTAACGGCTCCGCCGCCCACATCAATCTGCGGTGCGATGCGGCGCGATACCTCGGCGCTGCTCGCCGCTTGCGTTCCGCCTTGTGGCGCCTCCGACTCGCTGTGTGCCTGCAGCATCGACAAAGCGGGCTCGTCGCCGGAAGGGTCATGGATCTGCTTCAAGGTCTCGGCAAAGGCAATGAGGACGCGTTCGAGTGACGCTTCCGTTTGCGCCGTACCGCCGCCGCCGTTCAGAACCATGAAGTCGAGCGCATCGGTGTGCGCCACACCGAGCGGCGCACCGCTGTTGCGGCGGATGACGATGCGCGCGACGCCCTGGCCCTCGTGGCGCCAGACCATGGTCGCGGCGCCGGAGCGGATGGGGCTCAACGCTTCCAGCACCCAGCCGAGCGCCAGATCGGTATTCTCCTTGAACGGCGCCAGAAGCGACCACGGTGGCTCGGTCGACGTCGTATCGTCGCGACGTTGCGACTCGCCGCCCAGATCGCGCAGCTTCATCACCGTCGCCGACAACGCTTCGTTGCAGAACTCGTCGAGCAACGCGCGCAAGTCGTCCTCGCCCTGGACGCCGATCGGCTCGAGGCGAGCGACGATGTCGGTTCCGCTGTCAGCAAGCTCGAACAGTGCCCGACCACGGTACTTTTCAGCCGCCATTTTGACGGCGTCCCGCCGGTAAAGGTCGGTATGGAAACGAACCGGATCAAGCATCATGAGGCATCCCGCATGCGGCTGTTGAAGCGCAGTTGCAGCGGCAACGCCAGGCGCACAAGCCGATTCGGCGAAGCCCGGCGGCGGGCCCATCGCATGGTGCCGTTGCGACTCCTCATGGGGTGGAATTTTGTACCACCCCGATTAAGAATGAGTCAAGGTAGACTTGGACGCGTGTCGCGCGCGCCTTGACCCGCCGCGCCCCAGGTGAAACATTCGGCCGCGATCGGGGGGAAATTCCAACTTTGCCACGCTTTCGGCCGCACAAGATGTACCCCGGCGCCCTGCTGGCGCAGGAGTGCTGTTCGTACCAGGCGTCGACGCAGCTGCTGATGATGATGCGCGGCCGCATGGCGGTCATCATCCACAGTGATCGCGACTGCTCGAACGTCTTGCCGAAGACCGGCGGCTTTCTGCACGACGACGACGGCTACCGCTTCTTCTGCACCAACATGAAGGAGGACGAGCTGGTCACC
>JACQEN010000127.1 GCA_016200585.1 Deltaproteobacteria bacterium
CCGACGAGCTGCAGGTCGTGGTGATGAACATCAAGGACCCGGGCAAGGTCGCCGATCTGATTGCCTCCAATCTCAACGTCTCGCTGGAGGAGAAACAGGAATTGCTCAGCACGCTCGACGTTCGCCAACGCATGGAGCGGCTGTCGACGATCCTCAATCGCGAAATCGAGCTGCTCGAGCTCGGCCACAAGATCCAGTCGCAGGTGCAATCGGAGCTGACAAAGAACCAGAAGGAGTTCTATCTGCGGCAACAAATGCGCGCCATTCAGAAGGAGCTGGGCGAAGGCGACCCGCGCGCCGGAGAGCTCGACGACCTGCGCAAGAAGCTCGACGATGCCAAGCTGCCGCCGGAAGCCCTGAAGGCCGCGGAGAACGAGTTCGAACGGCTGCGCGTGATTCCGCCCGAATCGGCGGAGCACACCGTCGTGCGGACGTATCTCGAGTGGCTGGTCAACCTGCCGTGGTCGGTCTCGACCGAAGACAACCTCGATATTCCCCATGCTCGGGGCGTTCTCGACGAGGACCACTACGATCTCGACAAGATCAAAGACCGCATCCTCGAGTACTTGGCGGTTCGCCAGCTCAAGAACGATTCGAAGGGGCCGATCCTGTGCTTCGTCGGCCCGCCGGGAACCGGCAAGACGTCGCTCGGCCGTTCGATTGCGCGGGCGATGGGGCGCAAGTTCGTACGCTTATCGCTCGGCGGAGTGCGCGACGAAGCCGAGATTCGCGGCCACCGGCGAACCTACATCGGATCGCTTCCGGGACGCATCATCCAGAACCTGCGCACGGCCGGATCGAACAATCCGCTGATCATGCTCGACGAGATCGACAAGCTTGGCGCCGACTTCCGTGGCGACCCGGCGTCGGCCCTCCTCGAGGTGCTCGATCCCGAACAGAACAACACCTTCGTCGATCACTACCTCGACGTGCCCTTCGACCTGTCGAAGGTGATGTTCGTAACCACCGCCAACTTGCTTGATCCGATTCCGCCGCCGCTGCGCGATCGCATGGAGATCATCGAGCTTGCCGGCTACACTGAAGAAGACAAGCTGCACATCGCCCGCCGCCACCTCATTCCCAAACAGATGAGGGAAAACGGCTTGCCGGAAGGGCAGATCCTCTTCAACGATGACGGCTTGCTGGAGCTGATTCGCCACTACACGCGTGAAGCAGGCCTGCGCAACCTCGAACGCGAGATCGGTAGCCTTTGCCGCAAGGTGGCGCGCCGCATCACCGAGGGCAAGAAGGAACCGTTGGCCGTCGATGCCAAGATCGTTGGCGAGCTGCTGGGACCGGAGCGCTTCTTCTCCGAAATTGCCGAACGTACGCAAGAACCCGGCGTCGCGATCGGTTTGGCGTGGACACCCATGGGTGGCGACATCATGTTCATGGAGTCGACCAAGATGACGGGCAAGAAGGGTCTGACCCTCACCGGGCATCTCGGCGACGTCATGAAGGAGTCGGCGCAAGCGGCGCTCAGTTACATTCGGGCGCATGCCGAGGCGTTGGGGATCGCACCCGACTTCTTCGAGAACGTCGACATCCATGTCCACGTTCCGGCCGGTGCCGTGCCGAAAGACGGACCGTCGGCAGGCGTCACCTTGGCTACCTCGCTGGTGTCGTTGCTGACCGGTCGCCTGGTGCGTCATGACGTGGCGATGACCGGTGAAATCACCCTGCGCGGCAAGGTCCTGCCGGTGGGTGGGATCAAGGAGAAAGTCCTCGGTGCTCGCCGTGCCGGTGTGATGACGGTGATTCTACCCAAGCGCAACGCCAAAGACCTGGAAGACGTGCCGGAGGCGGTGCGCACCGAAATGAAGTTCCTCTTCGTCGAGACCATTGAAGAGGTGTTGAGCAATGCGCTCGAACCGGCGGCGATACCGCAGCTGCGCGCCGCGGCAGGGTCGGCGTGAATGTCGTGATGGCAGCCTCCGAGCTCGCTCCCCTGGTGAAAACGGGCGGGCTCGGAGACGTGCTTGGTGCTCTCCCCCGCGCGCTCAAGCAAACCGGCGTCGACGTAGCCGTCATTCTGCCGGCCTTTGCAGCACTGAAACAATCGGGACGCGAGTTCGAGCCGACCGCTTGGGAAATCTCGGTGCCGGTATCTTCACGCGTCGTACAGGCGACGGTGTTGCACACCGAGTTGGACGGCGGCGTGCCGCTGTACTGCATCGATGCCGACCCGTACTTCGACCGCCCTGGCCTGTACGGCGAGGGGGGCAGCGACTACGCCGACAATTGCGAGCGCTTCGTGTTCTTCAGTCGCGCGGTACTGGAAGTTCTGCGGCGCCTCGGGACGCCCGATCTGCTGCACGTGCACGACTGGCAGGCTGCGCTGGCGCCGGTGTTCTTGCGCGCCGACGCCGGACGTTATCCGGATCTGGCAGCCGTGCGCACGGTCATGACGGTACACAACCTCGGTTACCAGGGACGCTTCTGGAAACACGACTGGCACCTGCTCAATCTCGATTGGCGGCACTTCACGTTTCTCGGTTTGGAGTTTTACGACGACATTAATTTCCTCAAGGGCGGGCTGTTGTTTGCCGACGCGATCACGACGGTGAGTCCGACCTATGCGCGTGAAATTCAGACCCCCGAGCACGGCTACGGACTCGACGGTGTCTTGCGACAGCGAGCTGGGGTACTCACCGGCATCCTTAACGGCGTCGATTATGGCGAATGGGATCCGCGCCACGATCGGCACATCGCCGCGAGCTATTCGTCGGAGGACCTGACCGGCAAGCAGCAATGCAAAGCCGCACTGCAAGCGGCCATGGGCCTGCATGTCGATCCCGACGCCACGCTGTTGGGTGTGGTCTCACGATTGGCCGAGCAAAAGGGGCTCGACTTGCTCGAGCAGATTGTGCCGCGGTTGTTGCAACGAGCGGTGCAGCTGGTCGTGCTTGGGAGTGGAGATTCGCGACTCGAAGCCGCCTTTCGGGCCCTCAGCGCCGCGCATCCGGGCCGCATGGCTACGCGCATCGAATTCGACAACCGCGTCGCCCATCAGATCGAAGCCGGCAGCGATGTGTTCCTCATGCCGTCGCGCTACGAGCCTTGCGGGCTGAATCAAATGTACAGCGTGCGTTACGGCACCGTCCCGGTCGTGCGTGCGACCGGTGGTCTTGCCGACTCGATCGTCGACGTCGACGAAGCGCCGGGATATGGCACTGGCTTCAAGTTCGGGCCGGCATCGGGTGAGGCTTTGCTCCAGGCAATCGATCGCGCTTTTGCGCTGAAGCGCGACGAATTGGAATGGCGCGCCGTTATGAAACGCGGCATGCAAGCCGACTTCTCGTGGGCGCGTGCGGCGCTGCAGTACCGCACGCTCTACGACAGGATCACCGGCTCGGCATAGAATCCGTACCTGACGACGAGCGACACAAAAAGGGGGGAGATCGATGGATGTTCCGTTTTGCGGTGGCTGCGCCTGTGGCGCGATTCGCTACGAGTGTACGGCGGAGCCGATCATGGCTCTCAATTGCCATTGCCGGGATTGCCAACGAGCCAGCGGCAGCGCCTACGCTTCGGGTCTATTCGTTCCGGCCGACGCCGTGAAGATCACCAGGGGTGAACCGCGCTATCACAGGACGACAGCGGAAAGCGGCAACGTCAACGGCCGCGGCTTTTGCGTCGACTGCGGTTCGCCGGTGCTGGCAAAGCAGTCCGCATTTCCAATCTACGTGATCTACGCTTCCAGCTTGGATGACCCGAGCGGGCACAAGCCGACCATGGAAATCTACACGGCGAGCGCGCAACCGTGGGACTACATGGATCCGGCTCTGCCGAAGTTTGCCAAAGGCATCGGCTCATGATCGGACGTGTCCCTACGTGGGTTGGCGTGATCCATCTTCCGTCGGTCGCGGCGTCTGGCAGTTCTTCGGGCCGTCGAGCAAGGCAGGGATGTCAACGTCCATGCTGGTGAACAGAGGCAGCCCGTTGGGCCCTTGGTGTTGGTTGATGTGACCGGTCGGGTAGCAACGGTTGAGCAGGTTGAGTGTCGCAAACTGCTGCGCCATGACGATGAACGTTGCGGGACGCGACGTGTCGACGCGTTGAGGGATGTCCGTGGCTTCGATCGCGCTGTGATCGCTGCAAAACAAATCGAGTGTTTCGCTCTCGCTCAGTAGATCGGCCTTGGGTACGAAATAGAACCGCCGGCCGTCGCATTGCGAGGCGAGAAAGCGCATGGCCGCCGGCCAGGGTGGGAGCTTGCCGTCGCCATCGCGGCTGTAGCGTTCGAAGAACGATTGATAGTTTTCGTGTGCCACCCAAGCGGCAAGCGCGAGCAGAATCAGCGGTCGGATCGTCAATCGGTACCATCGTTGCGGTGCCTCGGTAGCCTGCAGGGCGCGGTCGACGGCGAATCCGGCGAGCATGTAGATTGCGGGCATGGCGGCGGCGAGCCTGTAGGAGGCGCGCGGTGCGTCGGACAAGGCGACGCCGAAGAGGAGAGTCACGACCCCCCAGAGCAACAGCAGCAGCGGATAGGCACGGCCTTGTAGCAGGACCAACACCACGCCGGCCAGGAGCATCGCCAACGTGCCGCGATCGAGCAACCCCTGCGGCGAGCGGTTGAGAACGGCCACGTCGGCCCACTGCGTGAACATGCGAGTCGCTTCGGCGAGGCTTCCCGCCACGACGTCTTGCAGACTGGTGACGGCGTAGCGTCGTTCAAGGGTGAGTCGAACTGCCGGACGCGTGATCAACACGTCGCGCGAATGCATGGTCAGTGAATCCAGCGGAACCGAAGCGACCAGTGGCGCCAGTGCCAACAACACGCCGACACTGAAGATGGCCGACTGCTGCAAGGCGCCGCGCCAGCTGAGACGGACGCTCATCCAGTCGCCGGCCATGAAGAGCGGGCAAAGCAATAGAAGGATGCGGACCGGGAAGTAGAGCTGCAGCGCTAGGCCGCAGACGACTCCGGCCGCCGCCATCAGCAACCGGCTGTGGTCCTGTTGCGCCCGCACCAGAAGATAGAGCACCAGCGACGGGCCGAACGACGACTGCGGATACGGAAAGCCAGTGCGGCTGTTGTGCAGGTGCCAGAACCCAACGCTCATGAAAAAGCTCGTCGCCAGCGCGGCGCGCGTTCCGAGCAAGCGGCGGCAGAGCAGGAACGTCGAGAGAATGCCCGCAAGACCGGTGAGAGCGGAGGAAAGCCGCAACGCATGGAACGGTGACAACGGCGTCAGTTGCATGATCACCGCGGGGATCGCGAAGGTCAGATTGGGTATGGTGAACCAACCGATACTGCCGAAGACGTTTGGTTTGCCGCCTTGCGTGATGTGTAGCGCCTCCAGGCCGGGCAACAGCTCGTCGATGCTGATGTTCCCGGGAACCGAGTAGATGTCGGGAAAACGCAGGACGGCGGCGAGCCCGAGAATGCCAACAAACAGGACCCAGGCCGGCCGTGCGATTGGACGCTCTCGGCGCAGCGCTGGCGGAAAGCTGCCGATGTAGGCGGCCAGGCAGATGACCCATCCCCAAAAGAGCCACCCGTAACCAGGCTCGTGCGCGCGCCAGTAGATTGCGGCGGCGATGCCCGCGACCACGGCGACGGCACGCAGCAAGACCATCGGAAGCAGGTGGCCCGTCATCGACACGGAACGGGCTTCTGTCTGCGACTCAACCATGCGTCGAAGCGGGCCGAGCGGGGGATCAGCGAGTTGCCCGCACGCTCAAGCCAGTCCTGCGGTCCACGACTTTACCGCCAGTGGCAGTACGATGAGCAGCTGGACGGCGTCGAATACGCCATGGGCGACGATGCACGGCAACAAGTCGCCGGTGCGTTTGAACGTTGTCCCGAGGACGATTGAAATGACCAGCACACCGACGATCATAAACGGAAGTCCGTAGCTGAAGTGACTGCAGGCGAACAAGAGGCTCGACAGGATCAGTCCTACCCGTGGCTGCAGAAAGCCGCGAAAGAATGCTTCCTCGACGGTCATCGCCGCACAGATGATCGCCAGCTTGTGCAGCAACGGAAGCTCGGCCATCCACACCATGATCGGCGGCAGACCGGCGGGCTCCGCAGCCGCGCTGCCGTAGGCCAGAGCGCTGGCGGCGGCACCGGTGATGGTTACCGCCGCGGCCCAACCGATCAGCCCGGCGGCGGCTCCCTGTGCAAATTTTGCAGTCAGGTTGCTCGGTAGCAGGTGCAGAAACCGCCGCAACGAGATGTCGCCGCGCAGGCGCCACCACGCCGCCAGGAACAGAACCAGCAGCAGGTGACCGGCGAAGACCATCGGGAACCAGATCGTATCGGGTTCGAGCACGTCGCCGCCTTCGAAGGTCGCCAGCGGTAAGAACACGGTGACCGCCAGAATGGCGATCAAGAGGAGGGCGGCGGCGCCGCGCCGGACGCGCCCGGCAAATTCATCGCGGTAGGGTGCGACACCAAACGCCGCCAGCGCGGCGACGCAGCTCAGCGACAAAAGCAAAGCAACTTGAACTTCGGACACAGCGCTAGCAAAACGGGAATGTGCCCGCTGGTCAAGGAGCAGTTTCGCGTTCCGTTGCTTCGACGATTTCGATGCCGAGGGAGACCCGCGCGGCCGGGCTGAGCCCGGCTGCCGATTGGGGATTCAAGCGCGCCAGCAGCGGGCGCAGGCCGCGGTGATTGGCCAACTGGATGCTCAGGCCCGGCCGCGCGTTGACCTCCAGGATGGCGGGTCCGAGCCGGGCATCGATCACGACGTCGATGCCGAAATAGCCCAGGGCGATGGCGTCGGCGCTACGCGATGCCATCAACAGGATGTCGCTCCAGAAGGGAATCCGAATCGACGCAAGCGGCTGTTGATTGTCCGGGTGGAGAGCAATCTCCTGGTCGCGCCACACCGCATAGACGGCGCGGCCGGTCGGGAGATCGATTCCGACGCCGACGCCCCCCATGTGCAGGTTGGCGCGGCCGTCCGATGCAACCGTCGGCAGCCGCAACATGGCCATGATCGGCACGCCGTGAATGACGACGACGCGCACGTCGGGGATGCCGCCGGGGCTGAAGGCGCCGAGAACCCGGTCCGCGACCAGACGCCGTTCGAGCAGCGCTTCATCTCGGCTCTGGCTGAGCGAGAAGGCGCCGGCGATGATGTCGGCGGCATGGGAGACGACGTCGCGCACATGCAGCGAGGCTCCGCTCGCTTTGACGAGGCGGTCGTTGCTGCGCCCGGCGATTACCATCACGCCCTCGCCGCCGGCCCCGCGTGCCGGCTTGAGGACGAAGTCGTTGTGCTGGTCGACGTTGCGCGTCAAGCGCGGCAGGTCGCGCTGGTGCGCATAGCGACCGAGCGTCTCGGGCACCGGCAGCCCGTGCTCCGCCAGCACGTCCTTGGTGCGCGCCTTGTGATCGACGAGCGCCACCAGCGGCGCCGGATTGAGATGCGCCATGAACTGCTGGTTGCGTCGATTGAGGCCGAGAACTTCGCGGCGGATGCGGCGTACTTTTTCGCTCAGCGTTGCCATCGATCCGACTTTTCGGCGAGCCCGAGGAAACGCCTGTACTCGAGCAGGCGCAAACCGCGCCATTTGCCGAGCCCGACGTCGATCAGGATCGCTCCGATCAGGAGCTCGGGGAAGCTCAGCAGCAACGATTGCAAACCGGTGGTCTCGATCGCCACGTAACAGATCGCCGCGAGCAGCATGGTGTTGAACGTCAGGCGCACCGCCTCGCGCGTGCCGAATTGCGCTCGCGACGATGTGAAGTTTTCGATGACGTTCGACATGATCACCATTGGAAAGATGCTGACGTTCATCAGCGGGCCGATGCCGAATGAGGCGCCGACGACGGTCAGCCCGGCCATGATCGCCGCAACCACCGCAATCAAGATGCCCAAGCGCGCCACCAGATGCAGGCGGGCTCGCTGCAAGAGCAAGCGCACGGCAGCGCCGATGCTGACGATGACCGCAAAGATGGCGAGCCCCCACTGCAGACCCGTCGTCAAGAAGGCGAGGGCGACGATTACCGGCGAGAACGTTCCGAATGTTTCGATGCCGATCAGGGTCCGCACGATCACGATGATCGCCGCGATGACCGGCAGAACCAGGATGAGGTTGAGCGCCTGCAGCGGCACCTGCGCGCGTACGGCGCGACTCCAGGCGCCGATGACCAGCTTGCGCCACCAGCCGAGGTCTTCGTAGACGCGCTGATCGAGCACCGTCGGCGTGATGTTCCACTTGCGTGCCTCTTCTGCCATCGGCACGCCGTTGATGACGTTGGCGCGCACCATCTCCCACAGCCCCAGGAGGCGTGCCGGCTTGTTGACCAGCGCCACCTCGCCGGCGTCGACCATGCGATAGAGCACGGCGCCGAGGACGCGGCCGACACTGTCGGGGTACTTGCCGGCGATTACGATGCGCATGTCGCCGAGTTGCATCTCCTTCTCGCCGAGAGTGAGCAACGCGTAGAGGCTGGCGTCGTCGTGCGTGGTGACGAGCAGGACGTGTGCGCCGCGAATCAACGCCAGATTGTTGCTCACCAGACGCTGCAGGTACTGCTCGCGGAAGTAACGCGATTCGAATGGCGCATGCAGAAGCACGACGTTGATTTCGGCCTCGCGGGCTTCAGCGAGGATGCGCTCGGCGACCTCGTCGGAAACGTCTTCGTCGGCGATCATCACCACCGAGGCGACCGGGCGCTCGACGTAGCTCGACGTGGTGCGCACCAGCTGCCCGGCCACCGGTGCGGCAGCCGCACGTTGTTTGGCCGCCGGCGTTGGTTCCGGGGCCGCGCCGACAGCCGTGTCGCGCCGAATGCGATGCACGAGGAAGTCGTACTCCAAGTTGATGCTGGCGCTGTGCACGATTAACGGCAGGTCCTGCCGGTACAGCGCCAAGTACTGCGTCGGCAGCCAACCGAAGTAGCCGCCGCCGGGATCAAACGGCACCCACGCCGTGCCGATCCGCGCTTCGACCCAAGCGATGGTTGCGCGCTTTTTCGTCGAATCTTCGAGCTTCAAGCCGCCCACCAGTCGAGCCGGGATGCCGACGCTCCGCATCATCGCGGTCAGCAGCCGTGCCTTGCCGGTGTTACTGCCGCTGCCTTTGCGGAGAACCGCTGCTGCATCTTCCTTGGCCTCGCCCGGTACGGCGCGCACGAACGCTGCCGTCTGTTGGAACAAAGCCCAGATCGCTTCTTCAACCGTGTGTGCGTCTTGGATCAGCTCGCGTGCCTTGCGGCGGATATCCGGGTCTTGTGTTTGCACCAACGGCGACGCTTGCAAAAAAATGCGCTCTTCGTCCGACGGTTTGAGATCGGCCAGGGCGACCTTGGGTATTTCGACCACCGTATCGTGGATGGCCACGTTGACGTCGTAGTCGATCTGCGTGCCGATGCGATCGGCCGCTGCCACCGTCCAAATTCCCAGCAGGTTGGGTGGGACCAGCTCATCGTGGTAGCGGAAGCCGTCGGCGTCGAGTCGCCGCGACACAATCTCCTGATGATCGTCGGACAGCGGCAGCAGCATCTGCACGTGCGCCCCGGGTTGGCTCTTCGGCACCTTCACCGACAACTCGACGCGCCAGTAGGTCGTGGTGAGCTTGGCAGGCTTGTCGTGCGGTGCTGCCCCTTCACCGGCACCGGTAAACACTTCTACTCCCGCCGTCGGCGGCGGATCGACTTGCGCTAGCGCCGCCGCCGCGCCGAGCAGCGCTGCCAGCAGGGTAAGAAGCTTGAGCGCTGCCGCGGGTCGCGAGCTCCGTTTGCTCGCTGACGCTGGCGCCAAGGACGGATCGGTCACGCGCAACAGCTACCTGCCTGCCTCAACCTTGTAAACGACCGGCTGCCATTATCCGCTCGCGGTCGCTTTGCCGGTGTTGAGACCACCGGGTGAATTGCGAGTGCGTGGTAAACGTGGTTAACGACACGGCGCACTTGACGTTCGGAGGACAAACGTGACGACCCCACAAGACGTTCGAGAAGAAATTGTATCGACGGTTCGGCGTTTCGTCGAGCGCGAGGTGATGCCGGTGGCGAGCGAGCTCGAGCACCGCAACGAATACCCTCACGCTCTTGTGAAGCGGCTGAAGGAGCTTGGCCTCTTCGGCGCCACGATCCCGCAGGAGTATGGCGGTTTGGATCTCGACGTCACCACGTATGCCATGGTCGTCGAGGAGCTTTGCAAAGGTTGGATGAGCTTGAGCGGCGTCCTCAACACGCATTTGATGTTGGCCTTCATGCTCAAGACCCACGGCAGCGATGAGCAGAAACGTCGTTACCTGCCGGGTATGGCGAGCGGCGAGCACCACGGAGCCCTTTGTCTCACCGAGCCGCACGCCGGCAGCGATGTGCAGCGCATCCGTACTACCGCCGTCCGGCGCGGTGACGACTACATTCTGAACGGTAGCAAGATGTTCATCACCAATGCGCGCAGCGCCACGCTCTATGCCATTGCCGCCAAGACCGACAACAAGATCGACCCGCCGTACAAGGGAATCAGCATGTTCGTCGGCGAGAAGGGTCCGGGTCTGAGCGTCGGCCGCGACCTCGAAAAGCTCGGCTACAAAGGGATCGAGACGTGCGAAGTGCACATGGAAGATTACCGCGTGCCGCTGACGAATCTGCTCGGCGGCAAGGAAGGGCAGGGCTTCTTCCACGTCATGAGCGGCCTGGAAGTCGGACGCATCAACATTGCAGCACGCGCCGTGGGCGTCGCCAGCGCCGCGTTTCACCAGGCCATTCGCTACGCACAGCAGCGCGAGACCTTTGGCAAGCCGATCGCCGAGCACCAGGCAATTCAACTCAAGCTTGCGGACATGGCGACCAAGATCGAAGCGGCGCGGCTGCTGACCTATGCCGCTGCCGACAAGAAGGATCGCGGCGAGCGCTGCGACGTCGAAGCCGGAATGGCCAAGCTTTTTTCCTCCGAGACTTGTCTCGAGGTCGCCACCGAAGCCATGCGCATTCTCGGCGGCTACGGCTACACCAACGAATTTCCGGTCGAGCGTTACTATCGCGATGCGCCATTGATGATCATCGGCGAGGGAACAAATGAAATCCAGCGTCTGGTGATCGCCAAGCAGTTGCTGCAACGACACAAGATCTGATCTGAGGGTGCGCCGCGGCCGCGCGTGCCGACGGTTGGCAGTCTCGGGCGCGAGTTTGCAAGTCGAACCGGGAACCCGCAACGGTTCAAGCCGCTGGCGCCGTCAGTACCGCGGGCGGCGTTGCCGATTGAACGGCTTGCACCGGAATGCGGCGGGTTTCCGGCGCGTCGCGACGGGGCAGGCGAACCCGGAACGTCGAGCCGCTGCCGACGACGCTTTCGACGCGAATCGCCCCTCCCATGGCACCGATGAGGCGCTTGACGATATTCAGTCCCAATCCCATCCCCGGCACATAGCCGCCGATGTGCACGCGGCGATAGGGCGCGAAGAGCTCTTTGCATTGCTCGGCACTCATGCCCGGCCCACTGTCGAGAACAGCGATTGTAATCGAATCGGCGTCGCACGAGGTGCGGACGGTCACATTGCCGTCGTCGCGATTGTACTTGATGGCATTGTCTACCAGGTTGTTGACGACACGGCTCAGCTGCATGGCGTCGACCATCACGACGGGAAGCTGCGGATCGAGCTCGGCCGTCAGCGCCAAGCCTTTGAGTCCGGCGGCCGACGATTGCATATGCAGCGCATCGGCAACGATGTCGTTGACCTGCGCCGGCGACGGGTGCAAGCGCATTTCGCCGGCTTCGATGCAAGCGGTTTGTAACAGATTCGATACCAGCGACACTACCCTTTGGATGTTGACGTGAGCCCGCAGCAACAGGCTGCGTTCGGTTGCGCCGTCGGTCGACGGTTCGAGTGCTAGCTCGACCAGATTCTGCGCGTTCGCCAGCGGCGAGCGCAGGTCATGACTCACGGCGGCCAACAGCTCGCTCTTGGCTTTGTCGCGCAACTGCGCTTCGGTTGCCTCCGATTTTCGGCCGCGGATCTCGCTTACGAAGTAGCCGTAGAATAAGGCGACGACGAACAAGAACGGTACACGCAGCAGCACTCCGGCTGTCAGCCGGAAGTCGGCTGAGCCGGCCTGCATGGAAATCGTATATCCGTACACGATACTAACCAGAAGAGCGCTGCCGACGATCGACAGCAGCGATTCACCGACCGCAGCAACGAAGATGACCAGGAAATAGAGAAGGAAGAGATCCCCCGAAATACTCGGAGCCCATATCAAACCGCATGTAACCCATGCGGCGTCGAACATGACGATGCCGAAGTCGAAGAGCTGCGATTGCGTCCAGTGCTCCGGCATCCGTCCGACCACCAGGTTCGAGGTCAGAACCGTGGCGATCAGAACGAACAGCGACGACTGAAGATGCAATGCCGAGGCGTCGAGAATGAGCAGGTAGGAAAACGCGATGATCAACACCCATCGCAGCAGGACTACGGTTTGCCGTTTCGACGTGGCCGGTAACTGGTTCATCGTGCCCCCAACATCATCGCTTCCGTCGTGTGCAAGTGGTGTGCCACGGGATCGGGACGGTCGGATTACACTACGGCCGGGCTTCGACGGTGGGTGACTGTGGCGCTTTTTGGTTTCGCGTGAAAGCGTAGACGGCGGTGACGGGTGTGTCCCTAGTAGGAGCAACGGTGACGTATTCCGCTTGTCGACGCGCTGCGGACATCGACCCGGGCTTCAAGAGATGGCACTCCGCGGCGCGCGCCCGAAAGCTCTTATGAGGATGTGCTCGGTTTCAACAGCTCCAGAGCGTTGCCCCCCAAGATCGCCGCGCGAGCCTCCGGATTGTTCTCCGTGACGATCAAGACTTTCGCCAGCGCTACGGCCAACGGATAGAACGGCCAGTCGGTTCCGTAGAGCAGCTTGCGCGCCCCTACTTTGTCGAGCAGATCCGCGATGCGCGTTACGCCCTGGCTCGACAGCTCCAACCAGACGTTGTCATGCTCACGTGCCAGCGGAATGGCATCCTCGATGTCGCGTGCGCCGGCGTGCCCGAGCACAAACCGCACCGCTGGAAACTGGCGGATTCCTGCAACGTAACGTCGCAGGAGTGCGTATGGCCGCATGAACTCCGGTTCGATGCCGGTACGTCCGGCGTGAAAGATGATCGGCAACCCGAGTCGCCCGCACTCCTCATAAATCTCCAGAGCTCCGTTCTCATCGGGGAAGAAACGCTGCATCTCTGGATGCAGCTTGACGCCGCGGACGCCGCGATGCGCGTACTGCTGCAATAGGGCTCGTTTGTTCGGATCGTGCGGGTGCACCGACGCAAATGGGATCAGCCGCTCCTTCGCTCCGGCTTTGTCGATGCCGTCGACTACCTGAAGTGTCGCGTCGGCGCTCAAAGGCAGATTGATGGCGATTGGCAAAATCGCCGCTTGGCCGACCTTCGCCGCCTGCATCTCTGCCAGTAGGTTCGGAATGGTGTGCGTTGCAGCGGAACGACTGCCGATCCATAGGCTGCTGATCGTCTGCCAGCTCAGCGAGCGATGCATGCCATCGGTGAAGTTGGCGTTGACGTAGACATCCAAATCGAGCCCGCACGGCGGATCCTGGGCATCGCAGTCCATCAAATATTCGGTGCGGGCGGTACGTCGTTGCAGGTCGACCGTCGGCGCCAGGAAGTACGACCAGCCAAGATGCGCATGAAAATCGATCACCGCTGGCAAATCGACGACCGTATGTAGCAGGCCGTCCTCGCCGACGCGGAAGTACGGCAGCGTCGCCAACCCGTGGTAGCCTCGAAAACGCAGCGGGCCGAAAGGACCCTTGCCGGAGTGTGCGCTCTCGTCCGACTTCTGCCGCTCCAGCCGTTCGACATCGTCGCCACTGTAATCGCCCGGCGATGTGCAAGACGCGAGTGCGGTTAGCAGCGACAATTCGAGGAAGTGGCGTCGTGATAGCATGGGCGGGCTTTCCGCAGACGTCCGTCTAGCGTCCTGTCATTCGTGCGGCGAGCCTCACCGGCATCCGACCAGCAGATTGTCTACGCCGATGACGATCTCGTCGATCGAGACGGTTCCATCGCCGTCGTTGTCTGCGGCAGAACAGGCTTGCAGGGGTGATACGTCCAAGGCGATGTTCACCATGGTCAGCAGCTCGTCGACGGTGACCTCCTCATCGCCGTCGCAATCGCCGATGCAACGATGCGGCGGTTCCGTCGGACTCGGAGTCCTGGTTGGCGTCATGGTCGCCCGTAGTCGCGGCGTATTGGTCGGTGTTCGCGACGGTGACGGAGTCGCTGTTTGGGTCGGCGTGACGGTCACGGTGGGGGTCTCGGTCGGCGTTCCGCTTTGGGTTGGTGAGGACGTGACGGTTGCTGTTGCCGAAGGCGTGTAGGTCTGCGTGATGGTCGGCGTCCAGGTGACGCTGGGCGTGGCGGTCGGCGTTTGCGTGAAAGTCGATGTGGGTGTTGCCGTTTCCGTCGAGGTCGTCGTTGGAGTTGGGCTTGCGGTCGGGGTTGGCGTGTCCGTCTTGGTCTGAGTAGGCGTTACCGAATTGGTCGGGGTGTTCGTCGGCGACGCGGTTGCGGTGTGCGACGCCGTCAGCGTTCGGGTCGCCGTGCGCGTGATCGTCGGTGTCGAAGTCGGTGTGCCGGTCAGGCTTGGAGTTGGTGTCGGTGTCTGAGTCGGCGTGGCTGTTTGTGTCGGTGTCGGTGTTTGTGTCGGCGACGCAGTCGGGGTGCGGGTCGGTGTTGCCGACGGCGTATCGGTCTGAGTCGGCGACGGGGTCATTGTCGGAGTATGGCTCGGGGTGAGGGTTGGTGAGGGCGAGAAGCTTGGGGTTGACGTTGGAGTTGGCGTACGAGTGGAAGTTTGGGTGGCGGTCGCAGTGGTCGTCGGGGTGGCGGTGAGCGAAGGTGTGAACGTCGGCGTCGGGCTTTGGATGACGTAGCAGACTTCGACGTAGATCGCGGTGGTGCGCACCGGAGTGTCGCTACTGGCGACTTGATGCCGGACTCCCGCCTGAATGTTGTTGATCTCGGTCCAAGTCCACGCCGCACCGGTTGCCGGATTGGTCCCGACGTAGGCTACCGAGACGTCTTGGTACGTTGTGCCGACACTCTGCAGCGGGCCGGCGAAAATGACCCCGTTGCTGCCGATGCGCATCAGCGGTGAAGAACGCGTACCTCCGGCGGCTTTGATGGCCCGGCTGGTGGCGTGGATGGTGACCGAAAGGATGGGCTCGCCGTGCGGCGGTAGATTGCTCATCGTGAACAAGCTCGAGCGCGGGCCGATCAGCCCGGTTGGCCGGTCGTAGTAGATGTAGGATGAGTCGTCGTCGATTCGATCGACACACCTCCAATCGTCGCCGCAGCCCGAAGTTAGATTCTCCCTGGTGTCCGTGTTCCCGTCGGTGC
>JACQEN010000139.1 GCA_016200585.1 Deltaproteobacteria bacterium
AAAACCGGGAACCGGGAACCGGGAATTGGGGACGGGCGAAGGGGCAATCTGAATTGACGAGTTCTGCATTCGCCATTCCGGGTTCTCGGTTCTCCATTTCCTTTCTCCGCAAATCATCATGACCGTCTTCGATCTCCCTGCGGTCGAGGCTCTCATCAAAGCGGCTCTGGCCGAAGACGTCGGCTCGGGAGATCTCACGACGCAGGTGACCGTCGACGTTGAGCGCCAGGCACGCGCCGAGATTCGCGCCAAGGGAGACGCGACCGTCGCCGGCATGCCGCTGATCCGCCGGATCTGCGACTGCGCCGGTGGTGGAATCCGCGTCGAGGAGCTGGTGCGCGACGGCACGAAGGTGCGGAAAGGCGATGTCCTCGCCCGCCTGTCTGGCTCGGCACACGCGCTGCTCTCCGTCGAACGGTTGATCCTCAATCTATTGCAGCAGCTTTCCGGCGTGGCGACGCTCACCGCCCGCTTCGTTGAGGCGGTACGCGACACCCGGTGTCGCATCGTCGATACACGCAAGACGGTCCCGGGACTGCGGGCTCTGCAAAAGTACGCCGTGCGGACCGGTGGCGGACACAACCACCGCCAAGGTTTGTCCGACGGCATCCTGATCAAGAACAATCACATCACCGCTGCCGGCGGTATCGGGCCGGCCGTCATCGCTGCGCGTGCCGCAGCCGCACACGTCTACAAGATCGAAGTCGAGTGCCGCACGATGAGCGAGGTCGACGAGGCGTTGGGCGCCGGCGCCGATGCCCTGCTGCTGGACAACATGACGCCGGAGCAGCTCGCCGCCGCGGTAAAGCACATCAACGGGCGAGCCATCACCGAGGCTTCCGGAGGCGTGAACCTCGACACCGTACGTCGCATCGCCGCCACCGGCGTCGACATCATTTCCGTCGGTGCGCTCACTCACTCGGCACCCGCCGTCGACCTGCACATGCTGCTGTCGCTCACATGACCCTTCGACAAGCTCAGGGTGAGCGGAAATGTTCTTTGAAAGTGAGCACCGATCCGTTCGTGCTGAGCCCTTCGACTTTGCTCAGGACATGCTTGTCGAAGCGCGGGCTGAGAGACAATCGGCAGTCACCGTGGCGGGAATCAGGGGTCGATGGCACGCGCAACTGAGCTCGAGCTTCCATTCGACGTCGAAGCGCTACGCGCCGCACGCGCCGGCAAACGGCTCGGCCGCTTCTGCCACTACTTCGAAACGACGGACTCGACCAACAGCGTTGCTCAGCAGTTGGCGCGCGACGGCGCGGCGGAAGGAACGGTGGTCATTGCCGACGCGCAGACCAAAGGTCGCGGACGCTTGGGACGCAGCTGGTCGTCGCCGCCGTTTCGCAATCTCTACCTGTCGGTAATCCTGCGACCGCCGATTGCCCTGGGCGAGGCGCCGCAGCTCGCTCTCGTCGTTGGCGCCGCTATCGCCGAGGCGATTCGTGAATGGGCCCCGCACGCGACTCTCAAGTGGCCGAATGATGTTCTCCTCGAAGGCAAGAAGGTGAGCGGGGCGCTCACCGAGCTCGAAGTCGTTAGCGACGGCATCGCCTTCGTCATCGCCGGTATCGGCGTCAATCTGAACATCCACGACGACGAGCTCCCGGACGAGCTCCGCGACAAAGCAATCGGCCTGTGCAGCATCACCGGCGCAGCGATCGATCGTGTGGCCTTCGCCGACACATTGCTGGCCCGCCTCGAATCGCTCTACGATACATACCTGAGCTCGGGCTTCGCGGCGATCCGCCCGCGCTGGGAACAACTCTCGGCGCTCACCGGCCGGCGACTGCAGGTCGACGACTGCGGCCGTCGCTACGCCGGCATCGCCCTCGGGCTCGCCGACGACGGCGCCTTGCGGCTGCGTCTCGACGACGGGCGAGAGCAAACGATCGTCGCCGGGGATGTAACCGTGGTGGACGGCTATGCTCCTGGTCGCTGACGTCGGCAACACGCATACGGTCTTCGGCGTCTATGACGACGGTCGCCTCCGCCAGCACTGGAGAATACAGACGGAACGCGGGCGCACGGCCGACGAGTACGGCGTCTTCCTGGGCGCACTCCTCAAAGGCGCCGGCAATCCGCCGCTCGACGGCCTGGCGGTGTCGTCCGTCGTACCACCGATCACGCAGGTGATCGACGAATGGTCGCACACGTATCTCCATCTGCGCCCGCTGATCGTCGGGCCCGGCGTTCACACCGGCATGCCGCTCCTCTACGACGACCCCCGCCAGGTCGGAACCGACCGTGTCGTCAACGCCGTTGCCGCCTACGCGCGGACGGGCACCGCCACCATCGTCGTCGACTGCGGCACGGCAACCAAGTTCGAATTCGTTTCGGCAACCGGCGAGTATTGCGGCGGTGCGATCGCGCCCGGGCTCGGCATCGCCGCCGACGCCCTCTTCGAGCGAGCGGCGCGACTGTATCGCGTCGAGTTGGTTCGGCCGCAGCAGGTGATCGGGCGCAACACCGTACACGCGATTCAATCGGGATTGGTCTACGGCTACGGCGCCATGATCGACGGCATGGTGCGTCGCATACGATCGGAAACGGCAACGCAAGCGCCGGCGCTGGCAACCGGTGGGTTCGCGCCGCTGCTGGTGCCGGCCTGCGAAACGGTCGAGAGTATCGATGAATTCCTAACCTTGGACGGCCTACGCTTGATCTACGAACGCAACTCTGCGCAGTCTCCGAAATCTCCCAATTGAGATGCTTTCTGCGACCGTTGACCTGAACCCTTTGCCCCCTTCCCCTCGAGGGAAAAGGGTAACCATCGCCCTCGACCCCCCTCTCTGCGTCAGAGAAGGGCCCGGGGGAGAGGTCCCTTCGGTGGGAGCGAATCCATGAGCCCGGGCCAATTTCTCGCCATCGACGTCAGCAACACGCAAATCGCGTTGGGAGTCTACGAAGGCAAGACGCTGCGCCACCATTGGCGTCTGCAAACCGACATTGGCCGCACGGCTGACGAGTACGGCGTCCTCATCAACAGCCTCCTGGGTAACATCGGCCAACCGAAAATCGCCGGCATCGCCGTCGCGTCTTCGGTGCCGCCGATGACGCAGGTCATCGAAATGTTGTGCCGTGAGCATCTCGGCGTGGCGCCGATTGTGGTCGGCCCTGGCATCCGCACCGGCATGCCCATCCTCTACGACAAGCCGCAGGAAGTAAGTGCCGACCGCATCGTCAATGCCATCGCGGCGTACGAACGGACACGCGGCACGACCATCGTCGTCGATCTCAGTACGGCGACGATCTTCGACTACATCTCGGAAAAGGGCGAGTACGTCGGCGGCGTCATCGCCCCGGGTCTCGGTATTGCCAGCGACGCACTGTTCGACCGCGCCGCCAAGCTTTATCGAGTCGAATTGGTGAAGCCGAAAAATGTGATTGGGCGCAACACCGTAAACGCCATTCAATCGGGACTGATCTACGGATACGTTTCCATGGTTGACGGCTTGGTCACGCGCATTCAAAAGGAGAACCGGGTCAAGGCACGGGTGATTGCCACCGGCAGCTTTGCACCCTTATTGGCACCGGAATCCGAAGTGGTAGATGAGGTCGATGAATTCTTGACCCTGGAAGGGTTGCGTCTCATCTACGAACGCAACGCTCAGACTTGATCCGGAGGGCAAATGGCTGACGACGTGAGATTGGTACGCAGCATCGGTGTGGTTGGACAAGGCGGAGTCGGCAAGACGTCATTGGCGGATGCCATGGTGTTCGGCGCCGGCGCCGTCAACCGCCTCGGCCGCGTCGACGACGATTCCTCGAACTTCGACTTCGATCCGGAAGAGATCCGTCGCAAGACGAGCCTCTCGACTTCGTTCTTCCATTGCACCTGGAAGAAACACGACATCACGATTGTCGACATGCCTGGGTACGCCAACTTCCTGGCGGATACGATCAACTGCATGCGCGGCTGCACGGGGATCGTCTTCGTCGCCGCCGCGGCGGCGCACGAGATCCGCATCGAAGCCGAACGGATCTGGGCTCGCGCCGAAGAGCTCAAGTTGCCGGTTGTCACGTTCATCACACGCATCGACCGCGAACGTGCCGACTATGCGGCGGCACTCGACGACTTGAAGAAAATCCTCGCGGCCAAACTGGTGCCCGTACAGCTGCCGATCGGCAACGCCGAAACGTTCAAAGGAATTGTCGATCTCATCGCGATGAAAGCCTACCTGGCTCAGGCCGATGGCGGAATGAGCGAAGCGCCGATTCCGGCCGATGTCGCTGACGACGCCGCAAAGGCGCGCGAGCAGATGATCGAGCTGGCAGCGGAAGCAACCGACGAGCTCACGGAGAAGTATTTGGAGGCCGGAACGCTCACCAACGAAGAACTGGTTCATGCCCTGCGGGAAGGCACCGTGACGCGCCGCTTCTCGCCGGTCCTCTTCGGTACCGGCAGCAAAGCGATCGGCATCCAGCCGCTGCTCGACGCAACCATCAACTTCCTCGGTTCGGCTGCCGATTTGGGCGCGCTGCCGGGTAAGGACCCGAAGATCAGAGAACCGATCACCCGCCGCCCTGAGGCCGGCGAGCCATTCTCCGGCATCGTCTTGAAGACAATCATCGACCCCTTCGCCGGCAAGCTTTCCGTCTTCCGCGTGCTGTCCGGCAAGGTGAGCTCCGATTCAACCGTCGCCAACAGCACCCGCGACACCAAAGAACGGCTCGGGCATCTACTCCAGCTCGCCGGCAAGAAGCAGAACCAGGTGCAGCACGCGGTCGCCGGCGAGATCGTGGCGGTGGCCAAGCTGAAAGAGACGGCCACCGGGGACACCCTGACGGACGAGAAGGCCCCGATCGTCTATCCGGGATTCTCGCTGCCGCCGCCGTCGATTTCCTTCGCCATCGAACCAAAGAGCAAGGGTGACGACGAAAAAGCTTCGCAGGCGCTGGCGCGCATGATGGAAGAGGATCCGTCGCTGGAGATGCACCGCGATCCGCAAACCCACGAGCTGATTTTATCCGGGGTCGGTCAGATTCACATCGAGGTAGTGATCGACCGCTTGAAACGTAAGTACGGCGCCGAGGTCGAGCTCAAGGCGCCGAAAGTTCCGTACAAGGAGACGATCAAAGGACGAGCCGAGGCGCAGGGCAAGCTCAAGAAGCAGACGGGTGGCCGCGGCCAGTACGGCGATGCCTGGCTCAAGGTCGATCCGCTGCCACGCGGCACCGGCTTCGAGTTCGTCGATGCCATCAAGGGCGGCGTGGTGCCGCGGCAGTACATCCCCGCCGTCGAAAAGGGGGTTCGCGAAGCGCTCACCGAGGGCTTTCTCGCACACTATCCGATCGTCGATGTGAAGGTCACCCTCTACGACGGCTCGTACCATGAGGTCGACTCGTCCGAAATGGCTTTCAAGATTGCCGCGTCGATGGGCTTCAAGACGGCGGTCGAAAAAGCCAAGCCGATCTTGCTCGAGCCGATCATGTCGATGGAAATCGCCTGCCCCGACGACTCGATGGGCGACGTCATCGGCGACCTCAACAGCCGTCGCGGCAAGGTCCTCGGCGTCGACGCCAAAGCCGGCGGCCAGGTGATCAAAGCGCAAGTGCCCATGGCCGAGGTGCTGAAGTACTCACCGGACCTGCGCTCGATGACCAGCGGGCGCGGTGCCTTCACCATCGCCTTCTCGCACTATGAAGAGCTGCCGGCACACCTCACCGAGAAGGTCGTCAAGGAAGCGGAAGTCGCAAGAGCAGCCAAGCATGAGTGACGAGATCCAGGAGCTGCAAGCCATCGCCGACACCATCGAACGTGGGGAAGACGCCATCGTCGTCCCCGAAGAGATGCTCGTCGAACCAGAGAAGGAAGCCACGCCGATCAACAAGAGTCTCTACGCCCAAATCCTCAGCATGACGGTTGGCGAGAAGCTCAAGCTGGCACTGCGTGGCAACCGCGATGCGCGCGCTTTGCTGATTCGTGAAACCAACCGCCTGATCGCGCGCTTCGTGCTCAAAAACCCGCGCCTCACCGAAGACGAAGTCGTGGCGATCGCGCGCAATCGCAACCTTGACAGCGAAATCTTGCGCGAAATCGGCGAGCATCGCCTGTGGCCGCGCAACGCACTGGTACGGCTCGGCTTGGTTACCAACCCCAAGACGCCCGTGGCCGTGGCACTACGCTACGTCATCAGCCTGGGAGAGCGCGACCTTCGCCACCTGGCCAAGAGCCGCAACGTCCCCGCCGCCGTCGTATCCCACGCCCGCCGCGTCCTGGCGCAGCGTGGGAAGATCTAGCACACACCGGAGGCTTCACCCTTGGCGCATGGAGTGCCGCCCCTCTTGGGCTCCGGCCACAATCTGTTTGGTTTCAGCCCCGTTCACCCGCGCATCAGATTGAGCGCCGCTCCGGCTTTGAACCAGGCGAGTTGCTCGCTGCTGAAACTGTGACGGCAGGAAACCGTGTCTTCTTTGCCGTCGCGGTGATGCAGAATGACACGCACCGGCTTGCCGGGAGCAAGATCCTTCAGGCCGACGATGCTGATGCGATCGCTCTCCTGCACCTTCTCGTAGTCGGCGGGATTTTCGAAAACCAAAGGCAACAGTCCCTGCTTCTTCAAATTCGTCTCGTGAATGCGAGCGAAGCTGCGCGCCAGCACCGCTTTGGCGCCCAGATAGCGCGGCTCCATGGCGGCGTGCTCGCGGCTCGATCCTTCGCCGTAGTTCTCGTCGCCGACCGCTACCCACCCGAGACCTTCCGCTTTGTAGTGACGGGCGATCTTCGGGAACGGCACACCCGTCTCGTCGCTGAGCTGGTCGCGACCCTTGCCCGCTTCGCCGCTGAACGCGTTAATGGCGCCGGTGAACATGTTGTCGCTGATCTTGTCGAGATGGCCGCGATACTTCAGCCACGGACCGGCCGGCGAGATGTGATCGGTCGTACACTTGCCCTTGGCCTTGAGCAGTAAACCCAGCTTCTCATAGTCCTTGCCGTCCCAAGCCGGAAACGGCTGCAGCAACTGCAAACGCTCGCTGTCGGGCTTCACGACGACTTGAATGCCGCTGCCATCCTCCGGCGGTTCGACGAAGCCGGCCTTACCGGCAGCGAATCCCTTTGCCGGCAACTCGGGGGCTTCCGGTGGCGACAGCTTCACCGGTTTGCCGTCTTTGCCGGGCAGCGTGTCCGTCAGCGGATTGAAATCGAGGCGGCCGGCGAGTGCGAGCGCCGTAACGATCTCCGGACTGCCGATGAACGCCAGCGTATCCGGATTGGCGTCGTTACGCGCCGGGAAGTTGCGGTTGAAGGAAGTGACGATGCTGTTCTTCTCGCCCTTCTTGATGTCGTCGCGCTGCCATTGGCCGATACACGGGCCGCAGGCGTTGGCCAGCACCGTGCCGCCGATGCCTTGCAGCACCTCCATCTGACCGTCGCGTTGAATCGTGTTGTGGATCTGATCCGAACCCGGTGAAATCAGGAACGGGGTGTGGGCTCTGATGCCGTGATCGAGAGCCTGCTTGGCAACGTGCGCGGCACGTCCAATATCCTCATACGATGAGTTGGTGCAGCTGCCGATCAACGAAATACGGATCTCCACCGGATAGCCGTTCTTCTTGGCGTCTTCCTTGAGCTGCGAGATCGGACGCGCCAGATCGGGCGTATGCGGGCCGACCACATGCGGCTCGAGTGTCGAAAGATCGATCTCGATCACTTCGTCGTAGAACTTGCCGGGGTCTTTCTCGACACTCGGGTCGGCGACGAGATCGGCGGCAAACTTCTCGCACAACTCGGCGACTGCGGCACGATTGGTAGCCCGCAGGTAGGTCGCCATGCGCTCGTCGAACGGAAAGACGGAGGTCGTCGCACCGAGCTCGGCGCCCATGTTGGTGATGGTTCCCTTACCGGTGCAGCTGATGGCACGCGTACCGGGACCGAAGTACTCGACGATTTTCCCCGTGCCGCCTCTGACCGTCATGATGCCCGCAAGCTTGAGGATGACGTCCTTCGGCGACGTCCACCCCGACGGCTTGCCGGTCAAGCGCACACCGACAACGCTCGGCATGCGCACGTTCCACGCCAGGCCGGCCATGACGTCGGCCGCATCCGCGCCACCGACGCCGATCGCCAGCATGCCGAGTCCACCGCCGTTCGGCGTATGTGAGTCGGTACCGACGATCAGCCCGCCCGGAAACGCATAGTTCTCGAGAACGACCTGATGAATGATACCGGCGCCGGGATTCCAGAAGCCGATGCCGTACTTCTGCGCCGCCGACTTCAGGAATTGGTAGACTTCGTTGTTCTCGTTGAGCGCGACCTGCATATCCGCGTCGGCGCCGGTGTGGGCGCGAATCAGATGGTCGCAGTGGACCGTCGACGGAACCGCAACCTTCTTGCGACCGGCCTGCATGAATTGCAGCAACGCCATCTGCGCGGTCGCGTCCTGCATGGCCACGCGATCCGGCCACAAGTCGATGTAGCTCTTACCGCGTTCGATCTCGGCGGTTTCTGCCTTGTCGAGATGCGTGAACAAAATCTTCTCGGCCAACGTGAGGTCACGCCCCAGGCGCTTACGCATCAGCCCCAGGCGGTCAGAAAACGTCGAGTACAGCTTCCGAATCGCGTCGATCATCGCAGCCACTCCTCCGGATGCAGAGAAATTCGGACGCTGGCCGGAAGCGGCGCGTCCTCTATGGCACCATAGCAACGTGCCGTCGCTAGCACAGCCCGTCTGTCGACCGAATCTCAAGAAGACTCACAGTTTCGTGCGCGCCGCTCAAGCGCGCTGACGGGCCGGACTCCACAGCGCTACGAGGACACCCACCACACACAGCCAGGCGAACACGTCGCCATAGCGCGTGTAGAACGTCAGCGCGCCGAACGGCGTCACCTCGCTGGTCAGCAAGGTTGCCTGGTTGCGTGGCGCCCGCATCGTGACGGTTCCATGCGGGTCGATCACCGCGGTGATCCCGGCGTTCGTGGCGCGCAGCAGGTAGCGTCGATTCTCGACGGCACGAAACAGCGCCGCGTAGAAATGTTGTTCGAGCGACGGTTGTGATCCGAACCAGCCGTCGTTGGAGATGTTCACAACAAACTCGGCTCCACCCAGCACGAGATCGCGCACCAACTCGGCGTAGATCGCTTCATAGCAAATGATCGTCGCAAAACGGCGGCCGACGACTTCGAACTGCGTTGGACGGTCGCCGGCGACGTATTCCCCCTCGGCATTGGGACGGCCGGCGAAGATCCTCGCAATCTCCGGCAACGACTCACCGTAGGGAGTCAGCCGCATCTTATCGTACACCGATACGACGCGTCCGCTCTCGTCGAGCAAGTAGGCCGAGTTGCGCAGCGACGCACTGCCGTCGTCGCGACGCTCGGCTCTCGGCGCACCGATCAACAGCCGCGCCTTGGGCGGCAGTGCTGCCGCGGCACCGGCGAGGAGTTGTCCGTTGTCGGCTACGGACACCGTCACAGCGTTCTCCGGCCACACGACCAGATCCGGCTGCGCCCGGCTCGCCTCGGTCGTCAGCTCGCCAAGCCGCCGCAACGAATCCGGGAGGCGGCGCAAGGAAGAGCGCCACTCCTCGGGAACATTGCCCTGTATCAAGCTGACCCGCACGCCCGCCGTCGCCGGCGAGCGCCAACGGCCCAGCTGATACTCGCCGTAAGCCCAGACGGAAAGCAAAAGCGCGCCCGCCACGACGAGCTCTTTCAGCCGCCATCGCCAAGCGCGCGCTGTCAACGGCAGCAGGCTCGCAACGACAGCGTTGATTAGAACAATCACGAAGCTGACGCCGTACGTGCCGGTGAGATCGGCGATCTGAATCAACCACAGAGTGGCGTGCTGCGAATGCGCCAGCAGAACCCACGGACAGCCATCGCCGAGACGCGAGCGCGCGAATTCACAAGCGGTCCATGCCGCCGCCATCGCCAACAGCTCGAATCGTACACCCAACTGCCGCGACGCCAGCCGGGTTGCGATTGCGGCAAACACACCGAAGTACAAAGCGCCGTAGATCTGCGGGATGATCAGCGCCAACAGCCATGGCACCCAACGGTGATCGGGCATGAAGCGTGATGCCGCCGCGAAGATCGAAGACGATACGAGAGCGTGAATGGCAACGCTGCCCGACAGCCAGCCGAGCAGAAACGCCTGCCCGACGGACCGTCCGCGTATGGCCAGCAACAGGGGGACCAGCGCCACGAACGCCAACGGCCCGGCGTCGGCCGGCGGGAAGGCCAGCCAATACAACCCGGCACTGAGTAAGGCGAAGACGATCGCGGCGCGTGTTGTGACGCGAGGAAGCATGCGGTAAGGAGACCTCGGCTCAACCTTTTCCGTGCTCCAGCATTTCCAAACCCGCATCGAGAAGCTGACGTTCGTCGGCTTGCTTGCGGCCTTCGCACTGGCGACCGTCGCGGCGCTGCTGTCGGTGGCGTCGCAGATCGGCAAGCCGTTCCCCGGGTTTGTGGTTTGGAGCAATCTCGTCGTGCCGGCCATCGGAACGTCGGATTGGCCCGGCCAGCAAGCTGCCGTCCCGCTGCGCTCGGTGATGCGCGCCGGGAACGGCCGTGAGCTGACCCGCGCCGACGAGCTGCGGCAACTGGTGCGCGCCCTGCCCGTCGGCACGCCGGTGACCTACACCTTCCAGCGCGGCGCCGAAACAACCACCGTGACTGTACCGACCAGCATCCTGCGTTGGCGTCACGTTTTGCCGGCCTACGCCGGATATATCGTCGACGGGTTGGCGTTCTTCGCCACCGCCCTCATCGTTTTCTACTTCAAGCCGCAGCTGCCGGCGGCGCGCGCCGCCTTGATGGTGGGGACATTTCTCGGCGTGACCCTGATCCTGGCACTCGACCTCTTCTCGCAGTTCTGGCTCGAGCGCGCGTACTTTTGTTTCGAATCGCTGATGCCGGGAGCCTTGCTGCACTTTGCGCTGAGCTTTCCCGAGCAAAAGGGATGGGTGCACCGGCACCCACGCCTGGCCTGGCTCGTCTACCTGCCGTTCCTGCCGTTGGCCATTTTGCAAAACTGGTTCCTCGACCGCGACGCCGTCTGGCACTTGCGGGTCAACGATTGGGTCTACACCGCGACGGCCGCTGCCGGTTTGGCAGTCTTCGTCTCGCTCGTACACAGCTTCACCGCGGCGCGCACGCCGCATGCTCGGCAGCAGGCCAAGACCGTGCTTGGGGGTGTCACGTTGGCCGCGTTCATTCCCAGCTTGGGACTGCTCTCGATCACGCTGCTTGGGCTGCAAATCCCGATGAACCTTCTGTCGCCGTTCTTCTTTACATATCCGGTGTCGATTGCCTACGCGATCGCCAGACACGATCTGTTCGCGGTCGATCGTTACCTGCGAACCGGTGTGGTGTACGCAGCTCTGTCGGTGGTCATGGTGCTGAGCTACGCCGGCATGGTGCTCGTCACCGAGCGCTGGATGGGTGGCCAACCTCAACTACCGCCGTGGTTGATCCCTCTCTACCTCTTCGCCGTCATCGCGGCGTTCGACCCCCTGCGCTCGCGCATCCAATCAGCCGTCGATCAGCTCTTCTATCGACAAGCGTACAACTACCGGCGTACCGTGGAAGCGACCAGCCGGACCCTCGCATCCGTGCTCGATAGTGAACGCATCGCACGAACACTGCTGTCGACCCTCACCGAGGGCATGGCGATCGCTTGGGCGGTAGTTCACGTCTTGGATGAATCCGGCGCCGCCCCGCAAACCTTCGGGCAACCGGAGCAACAAGCCGCGCGATGCCGGGCGGTGCTGTCGGCCGACGGCGGATGGCTCGCCCGGCTTTCGACACGGCTCGGACCGCTGGCATCCGATGACGTTCAAAGCGCACGGGCAAACGGCCTCGACCTCAGGCCGTTGTTGGCCATAGGCACGAGCATTGTTTTGCCCCTGCGTTCGCACGACCGACTTCTGGGCGTCGTCGTGCTCGGCGAAAAGAGCTCCGGCGCGTACTATACGGACGACGATCTCGACCTGCTCGACACCTTGGTCAATCAGACGTCGCTGGCCCTCACGAATGCGCAAGCCTACGAGATCATCCGCAATACCCAAGCCGATCTGGTACGCGCCGAGCGCATGGCCGCCGTCGGTGAAATGGCGGCCGCCGTCGCCCATGGTATTCGCAACCCGCTGTCCGGAATTCGCGCCACGGCTCAGGTCGCTCGCGAAGACGCCGACGAGCAGCCACGGCTGGTGCGCGACCTCGACAGAATTCTGTCCGAAGCCGATCGTCTGGAGCGTCGCGTGAGGACCATCATCGACCTGGCAAGACCGGTTGATGTTCAGCTATCGGCGCGCGACATTGGCGCCTTTCTGCTTGAGTTGGCGGCTGGCATGCGCACACGCTTGCCGGCGACCGTACGTTTGATCACCGAGATCGACGGCAATGTACGACTCGCGGCGTTCGATGCCGCCCGTCTCAACGAGGTTGTCGAGACGATCATCATCAACGCCGTAGAAGCGATGGACTCCAACGGCACGATCCAGCTTTCAGCCGGTATCAGCCCGGCGAACGATTCGCGAGTTGTGGTCAGCATCGCCGACAGCGGACCTGGCATTCCGCCGGCCGCCTTGAGCAAGGTGTTCGACCTGTTCTACACCACCAAATCATCCGGCACAGGTGTGGGACTGGCAATGGCGAAACGCCTGGTTGGACGCCAGGGCGGCACCATCGACGTGAAGAACCGAGATGGCGGCGGAGCGGTCTTCTCGATCGACTTGCCCAGCGCGGCGCCGACTATGGCGCGCAATGACTGAGCGTCGCCTTGGCGTTGGCCGTACAGGAAAGCGACAGCTGGTTCGACAGGGCACCAATCTCGACGGCGACGGACAACGTCGCGACGCCGGCCGGGACTGCACTCAAGTCGATCTTGCCGTTGCGCAAGTCGAGCGTGAACGTCGGTGGGCCTTGCTTGCTGCGACGCAGAAACAGGTTGGTATTCCTATCGCGAAAGGAGAACACCTTGCCCTTGCGCGAATGCAAAGACCCGACACCGAAGGATCGTTGATAGACACTTCCCGCGTCGGTACTGACGACGATGGCCATCGTCTGTGTAGCCGGATTGACGCTGCCATCATCCGCGAACACAGTGTGTACGCCAAGATGATCACGCCCAACCTTGCGCCCGTGTTGCAACGTCGCCGTCGCACCAAGCAGCGGTGAGCTGCCACCACCCGCACCGGCACTGATCGTTACATCGAGCCGTCCCGTCGGTACACCCGAGCGCACCGCAACCAGATACTCGTTGGCCGTCCCGTTCACCGCCAATCCTGCATCATCAAGGACGACTGTGGAATACGACGCCGAACCAAACGTGATCGGTTCACGACGTGGATCACCATCGCTGTCGGGCGCAATGATCTTCAAACCCGGACTCGCTTCGAGAACGATGTTCAACCCACCCGAGGGCGGGTCCGTGGGGTTGCCGAGCAGGTCGGCAGGGTAGACGAGGACGGTTTGCGTGTTTCCCGGACCATCCGCCGGCAGCGAGATGCTGTCGACGGCTGCGATCAAATCACGCTTCCCCGATCCGTCGACCGCAGGGCGGAGCACCGTTCCCCACGTCGCGACGAACGTCGCGCGATCGATCGATTGGCCGAAGGAAGCGCCGACGGCCGCAGCCGAGTTGCTGCGCAAAAGATCGACCGTCACATCCGACCCGTCGAGGGGCACCGCAAAGGGAGTACCGAAGTTGGGGTTATTGGGTGCGGGGAGATAGACCGCACCGCCCGAAAGCTCCAGATCGACGAGACCAACGGGATCGATCGGACCGGTGTTCTCGCCACCGACGACGGCACCTTGAGTCAGCGGAATCAGGTACGGCAACGACGTCGCAACCCACGGACCATCAGCGTAGAGGTTGGGCGTCGCACCTGTCGCCGCACCACCGGCGACGACGATGCCCAGACCGCCGGTACTCGCCGGCGCACCCATCGACACGCCAATGGTTCCGGTGGCCACGCCATTCTGAATCTCGGCCATGACTCGCCCGACAAAGGTCAGCGCTTCTTGGCGTTCAATCTGTATGTCGCTCGGGCTCGAGGCGGCGGTGGGCCCGATGAAGCCATCGCCATCCAGATCGGCAAACGCAAAGAGGAGCGCTCGGCGAGCGTTGAGGTCGGGACCAAGCAGTGGTCGCCCGGCCGCCGGCATGGTGGCACCGTCTGAAACGATCAACTGAAAGGGAGCTTCGCTGCCGACGTGCCCGTGGTGACCGCCGGCAATGATCACCGGAGCGGCGCCGACGCCGGAAGCCGGCGGAGGAATCACGACGGTCATGAACGTGCCGCCGGTGCGAATGACGATATCCACATCGCCGATCAAGTTGGTATCGACGAGATCATCGGCTGTGCCGAATTTGCCATCCACCCCCGGGTAGATCAGCGGTGCTCCAGGCAAGATCGAGTACGGCTGGTGCGTTGCCGGATCGATCGGGTCGCCGTTGAAGACTGGCTGGGCGATCGCCGGACGCGAGCTTACCGACACACTCCATGCAACAACCAAGAGACAGTGAACAAACGCACGCATCGGGAGCCTCAGGGTAAACTCACGCCGACGCTGTTGCTGACATACGAGCCGCCATCGAACGCCGCGTACAGCACCACCGAGGCCGCACCGCTATTGAAGGTTGCGGGCAGAACGACGGTGATACGATCGACACGCAGCTCGCTGGTGGTCGCCGGCGCAGCTGCCGCCGAACCGAGATTCAATAGACTCGGCACTTCGGAATCGAGAATCCCGTCGGCGACCATGACCGACGAACCCTCGACAATCTGGCCATTGAGATCGTAACGCACGAAGTGTGAGCCCTGGTAGACAACCAAGCCGGCCGGAAACTGGAACTGCAGCAGGTCGTCGAAATTGAAGGTTCCGCTGATTCCAACGGAACGGCTACCACTCGATGAGGCGGCGACATGCGCGGCGGTAATCGACAACACCGGTGCGCTGCCACCCGCACGAACGGCCACCGGAGGAGCTTCATGGAGCTGCATATTCGGCAGGGATGCACTTGATTCGCAAGAGGTTATTTTGGAAGACGGGCCTGCGGGGCATCGCAACCGCCGTAGAGGACGGAGCTGCGAGCCTCGAAGGCAATCAAGAACATTCCGACGACGATCGCCACGATGCACGCGACGCGCAGAAAGAATCCGTCTGCAAACCTTTTCACCCTTGATCCCTCCTTGCTGCCAGGGCCCCTGACGCAAGAGGACCGGCAAGGAGTATGCCAGTTGCCAGCAATGGTCCCACGCAGCCGTTGCACCTCAGCCGGGGTTGTCGCGGCGGGCAAATCACCATCGCGATGGGCAAATGCCCCCCGCCCGGGGTAGGCCGATTGCGCTGGCGTCGTTCGGATCGGATTGGCCGCGCTCAACGACCGTCGGGGTTGGACGGATCGATACCGAACTTTTCGATTCGATAGCGCAGAGTGTCGCGGCTCATTCCAAGCAGCTTGGCGGCGTCGATTTGACGCCCTCCGGTCTTGCGTAGAGCGGCGCTGATCAAGGCCCTTTCCAGCTCGTCGAACTGGATGCCGGTATCGGGTAGTTCGACATCCAGACGTCCATCTCCCTCGACACGCCAACGCATCCACCCGGCGGTTCGGGTCGGCAGTCCGAGAGCGGCAGCATCGATCTCCGGCCCTTCGCTGAACAACAGGGCGCGATCGAGTGTGTTGCGCAGCTCGCGGATGTTGCCGGGCCAACTGTAGTGTGCGATTTCCTTCTGCGCTGTCGCGGTCAGATGTTTTGGAGGCAGCCGGTAGCGCTCGCAGATCTCGGTCACAAACCGCTGCGCCAGCAACAGCAGGTCATCCCCACGATCGCGCAGGGCCGGCGAGTGCAAGACGGCAACGCGCAATCGGTAGTAGAGATCGTCGCGGAAGCGATTGGTGCGCACCATCTCCTCGAGGTCGCTGTTCGTGGCGGCGATCGTATGCACGTCAACCATACGGTCGACCTGGCTGCCGATCGGACGAACGGTCTTTTCCTCGATGGCCTTGAGCAGCTTGACCTGTGTCGCCGCTGGCAAGCATCCCACCTCGTCGAGGAACAGCGTACCGCCGTCGGCAGATTGAATGAGGCCCACCCGTGCCGCCTTGGCATCGGTGAAGGCGCCGCGCTCGTAGCCAAACAGCTCCGCTTCGACGAGGTTGTCGGGAATCGCCGCACAATTGATTTCAATGAAGGGTGCTGCGGCGCGCGGGCCGTTGTAGTGCATCACCCGGGCAAGAAGTCCTTTGCCGGTACCCGTCTCACCCGTGATCAAAACCGTAGGCGGCGCCGTATCAGCTGGCAGACTGGTCAAGCGCGCGACTTTTGAGCGCAGCTCGACGATCGCCGGGCAGTTGCCGACGATGCCCTCGATACCGGCGCCCCTGGCCTCGCGGCTGCGAAAATACGAGACCTCTCGTTTGAGCTGAGCCTCCTCCAGCGTTCGCGACACGGCATAGCGCAGGTCGTCCATGTGCAGCGGCTTCTGCAAGTAGTCCGACGCGCCCAACTTGATGGCGGCAACCGCATCCTCGACCGAAGCGTACGCCGTCATCAAGATGATGTTGGGGGGAGGCGACTGCGATCGCAGCTGCGCCAGAAGATCCAGACCGCTGCCATCCGGCAGCCGCAGATCGAGAAGCGTGAGGTCGGGATGAAGGTCGTTGAACAGTCGCTTTCCGGCTTCGATGCGATTGGCCCAATGCACCTTGTGACCGAGCTTCTCCAACGTCCGCTCGATTGCGTAGTACAGTACATCCTCGTCTTCGACGACCAGAATCGTAGCCATGCGGGGCCAAGACTAGCTTGAGCACACACGCTCGCCTAGCGAGGTTGCGAAAAGTGGCGAAGCGACGTCAAGGAGCAAGTCCCTTCGCAAGTCCCCTGACCACAGGTATGAGCGCGCTTGCGGTTGGGGGCCCAAAGGGGGTAAGCGCCGCATACAGTGCTCAAACTGGCTGTTCGCTGGAAGCGCAAGGTACCGCTCGCCATCGTCACCGTGGTGTACACCTTCTACTTCCACTTCGGGGAGCTCGAACGTTTCTGCCTGGCGACTCACACTCAGGCGCCGGAAGCAATGCTGGTCGTTCCACCGCTTGCGCTCGAACCTGGAGCCGGCTGGATGGGATTGGGCGCGGCGCTGGTCATCTGCGGAGTCTACGGTTACGCCCTGCTCTGCGCTTGCACGGTCTTTCCCGGAGCAATGGTCATCCTTCTGCCCTTGCTGTTCGGCGTTACGGCCTTTGCATCGTTTTTCGTGGATGCCACCGGGGTTCCGATCACCAGCGAGCTCATGGAAGCGGTGTTTGAAACCAACACCAACGAAGCCGCCGGCGTCTTGAACCTACATCTCATTCTTTCCATCGCCGCAGCTCTCGCGACGTGCACCATCTTGTTGCTGATCGTGCGTTCGGATTTGCACGCCGATACGACCTCGCGCGCGACGACGTCGCGGCTCAACTCGCGCTGGATGCGCGCGCTGGGAGGGGCGGCGCTCACTGTCTACGCGATTGCCACACCGATCAGCGGCACTCTCGCACTTTATCCTCACAACTTGATTCGCGGAACCGTGACCTACGTCCGCAACAAGCTCGAAATGGATGAGCGCATCGCGCACCGCCGCGACGTCGGCAACGAAGGCGCGGGCTGGCAGAACGAGCCGCCGGCCGATTTCGCCGTGGTCGTGGTCCTCGGCGAATCGGCCCGCGCCGACCACTTTTCGATCAACGGCTATGGACGTCCGACGACGCCGGCGCTTGCCGCCACCCGCAACCTCGTCAGCTTTGCGAATGTCACCTCGTGCGCCACGATGACGCGCGCTTCGGTGCCGTGCCTGATGACCCGCGCCACGGCGTCGACCATGTCGGTGTCGCTCGATGAAACCTCGTTCATCAGCATTTTCAACCGCCTCGGCTTCACCAGCGCCTGGCTTTCTGCCAACGGCGTCTATGGCGATCACGACAGCGCCGTCTCGGCGATTGCCAAGGAAGCCTCCGTACGAGAATTTCGTTGCTCGAATCCGCGTGCCGACGGCGTGGTCCTCGATGGTGACCTGGTGCCCGCACTCGACCGTTTCCTCGACAATCACAGCGGACGCTTGCTTGCCGTACTACACACCGAAGGCAGCCACTGGCCGTACGATGCGCGCTATCCGAGCAGCTTCGCCCGTTTTACGCCGGCCTTCGACCACAGCACGTTCGTTTCATGGGACCACGAGCCGCTGATCAACGCCTACGATAATTCCGTGCTCTACACCGACGCCGTGTTGGCGCAGATCATCGAACGGCTGCGTCATCGCTACGCACTCATGCTCTACGTCGCCGACCATGGCGAAATGCTGGGCGAAGACGGTCGTTACATGCACGGACAGGAATGCCCCGAGGTGCGCCACGTACCCATGCTGTGGTGGGCCTCGGACAGCTTTCTAGACGCCCATCCGCAGCGCTTTGCTCGACTCAAGAATCGCCGCTACGAGGCGGTGTCGCACGACTATGTATTCCACAGCCTGCTCGATTGCGCCGGCATCAAGTCGCCGGCAATCGACCCCAACCTCAGTCTATGTCGCAATCCCCGGTCGCCGTCGGCTGTTTTGGCGAGCAGCGCGGCTACGACGAGCAGTGGGATCGAGCTGATCGCCGACGTAACGTCTAGCGACTGAGCACGCTGGGCAGACTGTCGTCGCGCTGCCAGTCGTCGTGCTTGTCGCGTTTGATCGCCGAGCCGACAAAGTCGTAACGCCGCCAGAAGATCGCGCGTTCGGCAGCATCGGAAGGGTCACGGACTGGATGCTTGTAGACCCACTTCTCGTTGAACTTCAGGCCGAGCTCTTCACGCTCGCGTGGCTCGTTCACGGTACCTTCGGTCACGTCAGGCTGGCCGAAGTACTTGACTACGTGATTGCGGTCGATTGGTCCGGGCATAGGAAACAAGCGGTTCGGGGTTAAGGTTCGAAACTCTCCGGGAACGGACATCCCTTCTCGTGGATGTGGCGTTCGAAGTCAGGACGAAAGCGGCGCATGAAGTTGCCGGCGGCCCAGGCGGCAGCGTCGGAGAGGGCGCAGATCGTTGCCCCTTCCATGAACGTCGTGACGCTCTGGATCGTATCCAGGTCTTCGAGGGCTCCATCGCCGCGCTCGATGCGCTTCAGCAACTTGTAGAAGAAGGCCGTTCCCTCGCGGCACTGCGTGCACTGCCCACAGGTTTCGTGGCGGAAGAAACGGGCGATGACGAGGGCGGCACGCACCGGACAGGTAGAATCATCCATGACCACGATACCACCGGTACCGAGCAGCGTACCGGCTTTCTGCAACGAGTCGTGGTCCATGTTGACGTCGATCTTGTCGGCGGTCAGCACCGGCATCGACACACCGCCCGGAATGATCGCTTTGATCGGCCGCCCATTGAGGACGCCGCCGGCGTGCTTCTCGATGATCTCACGCATCGGTGTGCCCAGCGGCAGCTCGTACACTCCCGGGCGGTTGACGTGCCCGCTGATACCGAACAGCGTGTTACCGGTGCTCTTCTCGGTGCCTCGGGCTTTGAACCAATCGGCGCCTTTGCGCAGGATCACTGGCACGTGCGTCAGCGTTTCGAGATTGTTCACCGTCGTCGGGCACCCCCACAAGCCGAAGCCGGCGGGGAACGGCGGGCGCTTACGCGGCTGGCCTTTCTTGCCCTCCATCGATTCGATCATTCCGGTCTCTTCGCCACAGATGTAAGCGCCGGCACCGCGCTGCACGTACACGTGGCAGGATTTACCGCTGCCGTAGACGTTATCGCCAAAGAAACCCTTCGCGTAGGCTTGGTGGATGGCCTCCATCAGGCGCCGGTACGGCGTGGCATACTCGCCGCGCAGATAGATGTAGGCAGCGTTGCTGCGGATGGCGCGTACACCGATCGCCACGCCTTCGAGAAACTGGTGCGGGTTGCGCTCGAGAATCTGTCGATCCTTGAACGTTCCCGGTTCGCTCTCGTCGCCGTTGACTGCCAGGTAGCAGGGCTTGCCCGCGTCCTTCGGCATGAAGCCCCACTTGACGCCGGTTACAAACCCGGCGCCGCCGCGGCCGCGCAGACCAGCGTTCTTCACGACTTCGGCGATGGCCTCGGGCTCCATCTCCGCCCACGCCTTGCGCGCCATCTCGTAGCCGCCGGTCGCGACGTAATCGTCGATGTGACAACGCGACACGCCGTTCGGCGGAAGCAGGTACCCTTCGACGCCTTCGGGTACCAGCGCCACTTGGGCTTCGCGCTTCACGTCCTTACCGGCAAGCAGGTTGTCGATGTCTTCGATCGTCGCCTTTTCGATGAACGGCTGATTGTTGACCTGAACCACCGGCCCGCTGCCGCACGATCCCAGGCACTCCACCTCGCCGACCGAGTACTTGCCGTCTTCGGTCACTTCGCCCGGAATCAGGCCAAGCTTGTTCTCGGCGTGGCGCACCAACTTGCGGGCGCCGCGCAGCGCACAAGCGATGTTGGTACAAACCTGGATATGAGCCTTGCCCACCGGGCGGTCGTGAAACATCGGGTAGAAGGACACGACCTCTTGCACCTGGATCGGCAGCAGGTCGAGAAGCTCGGCGACCTCGTCGACAACGGCGCGCGAAAGGTAGCCCTGCTCCTCCTGCGCCATGTGCAGGGCGCCCAGCAGAGCGGAGCGCGGCTGCGGGAAATTTCCGCGTTCCGTCATAATGCGCGCTCGGAGCTCGGGCGAGAGAACGCGACCCTTGCCGGCGGCGTCGGGTGAAACCTTCTTGGCGGCGGGATGTTCAACGATCACATTCGCCTCCAATCATGTTGATCATATCGAACGTCGGCACCATATCGGCGAGCAAACGGCCACGCACCAGCTCGGCCAGCGGCTGCGTGTTCGAGAAACTCGGCGTGCGTGCACGACACTTGTACGGCTTGCCGGTGCCGTCGCTGACCAGGAAATAACCGATCTCGCCGTTCGCCGATTCGGTACCGACATACACCTCGCCCGGTGGCGGCTTCTGCCCCTCGGTCACCAGCTTGAACTGATTGATCAGTTCTTCCATGCGCCCGTAGACACGGCCTTTGCCGGGGAAGCGCAACGCCGGATCGTCGATGTCGATCGGGCCGTCGGGAATCATCTTCAGGCATTGCTCGACGATGCGGACACTCTGGCGCATCTCGGCGAGGCGGACGAGAAAGCGGTCCATGTTGTCGCCCTGTGTTCCCAGCGGCACGTCGAAGTCGAGTTGATCGTAGACGAGATACGGCTGGGCGCGGCGCAAATCGAGATCGACGCCGGCGGCACGCAGCAGCGGTCCGGTGACGCCGTACTCGATCAACCGTTCGGCCGACATCACACCGACGCCTTCCATGCGGGCCCGGAAGATCGGGTTCTCGAGCAGCAGACCTTCAGTGTCTTCCACGAGCTCGAGCAGGCGCTTGAAAGCGGCGCGACATTGATCGGCGAATCCGGCCGGCAGGTCGGCACTGACGCCGCCGATGCGGACGAAGTTGCTGGTCACACGCGCACCGCACATGGCGTTGACGAGATCCCAGATCAGCTCGCGCGCTTGCAGTGCGTAGAGAAACGGTGTGAAGGCGTTGAGCTCGAGCGCCGTTGCGCCGACACACAACAGATGGTCGGCGATGCGCGCGATCTCGCCGCCGATCACGCGGATGAACTGGCAGCGCGGCGGGACCTCGGCGCCGAAGAGTTTTTCGACCGCCATGCAGTAACCGACGTTGCACAAGATGGCCGAGCTGTAATTGAGGCGATCGGTGTACGGAATCGCCTGGTAGTAGAAACCGCTCTCGCACTCCTTCTCGAAGCCGCGGTGCAGATAGCCGACCTGCACATCGGCATTGACGATGGTCTCACCATCGAGGTCGAGAAGGATGCGCACGGTGCCGTGCGTCGCCGGATGCGACGGTCCCAGCTGGACACGCATCAGCTCCGCCCCGAGCAATCCCTCAACATGCGTCAGACCCGGGATTTCCGGAATCGCCGGTTGGTAGTTGCCCTGCGGCGAGCCCGGGCCGATCAGCGGCTGGCGCCGTTCCTTCGGATAATCTTTGCGTAACGGGTGACCCTGGAACTCCTCATACATGTAGATCCGCCGCAGATCTGGGTGGCCGCGAAAGCGTACGCCGTACATGTCGAAGGTCTCACGTTCCAACCAGTTGGCGCCCACCCAAACGGGCACCACGCTGTCGACGATCGGCTCCTTCTCGAGCACCCGGGTCTTCAGACGCAAACGGTGATGATGCTTGGTCGAGTAGAGATGATGCACGACCTCGAAGCGCGCTTGTTGCCCGAGGTAGTCGACCGCCGTGACGTCGAGCAGCAGGTCGAAGCTCAGCGACGCTTCTTGACGAGCAAAGCGCGCCACGTCGAGCAATTGCTCAGGGGCGATCGTCACGCTGGCATCGTCGCGGTAGATGTCGCTGCGCTCGATGCCGCTGGTGAAGCGCGACTGTAAGGTCGCCAGGATGGTTGCGTTGTCGGCCATGTTCCTCCGCCTGCTACACCGGACGCCCGCCAACCAACAGCGAACAAACGACAGCGCCGCCGATGCAAAACAACGCTGCGCCTTCTGTACGGCCTGTCTTCTGTCGTCGCGTGTTTTTCATCGATCGTAGCCGCGACGCACGTGGAACAGCCGCGTATCGAGAAGTTTGTCGACCGGCACCAACAGGTCGTCCTTGTGCCACAGCGTGCCGCGACGCGAGTAGGCGCAGATTTCGACGTTCTGACTCATGACGATGGCTTCTTCCGGACACGCTTCTTCGCACAAGCCGCAGAACATGCAGCGCGACATGTCGATGTCGAAGACGCGCGGATAGCGCTCGATCTCGTCCGCCGTTTCCGCCGGATAGATGGTGATGCAATCGGTCGGGCAAGCCCATTCGCACAGACCGCAGGCAACGCAACGCTCCTTGCCGTTGTCCATCTGCACGAGCACCGGCATGCCACGGAACGCATTGGGCTGCACCAAGCGCTCCTCGGGGAACTGCACCGTGAACACCGTCGGCTTGCGGATGATGAATCCCCACAAGTTGCGCCAGAAGTGACGGTTGGTGATCCACAGACCTTTGAGAATGGCGAACGCACTACGGATGAACCCCGCGCGCATGGCCAGGGGCCGCCGAACGGCAACGGTTTGCGTCGCCATCAGGCAGCGTCTCCGGCGCTCTCGGGCAACGCGAACCCCTGTGCACCGACGCGCGCAAACGAAATCCCGGCATAGGCCGGAACGGCAGACGCGATTTCTTCGAGGACGGCCGTCGCCTCAAAGTGCCACTGGCCCTCGCCCAACTGGTTCAAGAGGCGGCTGAAAATCTCGCCGTCGCTGGGTTGCTCATCGCGCGGGGCAACCGCGCGGTGGATCTGCTGCACGCGTCCTTTGACGTTGGTGAACGTACCGGTTTTTTCCGCCCAGGTCAGCGATGGCAACACCACCTGCGCACGCTCGGTCAGCGGCGAGTCGAAGACATCCTGAACGATCAGGCACCCGACCTTTTCCAGCGCCCCGCATAGGGCTTGCGGATCGGCAACCTTCCATACATCCGAGCCCAGGATGTAGAGCACGCGCAGCTTGCCGGCAGCTGCTGCTTCGAGCATCGCAGCGACGTTGAGTCCGCCGGCAGTAGGACGCAAACCCATGTCGCGCGCGCCGCGCGCGTTCGCTGCTTTCTCCGGCTTGATCAACAGATTGTCGCCCTGGCCGACGACGAGCGCCGTATCGACGTTCTTGGTGCCCAACAGGCTTACCACCTGACCAAGTCGGAAGAGCTCTTCGTTGGTCAGATGCGGTGACGCGATGACGCCGACGCTCTCTGCCCCGTGCGTACGAACCGTATCGCGCAATGTTCGCGCGACGTACCCAAGGGCTTCGTCCCAGGCAACGGTCTGAAGCTTGGCGGTGCGTCGGAGCTGCGGTTGTCGCAGACGTGTCTCGTCGCCGACCTGCTGGTAATTCAGGCGTCCGTGGTCACACATCCAGCTTTCGTTCACTGCGTCGTTGCGCCGCGGCATCATGCGCCAGATGCGGTCGCGATAGTGATGGACGGTGATGTTGCAGCCGTTGGAACAACTCGGGCAGACGCTCGGCGTCTTCTTGAGGAACCAGACGCGCAGCTTGTGGTGGAAGTCCTTGCTCTCCAACGCACCGACCGGACAGATGTCGGCCGTATTGATCGAGTAGTCGTTCGCCAGCGGCTGGCCTTCCATCACGTCGAGCATCGAGCGATCGCCCATATTGAAAACGCCGAGCTCGTTGGTGTGGGTGATCTCGCGGCAAAAGCGGACGCAGCGCCGGCACAGGATGCAACGCTCCTGGTCGAGGATCATGCGCGGGCCGATCTCTTTGCGCTTCTGCAGCTTACGGCGTGGTTCCTTGGTGCGGGTTTGGCGGCTGCCGAAGGCGTACGAGTAGTCTTGCAGCAGACACTCGCCGGCTTTGTCGCAGATCGGGCAGTCGAGCGGGTGGTTGACCAGCAGCAGCTCCATCACGCCGCGGCGGGCGTTCTGAACCGCCGGGGTCTGCGTCCGTACCACCATGCCTTCGCGCACAGGCGTGTTGCAGGCGATCACGAGCTTCGGGCTGCCTTCGATTTCGACCTGGCACATGCGGCAGCTGCCGTCGACCGACAGCTTGGCGTGCCAGCAGTAGTGCGGGACATGGACGCCGTTTTCCAGCGCCACGGGCAGCAACATGGCGTTGGCCGGCGCTTCGATTTCGCGGCCGTCGATGGTGATCTTCGGCATCGCTTCTCAACCCTGCACAGCGCGACCGCTGCCGTGAATCTCCGCCAGGGGCTCGCCGCCACGTTCGTTCTGAACGCGATCCTGCAGCTTCATCAGACCGTCGAGAACGGCTTCGGGCCGTGGCGGGCAGCCGGGAATATAAAGGTGCACCGGGATGATCGTATCGATCCCCTGAACCACGGCGTAGTTGTTGTACGGACCACCCGAGGACGTGCAGGCGCCGAACGACACCACCCACTTGGGGTCGGCCATCTGCTCCCACACGCGTCGTAAAACCGGGGCAATGCGATGCGTGATGGTACCAACCACCATGAGAAGATCCGACTGTCGCGGCGTGAAACGCGGCAGCGCTGCGCCGAAGCGGTCGATGTCGAAGCGCGGGCCGGCGGTCGAGAAGTACTCCATGCCGCAGCAGGCGGTAACGAACGGATAGGGGAAGAAAGAGTACTTGCGCGCCCACTGAATCGCCTCGGTGAGCTTGCACAGAACGAAGCTCTCACCAAACGCGTCGGCGGGTTGCAAAGGCTGGCCGCTGGCAGCGCGAAGACGCGCGAGGAAACCTTCTCTGAGAGCCTGCGCACCTGCATCAACAGCTGTAGCCATTCACTTTCCCTTCAGTGGCGTCCATCTAACCAACGACCGTCCGGCATACAACGCCCCGTGAGTGTGGCGTACCGGAGCACCAAGCAGCCAATAACGCGGGATCGGTTCAACATGCCATGAGGGTCATTGACCCGCAACGCCGTCGGAGCACAGTTCGACTAATCCGATCCAACAGCCGCCCTTCAGCACCACGGATCGTCCCACATTGCGGCTCCAACCGCGCGGTGGTAACGGGTGACCATGGCGTTGCCGTCCGTCATCGACGAGATAGACCGATTGTTCGACGAGTTGGTGCATCGCCCCTGGGGGAGCAGCACGGCGCTTGCGCCGTTTGACCTGAAAAAGGTGGATGATGGTTGGTTGCTGGAAATTCACACGGAGGGGATGCAGGCAAAAGATATCTCCGTTGAAGTCCAAGGGCGCCAACTGATCATCCGCGGCCAACGCGAACAGCGTCACGCCAGCCGCCGATGGCAACAGCGCACGTCGGCCGCCTTCTTCCGGTCCATCACCTTGCCGGTCGCTGTGCGCCCAGACGAGATCGACGTACATTTCGAAAATTCGACGCTCAAAATCAACATCCGCCGGCACCAGCCGTGATCAGTCCTACGTCACCGCCAAGCCTCAAGTCGTCGACGGCACCGCGCGAGCTGTCGGCCGAGGCGGCCGAATTCTCCGTTCCTCCCGGTGACCTCGGTTTCGACACAACCGCCGACATCAAGCTCGGCAACGAGTGGTTCGGGCAGGAACGAGCTCTGGCGGCGCTCGAAATCGGATTGAACGTTCCCGATGCGGGATTCAACATCTATGTTTGTGGCTTGGGCGGCACACAGCGCGAGCAAACCCTCGCCGCCTTGCTGTCGGAATTGTCCCTCAAAGCACCGCGACCGGGTGATCGTGTCTTGGTGCAGAACTTCCAAAACCACGATCGACCGCGGGCCTTCTATCTCGAAGCCGGTCAAGGCAAGGCACTACGCCGCGACATGCAGGAGCTCGTCGAGGATCTCAAGCGCCTGCTGCCCGAGACCTTCCGCAAGGAAACCTTCGAAGATGAAAAGGAGCAGCTCGCCGAACGTTTCGGCCGCGAGGGCGAGGAAATTGCAAAAGACTTGCATCAGCGCGCCGCCGAAAAGGGCTTTGCCCTGCAACCGCACCCGCAGGGAGGCATCCTTTTCATTCCGCTCGACAAGCACGGCAAACCGATGGAGCCGCAAGCCTTCGAAGCGCTCAGCAAGCAGGAGCAGGAGGGCCTTCGGCAGCGCGAGCGCGAGCTGTCGCGCGAGCTGAAGTCGATGCTGCGACGCCAGCAAGCATTGGGGCGGCGCCTGACGCGCGAGGTCAAAGCAGCCGAGCGCCGCGTCGCCGCCGACATCGTCACGCCGCTCATCGAAGAGATTGCCCAAAGATACAAGAACGAGGCGGTGCTCGCTTTTCTCGAAGACACCAAGGCACAGATGCTCGACAACCTCGACGCCTTCCGGGAACAGGCGAAGGAAGGTCCGACCTTGCCCTTTCCGTTCGCCATGGGAGCGACGGCAACCGACGGCGTGCTCGTCGACTACGAGGTGAACGTTCTGGTCGACAACAGTGAAACGACCGGGGCACCGATTCTGATCGAGTCATCGCCCACCTACAAGAATCTGTTTGGCGCCGTCGAACGCCTGGTCGATCCTTCGGGCAAACTGGTTTCGAACTTCACCCGTGTCAAAGCCGGCTCGTTACTACGAGCGCATGGCGGCTGCGTCATCATCAATGTCGTCGACGCGCTTTCGGAGCCACTCGTATGGCGGGCGCTGAAGCGCTGCCTGAAGAGCGGCGAACTGGAGATCGAAGCCTACGATCCGTTCGCCTTGTTCGCCACCAGCACCTTGAAACCGGAGCCGATGCGCATTTCGACACGCGTCGTACTCACCGGACCCACTGAAATCTTTCAAATCCTCTACTTCGTCGACGAAGAGTTCCGCGAGATTTTCAAGCTGCGCGCCGATTTTGGATTCGAGGTGGATGCCGAGAAGGCGCGCGCCCACTTCATCGGCCGGGTTGCGCGGATCGTCAGTGACGAAACGTTACTGCCATTCCGCTCCAGCGCCGTCGCCAAGCTCATCGAATTCGGGGCGCGTTCGGTGGGCGATCGCCGCAAGCTGCCCAGTCAATGGGATGAGATCGCCGACGTGATGCGCGAAGCCAATTTCTGGTGCCGCAAAGATGGCCAAACCAGCGTCGACCACGCGCACGTGCAGCGGGCCATCGAGCAGCGGGTCTTTCGTCTCAACCGCATCGAGGAGAAGGTGCGTGAGCTGGTACGCGACGGCATCTTCCTTCTCGACGTCGACGGCAGGAAGGTCGGACAAATCAATGGCCTCGCCGTCGTGAACATCGGTGGCTACGACTTCGGGCGGCCATCGCGGGTCACCGCCGCCATTTCCATGGGGGCTCAGGGAGTGGTCAACGTCGAACGCGAGGCCAATCTAAGCGGTCACACACACGACAAAGGCATGCTGATCCTGAGCGGTTACCTGCGGCGCATGTACGCACAGGACTTTCCCCTGAGCCTGACGGCAAGCGTCTGCTTCGAGCAGTCGTACGCCGGAATCGACGGCGATAGCGCTTCGTCGACCGAGCTGTTTGCGCTCATCTCGGCCCTCAGCGGCGTGCCGTTGCGCCAAGACCTGGCGGTCACCGGAAGCGTCAACCAATGGGGAGAAGTACAGCCCATCGGCGGCATCAACGAGAAAGTGGAAGGCTTCTTTGCGACTTGCCGCACCGTCGGTCTGACCGGCAAGCAAGGGGTCGTCATGCCGATCCAGAACGTCAACGCCCTGGTACTGCGTCCGGAGGTCATCGACGCAATTCGCGCCGGCCAGTTCCATATCTATCCTATTCGCAGCATCGACGAAGGAATCGAGGTTCTGACCGGCGCTCAAGCCGGAAGTGTCACCGACGAGGGTACCGTTCATTGGCTTGCCGCACAGAAGTTGCGCGCCCTGGCCGAAGGATTGCGTCACTTCGGTACCACCAATCCCCCTGCTCCACCGACGCCAACGCCAACCGCGGTTGCACCAACCGGAGCGGGCGGACAGAATCACTGAGCAGCGATATCTTGCTATCAGCTAGCTTGACTCGCCATATCAAGGTGTCTAAAACGTTCAAAATCAAAGCGACTCGGTTCCAGTGAGTTACCTATCGTCGAAAGCGCTGCAGCGTGCGACGCTACGACCCACACGATAAAACGACAATCGGTGGCACCGGACATCTACGTGATCAGGCCAGCTGTGCGGACACCTGAGGTAGACCCATCAAGCGTGCCGCTTCGTCCGCTTACAACGTATCGTGCCCGCCAAATCTACAGATCAGGGTTGATCGCCTCGAGGGGGTTCCTGGCGTGAAGGAAAAACGCTCAGAAAAGAAGCGCGAACTGCGCAGCAGCAACAAGAAGGGCGGCAAAGCCGACGGCCCTGTCGCCGCTCCGTTCGAAGAAATCGCCGAAACCATCCCCGACGCTGCACCGGGCGAGGAGCTCGAAGGGGCCATTTCGATGCTCGGCGAGATCGATGTCGACAGCGTCGACGGCCTCGCCGAACCCACGATCGCCGTCAAAGAAGACGAAAAGGAAGAGTGGGTCGAAGAAGAACGCGAGGAAAAGAGCTTTGCCGAGGACACCTCGGATCCGGTCCGCATGTACCTGCAGGAGATGGGGGCCGTCTCGCTGCTGACCCGCGAGCAAGAGGTCGAGATTGCCAAGCAGATCGAGAGCGGCGAGCGCGAAGTGCGCGACGAAGTTCTCGCCCTGCCGTTCACGATCACCTACCTGCTCGACCTTGCCGACCGCATCAAAGCCGGGGAAATGTCCGAGCGCGAGCTTCTCGACGAAGAACAAGAGGAGACCGCCGAAGGTGAGGAGGGCGAGGAAGTCGTCGAAAAGGAGCCCGAAGGCGCCATCCTCAAGCAACTCGAAAAGCTGCGGCGCCTGGTCGAAGATCGCACGGAAGCGCACGAGTTGGTGCAAGCGCGCAAGACACCGCGAGCCGCACAGCAAGCGCAACGCAAGCTGGATCAGCTGAACAAACGCGTGACGCGGGCTCTTGAAGAGCTCGAAATCGGCCGCAAGCACATCACGGTCATCACCGACAAGCTGAAGATGGCGGCCCGCTTCATCGACCAACAACAGTACACCATCGCGCGCTGCGGACGGCGCAGCGGCCGGCCGGTGAACGAGATCCTCAAGGTTGGCGGCAAGCTCAAGTCCGACGACTCACGCGAAGCCAGCAGCGCCAGTCGCCGACTCAAGCTCGGGGTCGAAGACGCGCGCAACCTAGTCGACGAAATTCGGACGGCGCGGCGGAAGATCTCCGAGGCTGAACGCGAGGCGGGCATGGAGGAGCCACATCTGGCTCAATCCTTGCGTGTCATACGTGCCGGAGAAGAAAAAGCTCAAGACGGGAAGAAGAAGCTGATCGAAGCCAATCTGCGTTTAGTGGTGAGTATCGCCAAACGATACACCAATCGCGGCCTCGGTTTCCTCGATTTGGTTCAAGAAGGCAACATCGGCCTCATGCGCGCTGTCGAGAAGTTCGAATACCAACGCGGGTACAAGTTTTCGACGTATGCAACGTGGTGGATCCGCCAGTCGGTCAGCCGCGCCATCGCCGATCAGGCACGCACGATTCGTATTCCCGTTCACATGATCGAAACGATCAACAAGGTGGTGCGTTCGTCGCGTTACCTGGTGCAGCAACTCGGGCGCGAACCGTCGCCGGAAGAGATCGCCGCCAAGATGGAAATGCCGCTCGACAAGGTGCGCAAAGTCCTGCGCATCGTCAAAGAGCCGGTGTCGCTGGAAACACCCATCGGCGACGAAGAAGAGAGCTCGCTGGGCGATTTCGTCGAAGATCGACAGACCGTTTCGCCGGCAGACGCCGCCGTTTATACCAGTCTCGAGGAGCAGACGCGCAAAGTCCTCGCCACCCTGACACCACGTGAAGAGCAAATCTTGCGCATGCGTTTCGGGATCGGCGAGAAGTCGGACTACACACTCGAAGAAGTCGGCCAGCGGTTTGCCGTAACCCGCGAGCGCATCAGACAGATCGAAGCAAAGGCGCTGCGCAAGTTACGCCATCCCAGCCGCGCCAAGTCGATCGAACCGTTTGTTGGTAACTGAGTCGGACAATTCATGGGCAACTGTCAGATCGCGCGAGGCCTCCTGGACAGCGAACCAACATCGCGGATGTTGGCAATTGGGGGCTCGCGGTAAACCGACCTATGGATCGTCAGGGCTAACGCAGTGGGTGTTGTGGATGGGAAGGGAGGGGTCATGTTGAAAGTGAACGAGCTGGAAAAGGAGATTCGCAAGTGGCGTGAAGCGCGCGCGCGGAAGCAAGGGAATCGCCAGATTCCCAATGACCGCCGCACGTTGCGGGTGAATGGGCAGGAGGTGGTGGTGATTACCAAGCCCAAGCGCGCTCTGGCCTGAGCCGCGCGCGCCGCTCCTTGAAGCCGCCGTCGCGGCTTTTCTCCGACTGGAAACCGACCTTCGCTTTTGCTGCTGCGGGCAGCGCCAGGGTTGTGTTGTGTGCTCGCGTGTGTGCCGTTTCTCTCGGACTCGTTGGCGTCGGGCCAACGTCCCCCATGACGTAGCCGTACGTTATCCAAAGGCGACTGACCGCTGCGGTTGCGGATGAATCGTCTTCCCCGAGGTTGTGCTAGGACAAGCGCACCGGAGGTGCCTCGGATCGTGATCCTCAAATCACCCACGCCCGTTGTCGGTTGGCTGCGCAACATGGTGTCCATCGTCGCGGTGTTCATCGTCGTCGCGGACGGAACAGAATGACCACTCCGCCGATCCGGCGCTGGTTTCTGCTCGGATTCGTCATCACGTTCGCCGCCAATGCGATTGCCGTCGTCTTCACCCAGCACACGTTCGATGCAATGGGCGGGGTCAGCAGCTTCGCGCGCGCCGTGCGCGTGCACGACATGGTGATCACTGACTATGTCAACTTGATCGCATTCCCCGGCGTGAGCCTCATGGCCATTACCTACCTCTGGCCCGTCCTCGCCTATCTCCGCGGCGGCAATAGCGTTCCGACAATCGCCGTCCAGCGCCGCATCCTGAGCACTCCGCTGTTCATCGCCTTGGCGGGCTTTGTCCCGTGGACCGTCGGCGGCGTCGTCTTCCCCTTACTCACGCTGCAACATTTCGGGCACTGGTCGCCGGAGCTGGCTTCACAAGAAATTCTTTCGCCCCTGGTCAGTGGTTTCATCGCTGCGACCATTTCCTATCTGCTGCTCGACTGGCTGGTGCGAGCACGCATCGCCACGCAGATCTTTCGTGATGGGAGTCTTGCCGACGTCCCCGGAACGATGACTCTTGGGGTGCGCTCGCGGTTGTTTGTCTTCCTCATCGCCGTAGCATTCCTGCCGCTGTTCACGATGTTCGGATTGGTTCGGGCTGCCGTCGTTCGCCTCGATGCCGGGCTGCCGCCGAACACGGTCGTGCCGATCCTGGCGCATGCCGCCGAGCTGACCTTCGGTCTCTACGTCGTGCTCGGACTGGTTTTGACATGGCTTTTCGGACGCACGCTGGCACGACCGCTGGTCGAAGTCGCTGCGACCTTGCGTCAAATTCACAGCGGCGACCTGAGCCACGTGGTGGCCGTTACATCCAACGACGAAGTCGGCGTCGTGCAGGACGGCGTGAATACAATGATCGCTGCCTTACGCGATCGCGAGCACATCCTGCAAACCTTCGGACGGGTCGTCGAGCCGACAGTACGCGATCAACTCCTGCGCGGCGAGATCGCCCTGGGCGGCGACCTGCGGACGGTTTCGGTCCTGTTCTGCGACTTGCGCGGTTTCACAGCGTTCGCCGAGCGCACCCCGCCGACCGAAGTCGTGGCAACCCTGAACGATCTGTTCACAACTCTCACGGCCTGGGTGCGCACTTGCGGCGGCTACGTCGACAAGTTCATCGGCGATGCCATGCTGGTGGTCTTCGGCCTCTTCGATCGCCGCGACGAAACCGATCCCGCAGCAACCGCAGCCGACGCCGTGCGCTGCGCTCTCGGCATGCACGATCGCCTCAAGGAATTGAACGCCGGTCGTTCGGACGCGCCGCTGCAGGTCGCCGTCAGCGTGCACACCGGCGAGGTACTCGCCGGCCGCATCGGCGCAGCCGATCGCCATGACTACACGGTGATCGGCGACACCGTGAACGTCGCCGCCCGCCTGCAGCAATTCTGCAAAGAGCTTTGACGCGACGTCGTCGTCTCCGAGGTCAGTTTCGACCTCGCACGACGCCATGGCCTGGGGATCGAGAGCCAGCTCGACGACGTCGTCAACCTGCGTGGGCGCCGCCAACCCGTGCGGGTATTCGCTCTCGCCTGAACTGTTGAGCTCGATATTGGACTCGGCCTCTTGAGTCGCCGCAGCCGGCGTGTTGTAGCTTCCTGCGATCTGCGAACGGATTCAAAGGAAGGGACCGAAATGGAACGGGCAACGAAGAATGTTCGGCTCGGATTGACGCTGCCAATCGGTGGCGCCCAAGACGCCGTGGCGCAGGCACGCGCCGCACAAGCATGCGGCTACGAAGAAATTTGGCTTGCGGAAGTCGGCGGCGGCGACGCCTATGCGATTGCCGGGGCGTTAGCCGTAGGCGCGCCGGGCATGCGTATCGGTACCGCCGTCGTTCCGGCGCAGACACGTACACCGATGGTTCACGCGATGGCCGCGTTGAGCCTCAGCCAACTCACCGGCGGCAATTTCATCCTCGGTATCGGCTTGTCGTCGCCCAACATCGTTCGTGATTGGGGCGGACAACCGTACGACCAGCCGCTGACGCGTCTGCGCGAGCACATCGAGGTGTTGCGCAAGATGCTCGCCGGCGAACGCGTCGACTTCGAAGGCAAGACGTTGCGGGTGAAACGCTTCCGGCTCGGCGGCTCGCCGATCGGTGAGGTACCGCTCTATCTCGGTGCCCTCAACGAGCATTCGCTGCGCCTGACCGGCGAGCTCTGCGACGGAGTCATTCTCAACATGGTTCCGGAAAGCTCGCTGCCGCAGATTCTCGGTGCCGTACGAGCCGGAGCGGAGGCGGCAGGACGCGACCCCGGTCAGATCGAAGTCATCGCCCGCTTGCACGTGGTTCTGACCGACGATGCAGCCATGGGACGCGGTCTGGTACGCAACGTCTTTGGGGCCTACGCCGCCACACCCGGCTACAACCGCTGCTTCGAATGGATCGGATTCGCCGAACAGGCGCAACAAATTCGTGCCTGCTTCGCAAAAGGCGACCGCAATGGAGTCGCCGCCGCCGTCACCGACGACCTCTGCGATGCGATGGCCGTGATCGGCGACGCCGAGACCGTACGCAAGCGGGTCCGCGCTTACGCAGAGCAAGGTATCGATGTGTGCGTCATCAATCCGATCGCCGATCCGACGTCGGCCAAGCGAGTCGTCGAGACCTTCGCCGGATGCCTCAACGGTCTCGACCTGCGCCAGAGTGGCGTTGTGCGTGCAACGGCCACCCGGCCGAGTTGACGGGACCATCTCGAACAGCGCCGTTCGATGTCGTTTCCTAAGCTGTTCTCACCACTCATTATCGGCCCGTGCACGTCGCGCAATCGCGTCGTCTTCGGCGCCCATTTCACGATGTTCTCCGAGCCTGCGTCGTCTTGGGGGAGCCGGGATTCCATGGCTCACGGCTCGGGCGCTACCTCGAAGACCGCGCTCGGGGCGGCGCCGGCCTGATCATCGTCGGACAGACGCAGGTGCACCCGACCACGGCATACCAGATGACCAACAATGCGGTCGCCTGGGACCCCGCCGCCGTGCCTCAGTTTCGCAAGGTAACCGAGCCCATCCATCGCCACGACGCCTTGGCCTTCATCCAGTTGGCACACAACGGCGGGGTCAATTTCGGCGCCTGGTCAAAACTACCGGCCTGGGCCCCTTCCCACGTCGTCAACTCGACCGAAGCGCCGAAGGTCCTCGAACGCGAAGAGATCGCCGAGCTCGTCGAGTTCTTCAGACGCTCGGCGCGCAATGCCGTGGACGGCGGCTTCGACGGCATCGAGATTCATGCGGCGCACGGATATCTGATCCACGAGTTTCTCTCGCCACGCAGCAATCGGCGCGGCGACGAGTTCGGCGGCAACCTCGAAAACCGCATGCGCTTCCTGGTTCAGGTGCTCGAAGCCGTACGCGCGGCCGCCGGCAGCAACGTCGCGGTTGGTGTCCGGCTGGTCGGCGATGAGGAGCTCAAACACGAGCCTGGCATCACGCCTACCGATGCCGCTGAAATTGCCGCACGACTGGAGGACTTGGACCTCGTCGACTTCATCAACGTCAGCGTCGGCATCTCCGGAATCGGCATGGTACGGCCCCTCTACACGCCCCATTGTCTCGGTGTGGCAGCAACGCGGACGGTGAAGGACGCGCTACGCAATGTTCCGGTGTTTGCCGTCCATCGTATTCTGACCCCCGCGGAGGCCGAGGGAATTCTCGAGCGTGGCGATGCCGATGCCGTAACCTTGGTGCGCGCTTTGATCGCCGATCCCGAATGGCCATCCAAGGCTCGCGACGACAACGACGACGCCATCCGACGCTGCACCGGGTGCAACCAGGGTTGCTACGGAAACCTCACGCAGAGCTTGCCGATCACCTGTGTCACCAACCCTGCCGTCGGACGCGATGAACAGCTCGGGTCTGGAACGCTGACCCCAACGCAACGGTGCAAGCGAGTCGTCGTGGTTGGGGGTGGCCCTGCTGGACTCGAAGCGGCGTGGGTCGCCGCAGCTCGCGGCCATCGAGTCACGCTGCTCGAAGGCAGCAGCGAGCTCGGCGGCAAGATCCGCCTGGCGCAACGCCTGCCGGGTCGTGCTGAAATCGCCGACTTCGCCGATTGGCGCGCCGCCGAATGCCGCCGACGAGGTGTCGACATCCAACTCAACCATCCGGCAACGGTCGACAGCATTCTCGCGCTCGAGCCGCAGGCGGTAGTGATCGCCACCGGTGGACGGCCAACAAAGGCCGGAACGTCAAAGCTGTTCCCCATGCCCGTGCGCGGCTCGGAACAGGGCTTCGTCGTTGACCACGAAGCGGCGCTGTGCAGCGTCCTGCACAAGCCCGCAGATTCGCCGCTCGGCAAACGGGTCGTCATCTTCGATGTGGTCGGTCACATCGAAGCCATCGGCCTTGGCGAGCTGCTGGCCACACACGGAACGGAAGTCACCGTATGCACTCCAGCCCCGGTGCCGATCCATCTCGATCGTGAGACACTCGGCTATGCCCTGCCACGCGCCGCCCAGGCCGGAATGCGCTGGCGGCCGAACACGGCGGTGGCCATGATCGGCGAGCACACCGTGACGCTGATCGACGTGCTGTCGCGGCAATTCGAGCAGCTCGACGCCATCGACACGGTGGTCATCCGCACGCACGGCTTGCCGAACGACGACCTGTACTTCGCATTGAAGGGTAAAGTAGACGAACTCCATCGTATCGGCGACGCCGTTGCCGTTCGCTTCGCGGATCGTGCCATCTTCGACGGCCACATGGTTGCGCGGACACTTTAGGAACCTGGAATCCGGGATTCGCAAGGTCGGAGCGCGAGATCGCGTCTGTCTTTCGAGCTTGCGACGTTCAGCTCAGTAGTCGTTTGCGTCCAGTAGATCGATCATCATCGTCGACGAATTGTTCGATGGCTCATCGTCGGGATGGATCGGGCCGCTGGCGGTGAAGGTCACCAGACAGCGGAGCGGCGAACGCCTGTTGGGAGTCAGAAGCGCCGACGATGCCGTCGCAGCGACTCTTCCCGTCGCGCTCAATCCGCCGGCGACAACGACATCCGTTTGTGCACCCGGCTGACTCGAATCGAGATCGATATTTCCAAAGGTGAGCAGCCCGCAACCGTTGTCATTGAGGCTAACCGCAACGTCGTGCCCCGGCGACGCGGGCACCGGTTTGATGTCGCCATTGGTCGCCAACACCTTCAGCGTTTTGATTGCCGACGACTTTCCGAAGGGAACCTTCAGTGTCACCGGCAACAGGCTGCGTACGATTGTTTCGTCGGTCGTAGCAACCTCTGAGTCGAGCTTGTCGTAAAGATTGAGCTCCACAACCGCTTGATTGTTGCTCGGATTCGGGTCGGACGTAGGATTCTGAAAGCCGGCACTGAGCAAGATCGTGCAGCGCTCCGGCGTCTTGTGGTTCAAGGTGCGGATGCCGTGATCGACGCTGATGCGAACGATCGCTGATTTGGTCTGACCACCGCTGATCGCCGCCGCATTTTGGGTATCCGGGGATGACGCATCGAAGTCAGGATCGGAGACCACGACTCCGGAAGGACAGTCGTTGCTTTGGCTCAAGACGATCGTCGCCACACTCGTGGCATCGCTGTCAGCGTTGCGCACCGCAACCGCAAGCTTCTTGGTGACGGGAGCCAGCGCGCCGGGAGCAACATGGATGGTCAGTGGCGGGTGCGGCAACATTACGGCATCGTGCACCGCCGGACTCGGGCTGGCCGTCGCCGTAAGCGTCGGTGTCACCGAGGGCGTGACGGTTGCACTTGGCGTCGCCGAGATCGTACCGGTTGCCGTTAAGGTCGCGGTGATCGTTGGGCTCGGGGTTGTCGTTGGAGACCAGGAAGGAGTGCTCGTCGGCGACGGTGTTGGCGTCGATGTGGGCGTACGCGTCGGTACCGGCGTCGGCGAGTCCGTCGGCGTCTGAGTTGCGGTGGCTGTATTCGTTGGTGGCGGCGGCAGTGTATTGGTCGGGGTAGACGTCGGCGTGGACGACGGAGTCTGCGTCGGCGTCTGGGTCGACGAAGATGTCAACGTCGCGGTCATGGTCGGCGTCAAGGTCATCGTCGGCGTTGCCGTTCCGGCTGGACCGGGAGCCGGCCAACCGATGTCGCGGAACGCCCCGAGCGTCACCGCGGCGATGAACGAAGCGTTGTAGCTCGGTTCCATCAATTCGTTAGGCGACAAGGACGTATCGAAGTGCGATACCGATGATCCGGATTGCAGGGGATTGGGCGCATACATGACGATGTGGCCCCCAGCACCTTTGCCGCTGGTCAACACCGACCCTGCCGAAACACCGTTGCCGCCGATCCAATGCAAGTCGCCCGTGTCGATGCTCGCTGCCAGGCGCTCGGCATCCGTCATCTGAGAAAACGTCGCTCCGGTGCTGTGATCTTCCAGGAAGCGCATGTAAGCGTCGTCGAAACCGGAGAGCTTGGCACCACTAGACAGATTCACGAAGGTCAGAAAACCGAGGCCATGCGCCAGCTCGTGTTCGACGACTTCCAGTAGATCGATCGTTCCCGCCGGCGCATTGTGATCGAGACCGTAGTAGAAGCCGGTCACGAAGTTGAGGCAACCGTTGTCGATGCTGAGGTTGAAGGTCGACGAAATGTCATCGTTGGACGGCGCCAAATCGACTCCGGCAAGGGCGTTCGCCAGAGCAACCGCATACCAGGTGTTGGGCACCGGAGCGCCGCTGAAATTTGCCGCTGCGGTCACCGGTGAGGCAAAACCCAGGGTTGCGCTTGTTCCCGTGCAAGTGATCGGATCGAATTGAGCGCCGACCCGAATGTCGACGTTGCTCGACAGCAGCGCCCCCCAATAGCTCGCTGCCGCCTGAAGCACGTTGAGGCGCTGCTGCCCGAGCGTCGTGCCGGAATTGCCACCGACCGGCAGGCGGATGGAGGTATCATTCAATCCCTCGCCCGCTCCGTCATTGTCGATGATGACGAAATTGGTGGCGAAGACCGTGTTCACCGCGGACAACGCCAGTGCGCCGCCGAGCAAAATCGCCCGAATGGCTTTGCTGCTTGGGCTGGCGTTCGTTCGGCTTCGGATCACGGTTCGCCGCTCGAACCCTGACGACAATCGCTCTGCAGCCGGCCGTCGGGTTGCACGACGACGCGGATCTCAGCTCTCAGGTGGGGAGGGATCTGGGCCAGGACTCCGCCAGCCGGAGACGTCCCAGGTACGATTTGAATCGCCGGCTCGGCTGCCCGTTCTGCACGCGGCTGAGGCGCGACAACTTGAACCGCCGGTGCGTCGATGAATTTGCCGGTCGCCGGATCGATGTAGACCCTCATCCCAGACGGGGGCGACTCTGCCAAAGCAACCTGAGTTACGAGACTCAGAGATGCAGCCGAAAACGCTGCCGCAAGAGCCATCCCGAACCGAGCTCGACCTCTCCTCATGTTCGCCCCTTCTCTGAACGCAGTTTGAACCGAAGCCGTCCGCACAGCAACATCGATGCCCTTTGGCTGCCCCTTGAGCATGCCCGCCCGGAGCTTTCAACTGTCAGCGTATCGCCAACAACCGACGCCTCGATGACCGTTTTCTAGCGCCGGCAAATCCACGCAATGCTCCGATACGCCGACAAGCGCCCGGGGATCACCCGGCGATCGCAAGGCGGCGCTGGCAAATCGCCACCGCCGCTTCGTACGGCGTACAACCGGCAGCCTCGGCTTCGTTCAAAACCAAACCCGTGCTGTAGGCGACGCGCTCACGAACGGTGGTAAAGGCGTCGTCGACACCGCCACCCTGCATTTCCACGAGACCGGCAAGGACACCCCCGGCGTTACTGACGAAGTCGGGTATGGCCACGATGCCGTGTTGCGCCAGGGTCGCCGTCGTCCAAGGTGCGTACGGCATGTTGGCTGCGGGTACGACCAGCTTCGCCTGGATCGAGCCGACGTTGCCGGCGTGGATAGCGTCTGGCCGCGCTCCCGGCACGAGAATGTCGCAGGGCACCCCGAACAAAGCAGACGCAGCAATCGGCTTGCACTTCGGGTCGTAGGCCTCGACCAACGCGTCGCCGTGAGAAACGCGCAGCGCCAGAAGTCGGTCGATGTCGAGTCCGTTCGGATCCAGTAAGGCGCCGCGCAGCGTCGACACCGCGACCAGACGCGCCCCCTCGCGCGCAAAGTATTTCACCGCGCCGGTGCCGACTTTGCCGAATCCTTCGATCGCGACGCGGGCCTCACGCAACGACCAGCCCAACCTCTCGGCCGCCGTGCGCGTCGCGACGACGACGCCGAAGCCGGTGAGTTGGTCTTCCAGCGGCAACCCTTCGTGAATCTGCGCTCCCAAGCTCGGGGCGCAGGCAGACGATTGCGACACCGATTCGAAATCGTTGCTCGACGTACCCATATCGGGGCCAGCCATGTACGCCCGGCTATCGAGCAGCGGCCGGATAGCGTCGAGAAAGGCGTGCATCACCCGCGAGCGGCGCGGATCCGACGGGTCGAGCCAGATGCCGGCCTTGGCGCCGCCGCACGGCATGTCGAGCATCGCGAACTTGTACGACATGGCGCGCGCCAAGCGCACCATCTCCTCGAGCGTCAGGTCGGCAGCCATGCGTACGCCGCCGGCACTGATGCCGAAGCGCACCGTGTCGATGACTACCACCGCTCGCAACCCGACGGCGGGATCGTAGTAGTGGAAGATGCGCTGCGGACCTTGGGAATCCACAAGTGGCTCGGAAGGCAGAAGTGAGGAGTCGGAAATAGAGCTCATCGACAGCGTTCGCTAGGCGTCTCCTGCCAGCATCGACCTGGCGATCTGCGACGTCTGAATCTCATCGGTACCGCCGTAGATCTGCAATACCTTGGCGTCGCGGCACAGTTGCTCGACGCCGTACTCTGCCATGTAGCCGTTGCCGCCGAAAAGTTGCACGGCTTCCAGACACACCTCGGTCGTCGTTTGTGCGGCGTAGAGCTTGTTCGCCGACGCCTCGGCGAAGCTCAGTTGTTTGCCGTGTCCCGCCAGCTCGATCTGGCGGAACAACATGTTGCGGATGTTCATACGGGCGACATACATCTTCGCCAGCTTCAACTGGATCAACTGAAACTCGCCGATCGACTTGCCGAACTGGACGCGCGTTTTGGCGTACTCGGTACACAAGCTGATGCAGCGCTCGACCATACCGTAGGCCATCGCGACCATCCCGGAACGCTCCGTACCGAAGGTCGCTTTGGCGCCGGCGCGACCGCCGTACGCATCTTCGCTTTCGCCGACCAAGCGCTCCTTGCCGACGCGCACGTTGTCGAGGAACAGCTCACCGGTGGGCGACGAATGCATCCCCATCTTGCGCAGCGGCTTCGATTGCACGAGGCCATCCATGCCCTTGTCGAGGATGAAGCTGACGATCTTGCGGTCGCGGGCTTCGCTCTTGCCATCGTCGAGCTTGCAGATGAAGACGATGGTATCGGCGTAGGGGCCATTGGTGATGAATGTCTTCTGGCCGTTGAGCAGATAGAAATCGCCGTCGCGTCGCGCCGTCGATTTCATCGAACCGAACGCGTCCGACCCCGACCCGGGCTCGGTAATCGCCCAAGCGCCGACTTTCTCCAGCGTCATCAACGGCAGGGCCCACTTGTCGCGTTGCGGCCACGTACCCTTGCTCATGATGGCGCCCGCTGTGAGGCCCATGCTGACCCCCATGGCGGTGACCATGCCGGGAACGTATTTCGAGAGCTCGATGATCGGAATGAGCTGCATGGCGACGGCGTCAGCCGCTTGCGGACCGCCACCGTTGCGGCTGCCATGCGCTTCCTCGCCCGCGCTGCCGCCGCCCTTCAATGCCTTGGCCTTCTGCGACTCGTAGCGCATGCGCGCCGCCTCGGCGAGACCGAAGGCATTCACCAGCTTGCGCATCGTAGCGTACGGCGGCAGGTCGCCATGCTCGAGCTGCTCGAGGTTCGGAACGACCTCAGCGTCGATGAACTTGCGTACCATGTCCTGAATCATCAAATGTTGCTCGCTCCACTCGATCATCGTCGTTTCCTCCGCGGTGCGCGAATTCAGATGGCTCGCGCTTAGCCCGGGGGCATGTTTGACGCAACGCTCGGCACGGCTTGCCAGTCGACGGACGATGATCGATAGTCGACCTGCAAACGGAAAGGGTGTTCATGAATCCTCGTGTTCTTACGGCATTTGCAGGCACCGTAACGCTGGCTCTCGGAGTCGCAGGTCTTCTCTACCCCGATCGGGTCATGGGCGTGCTCGGGTTCGGTATCGTCAACGCGGCTGCCGCATCGGCTGTGTTGGGAGAGGTTCGTGCCACGTATGGCGGCGTATTCGCGGTCATGGGCATCTTCACGCTGCTGTCGGTGCTAGACCCGGCGGCCAATCGCAACCGTCTGATGTTCATCGCATGCATGTGGTTCGGCGCTTGCGGCGGACGCTTGCTCGGCACGTCGATCGAGGGCAGCCCGGGCGTCTTCGGATGGCTAAGCGCCGCCTTCGAGCTGTTGATGGGTTCTGCATTGATGGCCGCGGCCTGGCTGCCGCGGCGTGATCCGTCGGCGCAACAGTCGACGTACATCCCACCGCCAGCAGTGCCGCCAACCTCCAGCGCGACAACTCCCCAGCAAACGAGCAGCACCACAGCGACGGCGTAACGCAACTGTCTCGCGACTTGCGAAGCGATCGAACGATCCCCCCCTGATGGACGTCTCACAGCTCTTCGGCAATCTGCCGGTCACGCAGCTTGGCTTCGGCGGCATGGCCGGTCTGGTGGTCGGCTATACGGCGAAGAAGATCGCCAAAGTCGCGGCCATTCTGCTTGGTGTCTTGTTCTTGCTGATCCAGATCCTCGCCTACAACGGTTTGATCACCGTCAACTGGGGCGCGGTGGAGCACACCGCGACCGGGGTGTGGAGCGACGGCAGCGGCGTCACCCTGGCCGACCGCGCTTGGGCCGTGATCAGCGGCAACTTGCCATTCGGTGGCGCCTTCGTCACCGGGTTCCTGCTGGGATTCAAGCTCGGGTAGATTCCCGCTTAGACCAGCGGTAGCACCAAAGGCGGCGGCTCGCTGTCGACGAGGTAGCCGAACTGCTTGCTGAACTCCTCGACCGACAGACCGGCGGTCTTGGCAAACCGGGCAAGCTCGTCGAGGGCTTCGAAGTCGTCGCGGCGCAGGCGGATCATGTAGCGCCGAGCGATCGCGTAGCGCGCCGAGTGAATGTCGACCAGGCGGATCTTGGCGCGACCGCTCTTGGGATCGAGCAATTGCGAGAACGGCACCGGCACGAACTGGCCGCCCTGCATTGACACCATGACCTTGTCTCCGCCTTCGATGAGATACTTGGCGGCGCAGTAACCGAGGTCGCGGGTGTATTCCATGTCGTATGGAATCGGATCGGCGCAGCGCAGCTCGTAACCGATGTTCTTCGGCGTAATCGTCGCTTTGACGCCGAGCTGTTTGAGGCGCTCGGTTACGGCGTGTTTGAGGATCTCGCCGATATCGATATCGGCGATGCGTACATTGCCATGCTCGTCGCGACCGACGCTCTGCAATTCTTTCAGGTCTTCTGGATCGATATCGAGGACAACTCCTTCCGCGACCACGGCAACTCCATCGCGGCGTCCCTCGCTCAGACGTTTGATGACCGCGCACGCCAGGGTGTCGACGATCGTCTTCAGGCGGATGCGTTGGCCGCCGAATTCTTCGAGAATCAGGGTGAGGGTCGCCCCGGCCGCCTTACCGATGCCGAGAGCCAGGTGCCCCGCCTTGCGGCCCATCGAGATGACGATGTACCAGCGCGACGTCGCATAGGCATCGACCATCAGATTCTTCACCAATTCGACCCCGATATGACGTGCGGTCTGGAAGCCGAACGTGTCGATCGCCGGCGGCAGGTCGAGATCGTTGTCAATCGTCTTCGGCACGTGCACGACGCGCAGACGGCCGGCCGATTGGTCTGAAATCTTCATCGCCGAAAATGCCGTATCGTCGCCCCCAATGGTGATCAGCCGGTCGATCCCGAGCCGTTGCAAGGAGCTGATGCAGTTTTCGAGATGTTTGACGTCCTTTGTCGGGTTGGCGCGGGCAATGCCGATGGTCGAACCGCCGCGGAAATGCAGCCGGCTGACCATGTCGATGGTCAACGGAACCACGTTGTCGATGTTGCCCTGCATGATCCATTCGAAGCCGTCGCGAATGCCGATCACTTCGACACCTTCGAGGATGCTGCGGATCGTTGCCGCTGCGATGACGCTGTTGATGCCGGGCGCCGGACCACCGCCAACCAGGATGCCCAACCTCTTACCTTCGGCCATTAACATGCCCTCCTTCGTTCAGCGCCGTGCAGCTCCCCGACGGCAATGGTTGTCTGCGCCGACAGAGCCGTCAAGGGGGTTGAGTGAATCGAACGGATCAGACTGATCCGGCGGATCGGTCTGATCGGTCGGAGGCCAGCGCACCAACCTGCCCGGCTTGCGGATCACCGATGGCTTTGAGCAGACCCGAGTCAGATGTTCAGCGGCCGACCCAAGACCGCCAACGCCGCTTCCTTGACGGCTTCAGGCAACGTCGGATGGGCATGGCACGGGCGAGCGATGTCTTCGGAGCTGGCGCGAAACGCCATGCCCAGCGCCGCTTCGGCGATCATGTCGGAGGCTCGTGAACCGAGGATGTGCACCCCGAGAACGCGATCACTCGCGGCATCGGCAAGGATTTTCACCTGCCCTTCGGTTTCGTTCATACCGCGGGCGCGTCCGTTGGCGACAAACGGAAACGTACCGACCTTGTACTCGGTGCCCTGCTCTTTCAATTGCTCTTCCGTCATTCCGACGCTGGCGAGCTCCGGAGCGGTGTAGACGACGTTGGGGATGACGTCGTAGTCGACGTGTCCGGCCTGCCCGGCCATGAGCTCAACCGCCGCAACGCCTTCCTCTTCGGCTTTGTGCGCCAGCATCACGCCCGGGATGACATCGCCGATCGCAAAGACTCCCTTGACGTTGGTCTCAAAGCGCTCGTCGACCAGAATACGACCGCGCGCATCGTACGCGACCCCGACTTCACGAGCCCCGAGACCTTCGCTGTACGGCCGGCGCCCAACCGCAACCAAGACGACGTCGAAGCGATCCTCAGTCGTTTGGCCCTGCGACTCCAGCGTCACCTGCACCTTGCCATCTTCGACCGTCGCGCTCTTGGCCGTGGTCTGCAGCTGGAACTTGAGCCCCTGCTTCTCCAGCGACTTCTGCAGCATCTCGCCCATCTTACGGTCCATGCCCGGAACGATGCGGTCGAGAAACTCGACAACCAGCACCTTGCTGCCGAGGCGCGACCACACGGAGCCCAGTTCGAGTCCGATCGCTCCACCGCCGACCACCAGCATACGTTCCGGCACCGTTTGCAGATCCAGCGCTTCGGTCGACGAGAGGATGCGTTGCCCATCGAAGCTCAGCCCCGGCAGAGCGATCGGGGCGCTGCCGGTGGCAATGAGAATCCGGTTGGTCGCCAGCGTGCGCTTGGCCTCACCGTTTGCCACTTCAACCGCCGTCGCCGACCGGATGCGTCCGACACCGGCGACACGCTCGACCTTGTGTTTCTTGAACAAGCCGGCGATGCCCTGCGTCAGAACCTTTACGACACGATCTTTGCGCGACAGCATCGTCGGCAAATCGAGCTCGACGCTACCGACCTTCACGCCGTGGGCCGCCAGATCGTGCCGGGCCTGATGAAAGCGCTCGCTCGAATCGAGTAATGCTTTGCTCGGAATGCAGCCGATGTTGAGGCAGGTTCCACCGAGCGCCGGATCCTTCTCGACGCACGCCACCTTCATCCCCAGCTGCGCCGCGCGGATGGCGGCAATGTAGCCACCCGGGCCCGAGCCGATGACGACGAGGTCGAACGTTGCTTCGGGGCTGGCGTCCATCTCGGGTCACACTTCCAGCAACAATCTTGCAGGATCCTCGAGGCGCTCCTTCACTTTCACCAGGAAGGTCACCGCCTGCTCGCCGTCGATGAGACGATGATCGTACGACAGCGCCAGGTACATCATAGGCCGGATGACGATTTGATCATCAATCACCACCGGGCGCTTCTCGATCTTGTGCATGCCGAGAATCGCACTCTGCGGCGGATTGAGGATCGGCGTCGATAACAGGGACCCGTACACACCGCCGTTGGAAATCGTGAACGTACCGCCGCTGAGATCGTTGATACCGAGCTTGCCCTGGCGCGCCAAACCAGCGAGGCGCTCGATCTCCATTTCGATCCCGGCAAACGACAGTTGATCCGCATGGTGAACGATCGGCACTACCAAACCGCGCTCGGTACCGACGGCGATGCCGAGGTGAACGTGCTTCTTGTAGACAACGTCCGTCGCGTCGATCTGAGCATTGACCAATGGCAGCTCTTCGATCGCCGAGATGCTGGCGCGCGCAAAGAACGACATGAAACCGAGCGTGACGCCGTGCGTCTGTTTGAAGCGCTCTTTGTAACGAGCCCGCAGCTCCATGACCGCACTCATGTCGACCTCATTGAAGGTCGTGAGGATCGCCGCCGTGTGCTGCGCCTGCACCAGCCGCTCGGCGATGCGCTTGCGTAGATGCGTCATCGGCACACGCTCTTCTTCCGCAGCGGACGCGGCCGGCGTAATGCTCGCCGCCGACACAACCGGAGTCGCCGGAGACGACGCCGGCATCGCGGCTGCAACCGCCGGCCCTGCCGTCGGCATAGCCTCCGCCTTGTCGAGGTACGCCAGAACGTCGGCCTTCGTCAGGCGCCCGGCGCGTCCCGTACCTTGAATCGCTTGCGGCTCGATGCGGTGCTCTTCGACCAGTTTGCGCACCGCCGGACTCAACAAGTGGCTTGCGGTGCTCGTCGGACGTGACGCTTCCACCGGCTTCGCGAGCGCCGCCTCGGGCGGCGCGGGTGGCGCCTCGATCGCGCCCGTCTTGCGGGCCGGCGCACCGCCGCTCTCGATGCTGGCAACGATATCGCCGACCTGCACGGTGCTGCCTTCGGCCTTCAATACTTTGAGCACGCCGCTGCCGACGGCGGGTATTTCGACGCTGGCCTTGTCGGTTTCGAGCTCCAGCAACGGATCATCGACGGCGACCGCGTCGCCATCGTGTTTGATCCAACGGACGATCACCCCTTCCGTAATCGATTCCCCCAAGGTGGGGATGCGAACCTCAACGGGCATAGCTCCTCCGCAGGGCGTTGTTGATCAAGTCGGCCTCCTCCGTCTTGTGGGCCTTGTAGGAACCGGTTGCCGGGCTGGCGGAGGCGCGACGCCCGGAATACGTAACGGCGTGCGTCTCACCAACCAAGCGCGTCAGACGGCGATGCATCTCGTGCCAGGCACCCATATTCCACGGCTCCTCCTGCACCCACATCACCTCGCGCGCGTTGCCGTAGAGCTGCAACACTTGCTCGATGCCTTTGTCGGGAAATGGATAGAGTTGCTCGACACGGGCGATGGCGATGTCGTCGATGTCCCGCAGCAGACTCTTGGGGCTCATGACGATCAGCGGCTTGCGGAAATTGCGGTGCATCTGCCGGCGCAGCGCGTGGAAGTACTGTGCCGGCGTCGTCAGGTTGCAGACTTGCAGATTATTTTCGGCGCACAGTTGCAGGTAGCGTTCCAGGCGTGCACTCGAGTGTTCGGGCCCTTGCCCCTCGTAGCCATGCGGCAGCAGCATGACCAAGCCGTTCATCTTCTGCCACTTCGATTCGGCGGACGAGATGAACTGGTCGATGATGACTTGAGCGCCGTTGGCGAAGTCGCCGAACTGCGCCTCCCAAATCACCAGATTGGTCGGATCGGCGGCCGCAAAGCCGTATTCGAAACCGAGCACGGCGGCTTCCGACAACATACTGTCGATCACCGTAAAGCGCGCTTGATCGGGTGCGACGTGATCGAGCGGCACGTAGCGTTGGTTGGTATCGACGTCGCGCAACACCGAATGCCGGTGGCTGAACGTTCCACGACCGCTGTCCTGCCCGCTCAAGCGGACATGGGTACCTTCGAGAAGCAACGTTCCAAAAGCCAGCATTTCCCCGCCGCCCCAGTCGATCTCCGCTCCCTGGCGCACCATCTCGCGACGTTGCACGAGAAGCTTATGGACCTTGGGATGGACCGCAAAGCCTTGCGGCAGGCGCAACACACCATCGACCACTTGATGCAAGCGGCCGGCCGGCACAGCGGTCTGCGCACTCCAATCGTCGCCCGCCCAGCGCATGCCCTTCCACAACCCACCGAGCGCGAACACTTGCTGCCGCGGCATAAAGTCGCGCGCATAGTTGAGCGCATCGTCGAACAACTCGCGCAAGGCCGAGGCCTTCTTGTCGATCTCCTCCTGCGTCGTGACGCCCTCGGCGATCAAACGTTCGGCGTAGAGCTTGCGGACACTCGGGTGCGCCGCGATCTCCTTGTACATCAACGGCTGCGTTGAGGTGGGATCGTCGGTCTCGTTGTGGCCATAACGGCGGTAGCAGATCAGGTCGATGATGACGTCGACCTTGAATGCAGCACGAAACGCCGCCGCCAAACGCGCCGCGTGAACCGCCGCTTCGGGGTCGTCGCCGTTGACGTGAAACACCGGCGCTTGGATGATTTTGGCAATGTCGCTGGGGTAGCGCGTAAAGCGATAGTCGGACGGTTCGGCGGTAAAGCCGATCTGGTTGTTGATGATGATGTGGATGGTGCCGCCGGTACGGAACTCCTGCAGCTCCGACAGGGCGAGCGTTTCGGCGACCAGACCTTGACCGGTGAAAGCCGCGTCGCCGTGGATCAACACCGGAACGACGGCGCCGCGCGCCTCGTCGCCCAGGCGGTGCTGCTTGGCGCGCACCAGGCCTTCGACCACCGGATCAATCGCTTCGAGATGACTGGGGTTGGAGCACATCGAAAGGTGGATGTTGCGGCCGAAGCGTGTCGTATATTCGCGTGAATACCCGAGGTGGTACTTCACGTCGCCGTCGCCGGTGATGTGCTGCGGCAGGCGCGTACCCTCGAACTCGGTGAAGATCATTTCGTACGGCTTGCGAAAGGTGTGCGCCAGGACGTTGAGGCGGCCGCGATGGGCCATGCCCATGACGATTTCTCCGACGCCTTGCGCGCTGCATTCCTCCACCATCGCGTCGAGCATGGGAATCAAGACATCCCCGCCCTCGAGCGAGAAGCGCTTCTGGCCGACGTACTTGGTGTGCAGGTACTGCTCGAAGCCCTCTGCTGATGTGAGCAACGACAGCACGTGTTGGCGTTGCTCAGGGCTCAACGCCGGGCGGTTGAGCAACGGCTCCATGCGCTCTTGCAGCCACGCTCGCTGTTCCTTGACCGGGATGTCCATATACTCGACACCCAACGTGCCGCAGTACGTGGCGCGCAGGCGCTCGATGATTTCGCGCAACGGAGCTTGTGAACAACCTTTGAGGATCGGGCAGCTCAACACGCGATCGAGGTCGGCCTCGGTGAATCCGAACTCACTCGGCTCGAGCAGAGGATGGGCGGTTTGGTTGTGGCCGAGCGGATCGAGGTTGGCGACGAGGTGACCGAGCTCACGATACGAGTGGATCAGGTCGAAGACGCCGATGTGCCGTTCACCGTCGACGGCCGTGCGCGCCACCGCCGCCGGAGCCACTGCCGCTGGCCGGGCGCCGTTGCCGCGCGCCGCTTCGAAGCCGGCGAAGAACAGCGCCCACGACGCGTCAACCGAAGCCGGATCACGCTGGAACTGTTCGTAGAGCGCGTCGACGTACTCGGCATTGGCGCGGCTAATGAAATCCAGGTTGGTAACGGGGTTGCCCATAGCGGCGTCCACAATAGCAGAAATAAAGACCGATGTAGCCCAAAGTCAGGCGCGCAAGGACTCGTTTTCGTGCACTAAGCGCCAGATTTCGTCGGGGCTTGCCGCATTTCGCAAACCCGCTCGAGTGTGCTCCGACTGCAGGAGCATCGACATCGACGACAGGAAATTCAAGTGCTCGCCGGTCAGCGACGGGGACGACAGCACCAGCGTCACGATACCGATCGGGGCTCCGTCGGCAACTTGGTACACCCCCGCCGGTGATACGGCGGTGGCTGCAACGATGCCCTTGATCCCCTCGACGCGGGCGTGCGGGATACTGACTCCGATGTCGACCATCGCCGTCGAAGCAATCGCTTCGCGCTCGCAGATCCGGGCTTTTGCCTGTTCGATCAACGCTCGTTGAATCTTGCCGATCTCGGCCAAACGCTCGACCAGGCCTGAAATCGCCTCCTCGAACGTGCTCCACGGTGGCCGCACAACCACCGCCCGTCTGTCGATTCCCTCACTGATACGCATCGCTACACCGCCATCACCAACGAGCGCGCATCTTCTCTTAGGACCGCGCCCCTGGCAAGCGGCAAGCCCCGGGAGAGGAAAATAGAGACTCCGCCGTCTGCGGCGGGACAGTATCGAGGCCTGGCTGTGAATCCCACCAGCGGCTTTGCTTAGCGTCGGACGCGGGTTATAGACTCAGAGCTATGTTCACGACCTTCCGCACGCCTGCCAAGCGCCCGCGGCGGATCAGCTCCATCGAAGAGTGCATCGCCGAGATTCGCGCCGGCAAGATGGTGATTCTCATGGACGATGAGAACCGTGAGAACGAGGGCGATCTGTGCATGGCGGCGGAAAAGGTGACGCCGGAGACGATTAATTTCATGGCCAAGTACGGCCGCGGCCTGATCTGCCTGGCGCTGACCGAAAAACGCATCGAAGAGCTTGGGCTGAGCATGATGGTCGCCGAAAACCGCGCGCCATTGGGGACGGCGTTCACGGTCTCCATCGACGCGCGGCACGGAATCACCAACGGCATTTCCGCCGCCGATCGCGCCGTCACCGTGCGTACGGCGATTCGCGACAGTGTTCGGCCGCAGGACCTGATCGTACCGGGCCACGTCTTTCCGCTGCGCGCCCGGCGCGGCGGCGTGCTCGTGCGCACCGGCCAAACCGAAGGTTCGGTGGATCTGGCTCGCCTCGCCGGGCTCAAACCCGCCGGGGTGATCTGCGAGATCATGAAGGACGACGGCACCATGGCCCGGCTGCCCGACCTGGAACGTTTCGCCG